>QCCL01000001.1 GCA_003281255.1 Prochlorococcus sp. AG-347-L02
TCAAAGCAGTTTATTCAAAGTAAATCAAGCGAAGAATCTTCTCATGGTTCTGCTCGAAATGATTTTGAAAGAGATGATGATGACCCCTTAAGTATAAGGAGTTTATCAATAACATCTTTAGGTATTATTTTTGCCTTTTTGACAATTTTTTTACCTTCAATAAGCATTTTAATTGGCAGACCTTTATCTCAAGGTAACGAGATAATTCATAATCACGATTTTAAAAAAGATGGACCTTAGTTCAATACCTCCATCTCCAATGAAGGGAATAGTGAATATTGTTGTTGAAATACCTGCAGGGAGTAGGAATAAATATGAATATTGCTCTGACGCAGGAATAATGGCCCTAGACAGAGTATTACATTCTTCAGTGAGGTACCCTTTTGATTATGGTTTTATCCCAAATACCCTTGCTGATGATGGAGCTCCCCTTGATGCAATGGTGATAATGGACGAACCTACTTTTGCGGGTTGTCTAATAAAAGCTAGACCTATTGGAGTTTTGGATATGCATGATTGTGGTGCATATGATGGAAAACTTTTATGTGTGCCTATGGCTAATCCTAGGCAGGCTAATATAGTGAGTATTAATCAAATTGCTCCTAATCAGCTTGAGGATGTTGCAGAATTTTTTAGAACAAGTAAAGGACTCGATGGAAGAACAGTTCAAATCGATGGTTGGAGGGATTTTGATGTAGTTGAAAATTTATTGAAAAGTTGTATGCCTCTAAAAAAGAAAAACTTTAAAGTACTTAAGAAATCAAATATTAGTAAATTAAATTGAAAAAAATAATTTTTTATAGTTATTTAAAATGCTCTACATGCCGAAAAGCTGCAAAGTGGCTTAAAAGCAAAGATTTTGAATTTCAGTTAATTGATATTGTAAAAGAACCTCCAATTGTTAATTATTTAAATCTAGCCCTAGAACAATACTCTGGTGATAAGAAAAGGATTTTTAATACAAGAGGTAAATCCTTTAAAACTCTTAAACTTGATATTGATCGTTTGTCAAAGGAAGAAATTATTCAACTTCTTTTAAGTGATGGCAAATTAATAAAAAGACCATTTTTGATTTACGAAGGAAAAAAAGTAATATTAGGTTTTAACGAAATTGAATATGCAAAAGATTTTAAATAAGTTTAGAAAATCAAGATTTTATTAATCCTATGCCTGCTTCCATAAAAAGTTTTATAAAAGAATGGGGTCTACTAATTCTATTAACTTTTTTTGTTTCTTCTTGTCGATCATTTTTCGCAGAACCACGTTATATCCCTTCTGGTTCAATGCTCCCAGAATTACAAATAAACGATAGGTTAATTATTGAAAAATTTTCGCTAAGACACTCTTTACCAGAAAGAGGAGATATTGTTGTTTTTAACTCACCTTACTCCTTTGACGAAAAATTAATTTCATCAAGATCTAAGCCTTTACCAAAAAAAAGATATTGTTTTTTTATGAGTTTTCCTCCAATGACTTTTATTCCTGGTTTGAGGGATCAAGCTTGCGATGCTTATATTAAAAGAGTGGTTGCACTTCCAGGAGAAATTGTAAGTGTAAACACAAAGGGTGAATTAATAATAAATAATAAATTAATTCCTGAACCTTATGTCTCTTATAAGTGCGGATTATCATTGTTTAATCAATGTGGAAAATTTGAAAACATAAAAGTTCCAGAAGATCATTTTTTAGTTTTAGGCGATAATAGGTCAAATAGCTGGGATGGAAGATATTGGCCTGGAAGTAAATTTCTTCATAAAAAAGAGATAATTGGTAAAGCATATTTCAGATTTTGGCCTCTTAGTCAAGTTGGCTTTTTAAATAAATAAAACCTTTTTTCTGACTCTGACATCATCAAAATAAATTTTTAAAATGGGTTTTAACTTAAAGTGCTCCTGAAGCAGTTGAATCAATTATTCCTCCTAGATGTGTTGTAATGTTAAGAGCGCTAATCACAGGGGGCTTTTGGGGATCATTAAAAAGGTCAATTATAGTTATGCCGCCATTACCTTGTTTTATCATCCAAATATTTGAATAATTAATCCCAAGGATGTTGCAAATTAGAGTTTTATTGACTGCATCATGAGCAACCAGAAGGCTTAGATCATGAGCCTTCTGAGATAAACAAATTTTTTCAAAAGCTTCTACGGCTCTTTCTGATACATCTTTTATAGATTCACCTTCGGGCATTATTACTTCTTCGGGTTTATCATGCCAAGTTTTTAGTAAATAAGGCCACTTTTCTCTGATTTCTGCTTCCAGTTTACCCTCCCACAATCCGTGACTAATTTCTATAAGTGAATCTATTCTTTCTATTTCTAAATCTTGGATATTTTGAAGGATTATTTGTGCAGTCTCATAAGGCCTATGCATTGAACTTGAAAATGCCTTATTGAAAGAAATATTTCTCAAATATTCAAAGGTCTTTCTAGCTTGATCTTTCCCGTTTTCATTTAAAGGGACATCAATTTGGCCTTGAAATCTACCTTCTTTGTTCCAATTAGTTTCACCATGCCTTACTAGAAATATTCTTGAATCTCCAATTTGATTTGGAATATTTTTATTCAGATGGGAAGTTTGATTTAAGCATTCAATTTGGGTCTTAAACAAGTTATCTTTCCTTGAAATATTGAGTATAGAGAAAGAGGCATTTTCTAATCTTATTTTCCTAAAACCTTGCTTAGGCTTTCCTAATAATAAGAGAATTAAACATCTGAGAATCGCATTATGTCCTACAATTAAAATATTTACATCATCTTTGCCTAGATAAATTTTTAAAATATTTTCTACAAAATTTGTTGCTTGAAAAAATAACTCTTGGATTGGTTTATAAGTTTTATTGTCATTTCTTTTTAAGATTAGATTTTCTGGATCATTTTTCCATATAGGATAAATTTCTGGAAATTTCTTTTTTATTTCATCAATTTTTAAACCAGACCATTCACTAAGATCCACCTCTAGCAAATTATCATCGAATACAATATTTTGTTCTTTCTTGAATGTCTTTTTTATTGTTTTTGCAGTTTCTGCCGCTCTTACAAGTGGGGAGGAATAGATTTTATCAAAGTTTATTTTTGATAATGCTTTTCCTGCTTGTCGGGCTTGTTCATATCCTTCATCAGTTAATAATGAATCATCTGTTCTTCCTTGAATTAATCCTTTTGCGTTGAAACTGCTTAGTCCATGCCTAACTAAAACTAATCGTATAGCCATTATATAAATTTGAAAATTAAGATAATTTAATCATCTCATGGCGTGATTAAAATAGATACATAAATATGAGGATTTTCAATGATAACTAAGTATAGTTTTCAATAATATAATAAATTATGATCTTTAAAAATATTTCTAAGTCAAAACTCATTTTAGCTTTTATTTCTGTAGTCATAACTTTTTTTGTATGGCAGCAAGGCTTAAGAGATAGTTTAAATAGACCATCTGTTTCATTTGATATAAGTCAAAAAGAGCAAGAAATTGCTGAATTATCGGTCCAATCAATACCTGTAAATCTCAAAAGATTTTTTATTATTAATGATCCGGTTGATCAAATAAATAAATCACTCGTTGCGGTCTCATTTGAGGAACTTACAGAAAGAAATAAATTAATTCGAATAATTTCTTCAGAATCGAATGATCCTATAATCTATAAAAATATATCCAAAGATTTTGAAAATAAAAACTTTAAATTTCTGATTGATGAGATAGAAAAAAAATCCAACAATAATTCATATAAACCAAATTCTGAAAGATTTGATTTATTTAAAGGTGATAGATTTTTATATCACCTTTTAAGCAGGGAATTTGATTTTGACGATAGTTCATTAATAACAAAATCATATTCAAGCAAAATGTTTTTAAAAATATTAGCCATCAGACTAATACCACTTTTAACAATACTTATTGGATCTATTCTGGCTTTAAAAATATTATGGACCATCATATCTTTGAAGAAGTTTAGTTGGCCAGAATTTAAATCTTTAGATTTAGAATTAATAGATATGGTTTTATTAATTGCAGGGGGATTTGTTGTTTTAGGAGAAGTAGTATCACCTTTGTTTTCTATCAGTTTGGTTGAACTTTTTTCTAAAAATATCTCTAATGAATTGTCTCAATCTTTTAAAATATTCTTTGGATATCTTTTTATGGCTATTCCTCCATTAGGGATAGTTTATTATCAAATTAAATCTTTGAATGGTGAATTTACTTTTAAAAAGGATTATTTACAGTTCAATTTCTTGCCAATAAAATATCCAATAATTCAGGGAATTAAAGGTTGGTTAACAATTGTTCCTTTTGTTTTATTGATTTCTTTAATTATGAATAGTCTGATCGATAATCAGAATGGTAGTAATCCTTTGCTGGAAATTGTTCTCAACAATAATAATTATTTATCATTTTTTCTATTATTTGTAACAACAACTCTATTAGCCCCTCTATTTGAGGAGATTATATTTCGCGGTATTTTACTGCCAACTCTTTCAAGAGAGTTTGGAATAATTCCAGGCATCATAGTTTCAGCTTTTATTTTTGCGTTAGCACATTTAAGTTTGGGAGAAATGCCGCCATTATTCGTTCTAGGTATTGGATTAGGAATTACAAGAATTGCTTCAGGGAGTTTGTTTTCTTCTGTGATTATGCATTCTTTATGGAATGGATTGACTTTCGTAAATTTGTTCTTATTAAGGACATAAAGAATTTCATTTCTTACTTGCGAATCAACCAAAAAGATGTTTATTTAATTAATAACACCTCTTTCATTTAAAAAATAAATAATAGATGAAACCTTATGGGAATCAACTTAATTTAAAAAAAAAAGTTTCAAATGAAAGTAAAAAAAATTTCGAAAAAATATTCATAATTAATATCAAATTAATACATAATATTTTCGACACCATTAATATTTCTCTATTGGCATTAATTTTTACCTTATTGTTCCTTTCTTTTGATAGTCAAAGGAAATGGTCAAATACATATAAAAACTTATCTAACACAAGAGTTATCAATAATAATCTCATTGAGTATATTTCTAAAATTGAGGAATATTATATTAGTAAACTTGAGTCTCTAAATATTTATAGAAAAACTAAACCAGAAGATTTAATCTATCTTGATAAACTCACAGAAAAAAAAGAAGGTTTATCTAGGAAAAATTTAAGTAGTTTCATTGAAGGTTTTAGTGATAGCAAATATCAAAGGGGATATTGATGAAAAAATACAAAAATATTGTTCATCTAATGCCCCTTGATCAAAAAAGATTTAAATTTCTCTATATTTTTAGCTTGTTATTAATATTTTGTTTGTTTGGTAGGTTAATTAAATTACAAGTCTTTAATGCCTCTGATTTGCAAAGGAAAGCTAGATTAATACAGTCTTCTAAAACTAACTCCTTAAAAAAAAGGAGATCAATTGTTGATAGAAATAATAGACTAATTGCTTACGATAAACCGCTCTATAAATTATGGGCCCATCCAAAATATTTTAATTTTCCTGGTGATTCAAATAATAGAGTACGCAGTATTGAAGAAGTTACAAAAAAACTGTCGCCTATCGTGAATATTAATGATGAAATACTCTTGGGGAAATTTAATAAAAAAATGAGTGGTATCAAGCTTTTGGATAGAATTTCTGAAGAGAATGCAGAAAAGATTAAGAAACTTCAAATAAGCGGTCTTGATTTGTTTAAATATTCGCAGAGATATTATCCACAAGGGGAGCTTTACTCTAATCTTGTCGGTTTTGTTAATGATGAGAATAAAGCTTCAGCAGGTTTAGAGCTTTATTTGGATAATCAAATTAAAGTTTTTAATAAAAGTTATTTAATAAAAAGAGGAGGAGATGGAACTCCTCTACCTGATAATTCAGCACCAGGTGATTTTATTTCTGATTACAAAAATTTAGGCCTAACTATAGATTCAAAATTACAGAAATCGTCATTCAATGCATTATCAAAGCAAGTACGTAAATGGAAAGCAAAGAAGGGATTTGCCATAGTTATGGATGTTAATAATGGTCAAATTCTTTCCTTGGTAACATTTCCGTCATATGATCCAAATAAATTCTGGCAGTACGATTCTGAATTGTTTAGAGGTTGGTATTCTCAAGATTTATTTGAGCCTGGTTCAACTTTTAAACCTATTAATCTTGCCTTAGCTTTGGAAGAAAAAGTAATCCGAAAAGATGGATTAGTTGAAGATATTGGAAAGATAAATGTTGGAGGATGGACACTTTCTAATTGGGATAAAAAAGGCAACGGATATATTAACTATCCAGAAGTATTACAGGTTTCAAGTAATGTTGGGATGGTAAAAATAATGCAAAATTTAGACCCCACAATTTATTGGGATTGGCTAAAAAATTTAGGTATAAATAATAATTTAGAGACTGATTTATTTGAATCAACTGCTGGCCAACTAAAGAGAAAAGATTTATTTGTAAATCAATCAATTGAGCCTGCCGTAACTTCTTTTGGTAAAGGGTTCTCAATCTCGCCACTTAAATTGGTTCAACTTCATGCGGCTCTTGCAAATGGGGGTTTTGAAGTGACTCCACATGTAACCTCAACTTTCAATGAAAGAGTTAATAAAAATCCAAAAAAACAATTTTTTTCACACGATGCCTCGAAAACTGTTCTTGAATGGATGGAGAGTGTAGTTGAAAAAGGTAGTGGATCTGGAGTAAAAATCGATGGTTATAGGATAGCTGGGAAAACGGGCACTTCTCAAAAAGCCTTAAATGGTTCGTATACAAGTAAAAAAGTTTGCAGTTTTGTGGCGACCTTACCAGTTAATGATCCGAAATACGTTGTCCTAGTAGTCGTTGATGAGCCATCTAAATCATATGCCTATGGTTCAACTGTTGCTGTACCAGTTGCGAAAGAAATTATCGAGAGTTTGATTGTAATTGAAAAAATACCTCCTAAGATTAAAGATCATGGAATGATTGTTAAAAAACCCTAAAATTTTTCAATTATATAAATATTTAGTTCATTATCAGATGATTTCATTTGGAATAAAAGCTAGTTTATGTATATATATATATGATTACCCAGATATGAAATCAATTTTAGAACAATTGTCCTCAATGACCGTAGTTGTTGCCGATACTGGAGATTTAGATTCGATAAAAAAATTTCAACCAAGGGACGCCACTACCAATCCATCGCTAATACTTGCTGCTGCTAAGAATCCTGATTATGTGAAATTAATTGATAAAGCTTTAGAAAGTTCAGAAAATGTATTGCCCCAAGGATTCTCTGAAATTGAATTAATTAAAGAAACTGTTGACCAAGTTTCAGTATTTTTTGGAAAAGAGATATTAAAAATTATTTCAGGGCGAGTATCTACAGAAGTTGATGCAAGACTGAGCTTTGACACTGAAGCTACTGTGGAAAAAGCGAGAAAATTGATCAATCTTTACAAAAATTTTGGAATTGAAAGAGAAAGAATTTTGATTAAGATTGCGGCAACTTGGGAGGGAATTAAGGCTGCTGAAATTTTGGAAAAAGAGGGTATTAAGTGCAACTTGACTTTACTTTTTAACTTCTGCCAAGCTGTAACTTGTGCCAATGCAAAGATAACTCTAATTTCTCCGTTCGTTGGCCGTATATTAGATTGGCATAAAGCGAAAACTGGTAAAACTAATTTTGTTGGTGCTGAAGACCCTGGCGTTATTTCGGTTACGCAAATTTATAAGTACTTTAAAGAAAAGGGATTTAAGACAGAAGTAATGGGAGCCAGTTTTAGAAATCTTGATGAAATAAAAGAATTAGCAGGTTGCGATCTTTTAACAATTGCACCAAAATTTCTTGAGGAACTGAAAAAAGAAAAAGGAGAGTTAATTAGAAAATTAGATGTTAGTACCCAAATTAATAATTCTATTGACTACGATTTTGAAGAAAAAGATTTCAGATTAAGTATGTTAGATGATCAGATGGCGAGTGAGAAGCTTAGTGAAGGTATCACTGGATTCAGTAAGGCTATAGAAGAATTGGAAGAACTTCTGCTTCAAAGATATTCTGAAATTAAAAATCATAAATTGATTTCTGCTAACTAAATTTTAGTTTGTATCAAAAAAATTAAGTCCCACTTTTTGTTAAAAGTCTTCTGATAACTCTTTTTGCAATATCTTCATAACTCATTTCTCCTGATAATATTTGAGCAATACGTTTGGGTGCTGTTTTTCTTTTAACACCTAATTGGTATCCAGTTCTAGGAAATCTATAAAAAACCTGAGCTATTCTCCTCCCCCAAGCCATTGATTTCCCCCAAATGTTGTTAATTTTTTTCGTATAAAGATTTAAATCATCTACTTTTCCTGATAGGCACTGATCTATATATTCTGCAGCATAATAACTGCTAATTAAAGATGGTCTAATTCCTTCAGCTAAAAATGGATCACATAGAGATGCTGCATCTCCAACCGCTAAAACATTGTCACCATTAATTGAGTGGAAGCCATTCCATATTCTCAGTTTCTTACTAATTGTTTTATGAGGAAAATCATCAAAACCGAAGCTTCTGATTACTTGTTTATTTATAGCCTGATTTTCTAGGAGACCATTATTTATAAAAGTACCTAAACCAATATTTAAGCTTTCTCTTAAGGGGAATGCCCATGCAAAACCATATTTTATAAATCCAAACTCAAATCTAACTGCATCTTTAGGTATTTCACCTAAACCTTTCAATCTTAATGAGATTGTGTTCGCAAATTTCGGTTTTCTTGGCCCTAAATTGAAATAACCCGCCCATTTCGATTGGGACCCATCTGCAATTACAAGAAATTCTGTAATATATTTTGTTTTGTTATTGCAAGTAATTTCCCATTTATCATTTTTTTTTATGATTTTTTCTATCAATAACGGCCTCATTATCTGAGCTCCATTACTCAAGGACTCATCAAGAAATAATTGATCAAGCTTCTCTCTTTTAATAATCCAAAATGGGGACTCACCAGTCAGATCAGCAGTTACATTATCTGAGGCCTTCCATCTAAATTCAACATTCTTAATTTTTGATTCTATGGAATCTTTTATATCTAGAGGAATAAATCTTTGCATTGAGGATGCCATTCCACCCGCACATGGTTTGTAATCTTGGGATTTTTCTTTTTCGATAATTAAAACTGAATATCCTTTCTTTGATAGATTAAGAGCGGTGGAAGATCCTGATAAACCTCCACCAATGATTACGACGTCAAATCCTATCAAACTTTTAGAATTTCCTTTTCTTTTTCAGACAATTTAGTTTCTATTAAGGCAATATTTTTATCAGTAATTTTCTGAATTTCAGATTGATTATCTCTCGATTCGTCAATAGAAATAAGACCTTCTTTTTCGTCTTTTTTTTCTTTATCAACAGCATCTCTTCTGATATTTCTCAAAGCTACTTTTCCTTCCTCTGCATATTTAGAGGCTAATTTACAGAATTCTTTTCTTCTTTCTTCTGTTAAAGGAGGAACATTTATTCTTATTACTTTACCATCATTATTTGGAGTAATACCTAAATCACTCATAGAAATAGATTTCTCAATTGCTTGTAAACATGAAATATCAAACGGTTGAATTGATATTGTTTGTGAATCAACGGTGCTTATTGTGGCAAGTGATTTAATTGGTGTTTCTGCTCCGTAATACTCAACACTTACTCTGTCTAGCAATGAAGCATTAGCTCTGCCTGTCCTAATTGTATTAAAGTTTCTTTGTGTTGCTTCAATACTTTTATTCATATTTTCTTGAATTTCTTGTTCTTTCATAATAAAAAAAATTTAAATAAGCTTTAGCTAATTAATGAACCTATAGGATCTCCAGCAACAGCTTTAGAAATGTTCCCTTTTTTGAATATATCAAATACCATGATAGGGATATTATTATCTTTGCATAGTGCAATTGCAGTACTATCCATTACTGCAATTTCATCGCTAAGAACTTGCTGATAACTAAGAGAGGCATATTTTTTTGCATCTTTAAATTTATTAGGATCACGATTATATACTCCATCAACTTTGGTCGCCTTCATAACAACTTCAGCATTTATCTCCGCTGCCCTCAGAGCGGCCGTAGTGTCAGTTGTGAAAAATGGATTTCCGCATCCACCTCCGAAGACCACAACTCTCCCTTTTTCAAGGTGTCTCATTGCTCTTCTTCTGATATAGGGTTCTGCAATTTCCTGCATTTCTATTGCAGTTTGAACTCTAGTTGCAACTCCTACTCTTTCTAAACCATCTTGAAGTGAAATAGCATTCATTACTGTTGCGAGCATCCCAACATAATCAGCTGTAGCTCTATCCATGCCATCTGCAGACCCTTTAAGGCCTCTAAAAATATTCCCGCCCCCAACAACTATTGCAAGTTGCACATTATTTTCGACTACTTTTGAAACATCCTCTGCAATTGACTGAACTATAGCAGGATCAATACCATAAGGTTTTTCACCCATTAGTGCTTCACCACTAAGTTTTAAGAGAACTCTTTTGTAAGTCATTCAATGATTGTACTTTTAAGACCTTAGCAAGTAAATACACCAAATTTATTTTTTGTTCAGATATTGCTTGCGTCTTTAAACATTTCTAAACTTGCCTAAAGAAAATTTTAAATAATAATTTACTTCAACTAAAATTCAACACACTTTTGTGCTTTTATTCCTTGATCTTTAAATGGATGTCTTATTAGTTTCATTTCTGTAACTAGATCAGCGTAATTGATAATTGAATCAGATGCTCCCCTTCCAGTTAAAACAATATGATTTTTTCTATTATTTAAGCTTTTTAAAAAAGTGATTATTTCTTCGGGTGCAAGATAACCAAGTTTTGTCGCAATATTAATTTCATCAAGAATGATAAGTTTATAGGATTCGTTTTGTATGTATTTTTTGGCTAATTGCCAAGCCTCTTGAACTAATTTTTCATCTCTTACTCTGTCTTGTGTTTCCCAAGTAAATCCCTCTCCTAATGAATGCCAAGATAGGTTTGAAGAAAAGATTTTAAGTGCTTTTGCCTCTCCAGTGGTCCAGCCGCCTTTGATAAATTGAATTATTGCTACTTTATAGCCATGCCCTATCGTCCTTAAAGCCATACCTAAAGATGCAGTTGTCTTGCCCTTTCCATTTCCTGTGAAAACAATCAATAATCCTTTTTTTGTTTTTCTAATTTGTAGTCTTTCGGATTGAATATTTTTTCTTTGCTGCATTCTTTTTTTATATGAGCTTTCATCGCTATCTGGCGCTATTTTACCTCCCATTCCAAGTTTATTTGCTTGATTATCGAGGTTAAACATTTTCTCGGAAGATGAAGGTTTCTCTTTCATAAGACCCTTATTTTTATTTTATTATTATAAATCTTTAAATATTTTTAACTCTTTTAACTTTTAAAAGTGCATTATTCACTGCCTGTTGTTGATCTCTTTTAGTAATCCAGTGATGATAAGTTTGAGTATGTAAACTAACCGAATGTCCCATCATTCTGGCAGCTACAGTATCAGGTAAATCATAAAAAATTGTTCTTACTGCCCAAGCATGCCTTAGATCATAAGGTTTTATTTGTAAAGAGTACCGCTTAAACTGATCTGTAATTTTTTTTCCAATATTTTGTAAGGTTGTAATTTTAAGGTCTCTATTAATATTTGGTAATAGTTCTGGATTTTCACCAAGTTTTGATAATTCGAACTTTTCAACCCATTCAGGATGAAATGGCCAAACTTGATGTTCCCCAGTTTTAGTGGTAGGTAAAACTCTAATAATTTTGTCCCCAAAATTAGTAAGAGAACTTAAATCACAAAAAAATACTTCATGATTCCTCAATCCATATGTAGCCATCAAACCAAAAACAAATTTCCAAGACTTGTTTGGTATCGTCTCCCACAGTTTTTCTATCAACTCGTCTTTAGGGAGATCCCTAAAGCCTGCTTTGTTCAGACCATATCCTCTGGAATTTAATTTCCAATCTTCTGGAAGTTTAATGTCCAAAAACTTAGCCAAAACACTTAAAGAAGTAGCACACTGTTTCCTACTTCTAGTGCCTTCCTTATAACTTTCAAGTGTTTTTTGAAATATTTTTTCTAAAGCTTCATTCTCATAATCATTGTAAATATTTAGGATTCTTTTCATATATGGTTTGTAAGAACTTCTCCAAGTGGTTTTTCTAGTGCTGGTTCGAAAATCACTTTTATTTTCTTTAAAAAAAAATTCCTCAAATTGATTTAATCTATTTGGGAATTCAAAACCATCTTTTATTTCCTTTTTAAAAGGTTTGCCTATCCAATTAATCCAATCAAATTGATTCAATTCCAATTGCAAATTAATTAATTGTAATTTTTTTTTGGCCTCCTCTAACCCAAAAATATCAGCCTTTAAACCAAGAGATATTCTTTGAATTTTAAAGTTATTTTTATCTTCTTTAGAGGGTAGTGAACCACGGATATTTAATTTCTCTCCTCTTTTCTCAATTTTTAGCTTGCTGCCTTGAGTAGCAAATTTATCATTGACATTATTAATTTCCTGAATTAAATTCATTTACTTATATAATTGACCTTATAATGACGTTTTAAATGTTTATTTTCAATCTCCATAAATTTTAAATGGATAGAATAGGCGTCTTACTAATGAATTTAGGAGGGCCTGAACGCATTACTGATGTTGGCCCATTCTTATATAATCTCTTTTCTGATCCAGAAATAATCAGGACTCCATTCCCTGTTTTTCAAAAGCCCCTAGCTTGGTTAATTAGTACGCTTAGGAGTACTACTTCACAACAGGCCTACCTTTCAATAGGTGGAGGTTCACCTATCAGAAGGATAACTGAACAACAAGCAAGAGAATTACAATCTAAATTAAGGGATAAAGGGTTTAATGCTACTACTTATATTGCTATGAGGTATTGGCATCCTTTTACCGAATCAGCAATTGCTGATATGAAAGCAGATGGCATAGATCAAGTTGTTGTAATACCCTTGTATCCACATTTTTCGATAAGTACTAGTGGTTCGAGCTTTAGGGAATTAAAAAAATTGCGAGATTCCGATAATGAATTTAAGAAGGTACCAATGAGATGTGTAAGGAGTTGGTTCAGTCAAGCAGGTTATTTAAAGTCTATGGTCGAATTAATTTCTGAACAAATTTCACTTTGTGAATCACCTTCAAAAGCTCATATATTTTTTACTGCTCATGGAGTCCCTAAGAGTTACGTAGAAGAAGCTGGAGACCCTTATAAACAACAAATTGAAGATTGTTCTTTGTTAATTATAAATGAGCTGGAAAAATGTTTAGGGCATAGTAACCCGCATACACTTTCTTATCAAAGTCGAGTTGGTCCTGTTGAATGGTTGAAGCCTTATACAGAAGAAGTGTTAGCTGATCTTGGAAGGTCAAATGTTAATGATCTGATTGTGGTCCCTATTAGTTTTGTTGGAGAGCATATCGAAACATTGCAAGAAATTGATATTGAATATAAAGAAATTGCTGAAAAGGCTGGTATTAAAAACTTTCGGAGAGTTAAGGCTTTAAATACCCATCCTACTTTTATTGAAGGCCTTAGTGATCTAGTGATTTCCTGTTTGGAAGGACCTCTAATTAATATAGAGGAGGCTTCTCAGTTGCCTGAAAAAGTAAAACTTTATCCCCAAGAGAAGTGGCAATGGGGTTGGAATAATAGTTCAGAAGTTTGGAACGGGAGGGTTGCAATGATTATTTTCCTTGTGCTTTTTATTGAACTTATCTCAGGCTCTGGACCTCTTCATAAATTAGGTATTTTATAAAGAACAAGTGAAATTTATTTAAAAATTTTAAATTGACTTATAATTTTTTTGAATACATTTCTGACATTACATTTCTAAATGAGGCAAAAGTATTTAATTAAGTTTAATATTTATAGTAAATATTGAATTTCTTTAGTGACCCTTACTTCGAGATCCTTTTCAAAGGGTAGTTCAAAACATAAAAATCCAGTTTGGATAACTGGTGCAGATGCACTAATGGATTCTTTAAAAATTCATGGGGTAAAAGTTATATTTGGATATCCCGGAGGAGCCATACTACCAATATATGATGCTGTGCATAAGGCAGAACAAGAAGGTTGGTTAAAGCATTATATGGTTAGGCATGAACAAGGTGGTTCACATGCGGCTGATGGATATGCAAGATCTACTGGTGAAGTAGGAGTATGTTTTGGGACCTCAGGCCCAGGTGCAACAAATTTGGTAACTGGAATTGCCACTGCGCAAATGGATTCAGTCCCGCTTGTTGTAGTTACAGGTCAAGTCCCAAGACCTGCTATTGGGACAGATGCTTTTCAAGAAACTGATATTTTTGGGATAACTCTTCCAATAGTGAAACATTCATGGGTAATAAGAGATCCTTCAGATATTGCGAAAGTAGTTTCTGAAGCTTTTTTTATAGCCTCATCTGGAAGACCTGGCCCTGTCTTAATTGATATACCTAAAGATGTAGGTCAGGAATTCTTTAATTACCAAAGAGTTTTGCCCGGTGAGATTATTCCTAAAGGATTTAAAAGGAATGGAGAAATTAACGATTGCGATATCAATAAAGCAATTAAATTAATAGAAGATTCTGAAAGACCTCTTTTATACGTGGGAGGTGGAGCAATATCTTCAGGGGCTCATGATGAAATAAAAACTTTGGCAAAGAATTATCAAATACCAGTCACCACAACCTTAATGGGAAAGGGCGTTTTTGATGAAAAAGACAATTTATCAGTAGGGATGTTAGGAATGCATGGAACTGCTTACGCAAATTTCGCTGTTACAGAATGCGATCTTTTAATTGCGATTGGAGCTAGATTTGATGATAGGGTGACAGGGAAATTAGATACTTTTGCAACTAATGCAAAGGTAATTCACATTGATATTGATCCGGCAGAAGTTAATAAAAATAGACGTGTAGATGTTGCAATTGTTTCTGATGTTTCTAAAGCTGTTCTCAAAATTAATGAACAATATCTAAGTAACAAATTTACTTGTAAGACGAAAAAATGGTTAGAAAAAATTGATTTTTGGAAAAATAAACACCCTTTATATGACCCACCTAAAGAAGGAGAAATTTATCCCCAGGAGGTTCTTTTAAAAGTGAGGGAACTTTCACCCGATGCTTATGTAACTACAGATGTAGGACAACATCAGATGTGGGCTGCTCAATATCTTAGGAATTCTCCAAGAAAATGGATTAGTAGTGCAGGCTTAGGAACTATGGGTTTTGGATTGCCAGCTGCAATTGGAGTAAAAGCAGCCTTACCTAATTCAGATGTAATTTGTATTGCAGGAGATGCAAGTGTCCTTATGAATATTCAAGAATTGGGAACTTTATCTCAATATGGTCTAAATGTGAAATTAATTATTATAAATAATCGCTGGCAAGGGATGGTAAGGCAATGGCAGGAAAGTTTCTACGATGAAAGATATTCCTCATCTGATATGAGTTGCGGCGAACCTGATTTTGTGAAACTTGCTGAATCTTTTGGAGTTAAAGGATACTTAATTTCAGATAGAAACCAATTACAGAATAAATTAAAGAATGCGTTTGATCATGACTGCCCTGCCTTGATTAATATTCTTGTCAGAAGAGGTGAAAATTGTTATCCAATGGTTCCACCAGGTAAAAGTAATGCTCAAATGGTTGGATATGTTAATTGTGAAGAGTAATTTTTTTTAAACCTTCATTTTAAAAAATTAACTTTAAGATAATTTAAAGCTTAGATATTTCTGAATTGAAAAATTTTTTAAAAAATTTAATTATAGTCTGTCTGATTGTTCTTAATCCTTTAATAGTTAACTCAGCCGAAATACTTCAAATTAAAAGTTCAAATACTATTTTGGTAGGTGATCAAAATAGAAATTTAACTATTGGATTATTTTGTGTAGATGTAAATGAAAATGATGAGATTGAAGCAACTAATTTACTCAAGAGTGAATTCCCAAGAGGGAGCAAAGTGAAAATAAAGCCTTTTGGTTTTAAAGACAATGTTTTGTTAGCCAAAGTTTTTAATATTAAAGGTACTAAGGAGATGACCGAATTATTAGTCGGTAAAGACTTAACTAGTGATATCTGTCCAAGTTAATTATCTTCATGAGCAAATAAGACTCCATTGTCTCGAGATTGTTTTACTCCTTCTCCAGGAATTAAATTTATTTTTGAATTTGTATGTACATAAATTTGAGATGTCTATATTTGTATAAGGGATGTTCTCATGTAAAAGTTGTCTATATGCAGATCTTTTTAGATCAAGTTGATTTAAGTTTTGTTCTTTGAAGTGATTTGAATCACTAAAACAAAGATCTTTTTTAGTTTTAGTCAATTTGAGCGTTATGTTTTTGTTTTCGGCCTTTCTATAAAATTCTTTGAGTGTCATTTTATCAACTAGATAATGTTCCTTCGAAATCGCTGGCCCTATTGCAACAAGTAAGTCATCTCTAGATGTTCCAAAATTATCGAAAATTTTAACCAGATTTTTAATTATTTTTTTTTCTAAACCTTTTCTTCCACAATGCAAGGTTGCTACATTTCTGGTCCTTTTATCTGCAAAAAATATTGGCATACAATCAGCGGTGTAAACCCATAAGTTTTGATTGCATTTATTACCAACAAGACCATCTGCATCTGTCTTAGTTCCTTCTTCCGTATGAGATCCAAACACTATCACGTTACTGTGAATTTGATTTGAAACACAATTAATGGAATTTTCATTAAATTGATTCCCTAATAATTGAAGAAATTTCTTGGAGCTAGACTTAGTAAAGTATGCATGTTTGAAATTATTTTGACTAAGGATAGGTGATGAATAATACTCAAATTTTTTGTTTTGAATATAAATTTCATCTTTTGAGAAATATATTTCTTTGTAGGTAATAGTTCCTGCTCCTAAAGTGAATTTATGTAATTAGTTCAATATCTCTCAAGATCCAGAATCCTGCAAATTTTTCGACATATGGCGTTGACTGTATGGAAATAAATTGATAACCAAAAGAATTTTTTTTATTCTCTAAAAACTTTTTAGTTAAAATGTTTGCATCTTTTTCTGGTAAATCAGTTACCAGCCACTTATCGTCTTCTGATGCTTCAAGTATTAGTTGGTTCTTATTGACGACTAATTTAATAGGTTCTAAACAACTGAACCATGCAGAAAGTGCTAAAGATCTATCTTTGCTAAAAAGTCTTAATCCTGCGATTAAGTAATTATCATCCATATCTTGCTGAATTGGGAAAATATCTCCAAATTCCATAGGCCAATTTTCTGCTGATTTTAATTCACCAATTGATATTTCAGCGATAGTTAAAGCATCACCCCTTACTGCTTCTGGTAGAGGTGTAGGAGGGTTTTCCATTTTAGAAGTAAAAGTAGGAGCTAATACACCTCTTACATAACCTTTTTCCTTTGGATAAATCTCTTTTTCAAGAAATTCGATTCTATCTAATAAATCGTAAGTTCTCCTACTTACAAGAGCTTCAATACTAACCGCCTCCAGGGATTTCTTAATGATCGATTTCATTGAGGACCTCCAGAATCGCACTACAGAAGGTTTCTCCCACCCTTGTTTTTTTGCTTCACTTATTGCTTCATTTAGTGCCTTGGTAAGCCACGCTGAATTAACTTCATTGGCAGGGCATTTTTTATTCCAAAGAAAAATATCTTCCGTCTTATAACTTCTTGTAGAGCAAATAATTAATTCCCACCTTTTTTTTCCATTTGATTCAATAATTGGTCTTGAGTAAAAGTCTAATTCCCAATCTGAAATTTTTAATTTAAGACTTGACTCCATTTTTTTATTAATGTTCATTTATCTTGTTCTTTTTTATCGAAGAGTGCTTTAGTTTTTAGTGCTCTTTCTGTGGCTTCTTGCATAACTTTTTGCTTATCAATAATTAATTCTCCCGCAGAGTTTTCTAAGAGTGCTGTATTAAGACCAATGCGACCTTTTTCGAGGTCTATTTCAGTTATTAATGCTTTAATCATTTCCCCTTCTCTAAAAACTTCTCTTAAAGAACGAATAGATCCATTTGACAGTGAGGATTGATGAAGAAGTCCACTAGCTCCACCTAAATCTATAAAGAAGCCATATGGTTTCACTGCTAAAACTTCTCCTTCAATTAATTGACCTAATTCTAGACTTGTAAGTTTAGAGACTAATGATGCTTTCTTTTCAGAGAGAACTAATTTTCTAGATTCTGGATTCACCTCAAGAAACGCTACTTTTAGAGTCTTGCCAACAAAAGATTGATAATCTTGACCATTTTCAAGTTGGGATCTTGGGATGAATCCTCTCAATCCATCTACGTCACACGTAAGCCCACCTCTATTAAATCCATTAATAAAAACGTTAATTAATTCTCCATTTTTTGCGGAACTTGATACTTTCTCCCAACTTTGCCTGAGAATTAATGCCCGAGCGCTCACTGTTACCATCCCATCAGCATTTTGTTCTTTGATTACCAAAACTTCCATTTCAAGGCCTATAGAAAACTTTTCTTTAAAGTTAGTGATGACACCCAAACCACATTCTTTTTTAGGCATATACCCAGGTGCTTTCCCGCCAATGTCAACATATAGTCCATCACTTTCTATTGCTATAACCTTACCTGAAATTGTTTCTCCTGTAGCCCCAATTGGCTCATTTGCATTTAAAGCCTCCAAAAAAGCACTTTCATCAAAATCAAATTCATCAACTATTCTTTCTAATTGAAAATCTGTGTTTTGCTCAGAAAAATTAAGGGGTCTATTTAAGTCTTGTTGAGTTAAATTTTTCTGAGAAATATCAAAATCCTTGGTGCTTTCATTATTGTTCTCAATTTTTTTTAATGAATCATTTTTAATGATTTGCGGTTTTATTGCGATATCTTCTTTTTTAATTTCTTCTTGCGAATTGGTTTGCTCATTATCTATTTTTTGAGTATCTTTCTTGCTTATGTGAAGTACCTGAAGAGGTTTTTTATTGCCCTTTGGTTGGATATTATCTTGGGCATTTTTATTACTGACTCCCATTGTAGGTAAAATAAGAATAATTAATTATTAACATACTTTAAATGTTAGTACTCAAAATTAAAATTAATGAACTTTAAACCAATACCTAATAAATTCGAATATTTAAATTGGCAAGAAATTGAGTGTGTTGCAAAAAACAAAAGATCAACAGTGATTTGGCCATTCGGTGCTGTTGAGCAACATGGGCCGCATTTGCCTCTTGCTACAGACAGTATTTTTGTTGATGAAATTATTAGCGAAGTTTTTAAATTATTATCTGCCGATATTCCATTAAAAAAACTTCCAACCCAATATATTGGTTTTTCTCCAGAACATAAGGGTTTTGCAGGGACAATTTCACTTTCCTCAAATTTAATAACCTCAATGATCAAGGAAGTCGGAGGCCAATTATCTGAAATGGGTTTTAAAAGATTGATAATAATTAATGGACATGGAGGTCAAATTTCATTATTGAATACAGCTGCAAGAGAGCTAAGAAGTGTCGCACCCGGGATGGCAGTTTTCCCTTGTTTCTTATGGAGTGGTGTGAATGGATTGAGTGAATTGCTAACAAAAACTGAGATTGAGGATGGCCTTCATGCTTCTTTAGCTGAAACAAGTTTGATGCTTGCTTTGAAACCAGAATTAGTAGGTGATGAACGTCCAAATGAGGGTAATAAACTAGAGATCCCTGAAGGTTGGAGTCTAGAGGGCAATGCGCCTACTGCTTGGCTTACAGACGATTTCAGTAAATCAGGTGTTATTGGAGATAGTAGAGGAGCAAATGAGTCTTTAGGGAAAAATTTAAAGGAATTATTGATTAATCATTGGTTCAAATTGATTATGAATCTGATGCAATCAGATTGGCCAAACAATTCTTAAATAAGTTTAGGTAGTAAATGTGACTTAACAATTGAAACTATTTTCATGATATTTAAATAAACTCTCTATAATCGTGTAATATTCATGCATAATGAGCAAAAGATTACTGACATGCAAACTCTAGAATCAAATAAAAAAACTATTGAAGAATCGACTAATCCGATTTCTTTAGATTTGCCCGACTTCACGACAGATTCTTATAAGGATGCTTACAGCAGAATAAATGCAATCGTTATAGAAGGAGAGCAAGAGGCTCATGATAATTACATTTCAATAGCAACTTTAATTCCAAATGAGTTAGAGGAGTTAACTAAATTGGCGAGAATGGAAATGAAGCATAAAAAAGGCTTTACTGCATGTGGAAGAAATTTAGGTGTAGTAGCTGATATGGAATTTGCTAAAAAGTTCTTTTCTAAATTACATGGTAATTTTCAAGTTGCTCTTGAAAAAGGAAATTTAACAACATGTCTTTTAATACAAGCTATCTTAATTGAAGCATTTGCAATATCTGCTTATAACGTCTACATAAGAGTTGCGGATCCTTTTGCAAAAAAAATAACAGAGGGAGTTGTTAAAGATGAATATCTTCATTTAAATTATGGTCAAGAGTGGCTTAAAGAGAATCTATCTACTTGTAAACAGGAATTAATGGAAGCTAATAAGGCTAATCTCCCTTTAATTAAAAAGATGTTAGATGAAGTAGCAGATGATGCATCAGTTTTAGCTATGGACAGAGAAGAACTAATGGAAGAATTTATGATTGCTTATCAAGATACATTGATGGAAATAGGTCTAGATAATAGAGAAATTGCAAGAATGGCTATGGCAGCTATCGTCTAATTACATTTCTAATTAATTGAGGATTTTAATAATTAATCAATCCTATTTAAGTAGTTACCTCTGTGCTATTGTTCATAACATCGTATAGAAACCATTTATAAATTTTAAATGTTTGGGTTAATAGGCCACTCAACCAGTTTTGAAGATGCAAAAAGAAAAGCTTCGATGTTAGGCTTTGATCATATTGCTGATGGCGACTTGGATGTTTGGTGTACTGCTCCTCCTCAGCTTGTTGAAAATGTAGAAGTTAAGAGTGCTACTGGAATATCTATTGAAGGTTCGTATATAGATTCGTGCTTTGTTCCTGAAATGCTTTCTAGGTTTAAAACGGCTAGGAGAAAAGTACTAAATGCTATGGAACTAGCTCAGAAAAAAGGGATTAACATTACCGCTTTAGGAGGATTTACTTCTATTATTTTTGAGAATTTTAATCTTCTACAGCATAAACAAATTAGAAATACTTCATTAGAGTGGGAAAGGTTTACTACTGGCAATACTCATACCGCCTGGGTTATCTGTAAGCAACTAGAAATAAATGCGCCTCGCATTGGGATAGACCTTAAAAAAGCAACTGTTGCTGTAATTGGTGCTACAGGTGATATTGGTAGTGCTGTTTGTAGATGGCTTCTCAATAAAACTGGGATTTCAGAACTTCTTATGGTAGCAAGACAACAAGAACCACTAGCGCTATTACAAAAAGAATTAGATGGTGGCACCGTAACAAACTTAAATGAGGCATTGCCTAAGGCGGATATTGTTGTATGGGTTGCAAGTATGCCTAAAACTATTGAAATTGATACAGATAACTTAAAAAAACCATGTTTAATGATTGATGGCGGATACCCCAAAAATCTTGATGAGAAATTTCAGGGCGAAAATATTCATGTTTTAAAAGGAGGTATAGTAGAGTTTTTTAATGATATTGGTTGGAATATGATGGAACTTGCGGAAATGCAAAACCCTCAGCGAGAGATGTTCGCATGCTTTGCAGAAGCTATGATTTTAGAATTTGAAAAATGTCATACAAACTTTAGTTGGGGAAGAAATAACATTTCCCTTGAAAAGATGGAGTTTATTGGAGCAGCATCTTTAAAGCATGGTTTTTCTGCGATTGGACTTGATAAGCAGCCTAAAGTATTAACTGTTTAAATTATGGCTAAACGCTACCTCCTTGATTTTGAAAAGCCTCTTGTTGAACTTGAGAAGCAGATAGAGCAAATTAAAGAATTAGCTCGAGATTCAGAAGTAGATGTTAGTCAACAGCTTCTGCAGCTTGAAACCTTAGCTGCTAGGAGAAGAGAAGAAATATTTAAATCTCTCACCCCTGCTCAAAAGATTCAGGTAGCTAGACATCCTCAAAGACCTAGTACTTTGGATTTTGTTCAAATGTTTTGTGATGACTGGATCGAATTACATGGAGACAGAAATGGTGGCGATGACATGGCACTAATTGGGGGGATAGGCTCGATAAATAATAGACCAGTGTTGATGTTAGGGCATCAGAAAGGAAGGGACACAAAAGAAAATGTAGTAAGAAATTTTGGGATGGCAAAACCAGGAGGTTACAGAAAAGCTCTTAGATTAATGCAACATGCAAATAGATTTTCTTTGCCAATTCTTACATTTATTGATACTCCTGGAGCTTATGCTGGTTTAAAAGCTGAAGAACAAGGTCAAGGTGAAGCGATTGCAAGAAACCTTCGAGAGATGTTTGGATTGAAAGTCCCAATTGTGGCTACTGTAATTGGAGAAGGAGGTTCTGGAGGAGCACTTGGAATAGGTGTTGCCGATAGGTTACTAATGTTTGAACACAGTGTTTACACAGTTGCTAGTCCAGAAGCATGTGCATCAATTCTGTGGAGAGATGCTGCGAAGGCACCAGAAGCTGCATCAGCACTTAAAATCACAGGTAAAGATTTACTTAAATTAGGTATAATAGATGAGGTATTACCAGAACCTTCTGGTGGGAATAATTGGGCTCCTTTAGATGCTGGTAACACACTAAAAGAGGCTATTGAGAAACACCTTAATGCTTTACTGCAAATGCCTGAAGACGAATTAATTGAGGAAAGATACAAAAAGTTTAGGGTTTTAGGTAAATTTATCGAAGCAAATAATATTGAAGAAATTTATAGTGAAATCCCCCAAAAAACTGAATAACTTGAAACTAGCTTTTATAACGGGTGCTACGAAAGGTATTGGTAGATCTACCGCAATTACTTTTGCCAATGCTGGCTGGGATTTAATTTTACTCTCCAGGAATATGGATTTAATGGAGAAACTAAAGAGCGAACTGTTGACCACTAAATCAAAAATTAACCTAGTAAAATGTGATTTATCTAATTCACTAGAAATAGAGCATTGTGTTAAAGAGGCAATTGAGAAGTATGGGTGCCCTTCAGTATTGATAAATAATGCAGGTTGCGCATTTAATGGCCCTTTAGTTGAAATGGAATTAGGTCAATGGGAACAAACTATTCAAATAAACCTCACAAGTGTTTTTCAAATTTGTAGTTCAATAATTCCTCAAATGAGAAAAAATGGTGGTTTAGTTATTAATGTTAGTAGTCATGCTTCTTATAATGCATTCCCCCAATGGGGAGCTTATTGTGTTTCAAAATCTGCACTAGCTATGTTTACTAAATGCTTGAGGGAGGAGGAGAGATCTAATTCAATAAGAGCGTGCACAATTACTCTTGGTTCAGTAAATACTCCTCTTTGGGACTCAGAATCAATCAATTCTGATTTTGATAGAACTTCTATGCTCTCCTCAAAAGAGGTATCGGAAACTATTCTCTACATGGCTCAAAAACCTGAATCACAATTGATCGAAGACTTGACTTTGATGCCCTCTGGCGGAGCCTTTTAAACATTCTGTTTATCTGATTCATCTTAAAACAGTGATTTTTTTTAGTGCTATTTGAACCCGATTGAACAAGAGAATGTGATATAGTATATGAGCAATCAAGCTTTTGGAAGATACAGTTAATTAAGTTGCATACAATTTTCTGTTTAAAATTTTATGACCTCTACATTACCCAACGATAATATTAGAAACTTTGACGACCAGATTACTAATAAACTAATTTCTGAAATTATTAGAGACAGAATTAAGAATACTGGGACAAGATTTAGTGCCAATGATAATATATCAGATTTTATAAATCCTGGTGAATTAGAAATTTTAGAAAAAGAAGTTGCCTCAAGGGTTAAAGACTTACTAAAGTCCCTCATAATAGATGTTGAAAATGATCATAATACTCAAGAAACTGCTGAAAGAGTTTCAAAAATGTATTTAAATGAAGTTTTTAAAGGCAGATATCATGAACAACCTAAAGTTACAAGCTTCCCTAATGACAAGAATCTTGATGAAATTTATACGGTTGGCCCAATTTCTGTCAGATCTGCATGTTCACATCACTTAGTTCCAATTCTAGGGGAGTGTTGGATAGGTATTAAACCTGGAAATAAAGTCATAGGGCTTTCAAAATTTGCGAGAGTTGCTGATTGGGTTTTTTCAAGACCTCATATTCAGGAAGAAGCTGTAATGATTCTTGCAGATGAAATTGAAAAACTATGCGAACCTAAAGGTTTAGGCATTATTGTAAAGGCCCAACACTATTGTATGAAGTGGAGGGGAGTCAAAGAACCAAATACAAGTATGATTAATTCTGTGGTGAGAGGCGATTTTAGACACGATTTGAGTTTAAAACAAGAATTCTTTGAGCTCGTAAAACAGCAGTCCTCTACTAATAATTACTAATTTCTTTTCAAAAACTTAAAAAGATCCTCTGTTTTTTTAATATTTTTTAAACCTGGAGATATTTCGATACTACTTGAAATGTCTAATCCATCTGGTTTGTAATCAGTGAGGATTTCATCAATCCATTCAATTGATATTCCACCTGCTAACCACCATGGTTTGCTAAATTGCAAATTCTTTAGATGTATAGAATTTATTTTTTTCCCTGAACCTCCATAAGTTTCTTTATTCCAAGAATCAAGTAGTATCGCATCTACAAAATTCTCAAAAGGTTTTATTTTATCTATGTCCTTTTCTGTTTTTATTCTGAAAGCTTTCCACAGGCCAATATTAGGAATTTTTTCCCTTATTCTTTTGCAATAATCAATATCTTCATCTCCATGTAATTGAATGATAGTTTCAGTGGGGTTTCCTAAGAAATTTTTAATAATTAAGTCTATTGGACAATTTTGTACAACTGATACCCTATCTATATTTGGATAAAGATTTTCTACGGTTTTAAATATTTTTTTCTTAATTTCAGCTGATACATACCTTGGAGATTCTTTAACCGAAATAATGCCAATAGCATTCGCTCCTAATTTAGCGACTTGAAGAGCTTGTTCTTCAGAAGTTAGTCCACAAATTTTAACTAAAGGATTAGTCTTGGGCATATCATTATCCTGCATGTAAAATTAATATTATTGCTAAATATAGCGGAGATTATTTTTGAGAAGTTGGCAAATTTTTAAAATATGGGGAATTCCCTTTAAAGTTCACCCCTATTGGTTTGTTATTCTCTTTTTATTCTCATGGAGTATAAGTAATCAGGTCAATTTATCTTCTGGCGATATCTACAATAATAAAGAAGCTTGGATTATAGGGTTTTTAACTTCTTTTTTCTTATTATCTTCGATTATTTTTCATGAGGTTTTTCATACTTTTGTTGCACTTAATCAGGGTGTAAAAATAAAAAAAATTACTTTTTATTTTTTAGGAGCAATTTTACAAATAGATAAGTATTGTCAAACTGCTTTAGGTAATATAAAAATTGCAATTGTTAGACCTCTTTTATGTTTCGCTACAGCATCAATCCTACTTTTAATTAGTAATAACAGTGCATCTCAAGAACAAATAGCACTTAATGTAATTTCAAGGGTAGGTATATTTAATTTATTCTTAGGCTTCTTAAATTTGATTCCAATTGGTTCTTTAGATGGGGGGAATTTATTAAAAAGTATTATTTGGCATTTCTCAGGGAGTAAAAATAAAGGAAGAAATTTTCTCAACAAAGTAAATTTATTATTATCTTTTTTTGTTTTATTTTTTGGGATAGTTTGTTTATTTAGATTTAACTTTTACTTTGGTTTTATTCTTTCTTTTTTGGGCTTGTTTGGAGTTAATTCTTCAAAATCTGAAAGTCAATTTTTTAAAATTGAAAACATACTAAAATTTAGTAAAGTTTCTGAGATTAAACTAAAGCCTTTAAGGAAAATCGAATACGATTCAAATTTCTCAGAATTTAATAAATTAATAAAAAATAAGAAGGATGCATCGGATAAATATTTTTTTGTTACCAACAATGGTAGATGGACCGGTTTTGTTGATGAGAATATTTTAAAAACTGTTTCCTTAAAAAAATGGGAACGGAACTTTGTTGGAGATTTTATGAAACCAATCGACAGTTTTGAAAGAGTATCTTATAACGATAAATTATGGAGAACTGTAGAAAGAATTGAAGAAACAAATGAAGGTTTTTTACTGGTTCTTAATGCTGCAGATATCCCTTTAGGGATAATTGATAGGTCAAAAATTGGGAACTTTGTATTGAACAAATTAGGTTTTAATTTACCTTCAGATATCGTTAACAAATTAAACTTTAAAAATCATTATCCCTTAGGGATTGAATTGCCGAGAATAATTAATTCAATGAAACAGAAAGGAGATCTTTAAGAATTCTTGTCATTAAAATTTTCTATTTTTTATTACCTATATCAATATTTTTGAAATTTATATTTGATTTATTTTTCACGAATGAATTTCTCAAATATTTAATTATTTCATCATTTGTTAGTTTTAAATTTACTTTTTGTGGAGCTTCTTCTTTGAATAATTTGAACCACAAATCTCTTGAAGGATTTGTTTGAATTTCTCCATGTTGAAGGAATGCGCCTTTTTTACGAAATTGAGCACTACCTATTCTTTTAAAGCCATC
The DNA here is from genome assembly GCA_003281255.1 of Prochlorococcus sp. AG-347-L02. Taxonomy (GTDB): domain Bacteria; phylum Cyanobacteriota; class Cyanobacteriia; order PCC-6307; family Cyanobiaceae; genus Prochlorococcus_A. Next base: position 26,637 of record QCCL01000001.1, read on the forward strand.
CTGATCAACTAAATCGGAAATTAATGAAGTCCCAAAACAATTTGTTTTAATGCTTGATTTTCGTAAATTTCCATATTGTAAGTTTAGACCTAATTCTCTAAAACTTTTAATTAACCAATTATTAACCATTTCATAACTTAAGAATTTATAGTAATTTTTTTTAAATGTTAATGCATATGTTATGCCTCCTGAATGCAAAACAGCACCCCCTCCAGAGGGACGTCTAACTATATTAATTTCCCCATTTGATAATAAATTTTTCCAATGAAGAGGAATTTCCTTTTGGTGATAGCCAATTGAAAGCCAATCCCCAGTCCAATAGTAGAATCTCAATGTGAGAATTATTTCAGGATTCGAAATTGTCTGATCTAAAGAATTTAAATCTAAAGCCATTTGATCAAATCCAGGTAAATTATTTGTTGAAAAAATTAAAGCTTGATTTTCAATTCCCAAAATTAACTTTGTAGGTTTATTTATGATAATTTTCAATAAATTTTTTCTTTCAATTTGTTAATTAAGTAACATCATTTTGTAATAGTGTTTCAAATTTTCTCTTTTCGGTGGAGAATATAGAAAATAATTTTTTTACCATGGAGCCAACTCAAACAATAAACCTTATTGCATTAAGCCTCATAGTTGTTATGCATGCAGGAGTTTTAGCATTAAGACTAGGAATTAGTTTAGGTAGGAACTAAAGTCTATTAGAAAATTTAAAATTTATAAGGTAATAATAAAGTAAGGCTGAATTGATTTATTCAGTAAAAATATCAAGTACTTAATTTGTCAAAATCTTTTTATAAAAATAGTATTTTCCACAAAAAATATTTGGGGTCTTTATTTATAAAAAGACAACAGAAACAGGATAATTTTGTATCGTTGATTTTTTTAATTATAAAAATTAGCTTTTCCCTTTTAGCAATAATAAGCCTGATTAAGCTTGGCTATAGTTCTAAAGTAAGATTAACTAGATTAAGAGAAATTGAAGAATCATTTTTATACGAAAAATATAGATTTAATTTTTTAACAGATAAGTTTGATGATTTATTTTCTTCTGAAGGTGAGCAAAGATTTATGAAGGATCAGGATCAAATAATTTCTAGGGACATTATCAGAGTAATATGGCGTTGATAAGGATGATCTTGAATTATTCTACTTTTCATTTTTCAGTTAACTTTTTTGCTAGTGAGTAAGAACATTAAAGGTTTAGTCCTGATAACAGGAACAACTTCAGGAGTTGGATTAAATACTCTAAAACCTTTATTAAGATTTGGATGGGAGGTTATAGCAGTTAATAGATCAAACAAAATAGCTATAAAAATAGCTGAGGAATTTTTGACAAAAGAGGAAGTTAAAAATGTTCACTTTATAGAAATAGATCTTTCTAACTTGGATGATGTGAGAAAAGGTTGCGATGAAATATTAGAAAGATTTAAGAAGCCAATAAATTCTCTTATTTGTAATGCAGCAGTTTATAAACCGAGACTAAAGAGACCTGAAAGGTCTGCTCAGGGGTTTGAAAACTCTATGGCAGTAAATCATTTTGGGCATTTTCTTATGATAAATCTACTTATGGAAAATATTTTATCTTCTGAAAGAGAAATTGTTTTAAATGGCAAATCAACTGTATTCAAGCCAAGAGTTACAGTATTAGGGACTGTTACGGCTAATTATTCAGAACTTGGAGGAAGGATCCCCATTCCTGCCCCAGCTGATTTGGGAGATTTATCTGGATTCAAAAATGGTTTTTTATCTCCAATAAGTATGGCGAATGGAAAGAAATTTAAACCTGGTAAGGCTTATAAGGATAGTAAACTTTGCAATATGGTGACCGTTCAGGAATTATCAAAAAGATATCCTGCTGAGAAGATTATTGTAAATTCTTTATATCCTGGATGTGTTGCTGATACAAAACTTTTTAGAGATACACCTTGGTTATTTAGATTCCTTTTTCCGATATTTCAAAAATTTATAACAAAAGGATATGTTTCACAAAGACTGGCAGGAGAGAGGGTCGCTCAAGTGGCAACTTATAAAGAATTTGCTAAACCATCAGTCCATTGGAGCTGGGGAAATCGTCAGAAAACTGACAGAAAAGCTTTTTCTCAAAAGTTGTCAAAAAGAATAATTGATACGAAGACCTCTCAACAAACTTATGATTTAACAAGCCAATTGGTTGGATTAGATTAATTTAGACTAATCAAATCCTAATAAATCAAAAATTTCTCTATCTTTAAGTGGATTACCTTCTAAAGGTTCTACTTTTTCAAGCATATTTTTGGCAAGAGATAAATATTCATTTTGAACTTCAATAACATCCTCAGTTGGTTCCATTTCAAAAATGGTACATTTTTTTAGCCTTGATCTTCTAATGGCGTCGACATCTTTAAAGTGGGCCATGGTTTTTAAACCTGTTCTTTCATTAAATTTGTCAATTTGATCTGTGTCTTTTGATCTATTTGCGACTACCCCACCTAATCTGACTTTATAATTTTTTGCTTTTGCTTTAATTGCAGAGACTATTCTATTCATAGCGAATATTGAATCGAAATCATTAGCAGTAACAATTAGACAATAATTTGCATGTTGCAATGGAGCTGCAAATCCTCCGCAGACGACGTCTCCTAGGACATCAAAAATAACAACGTCTGTATCTTCTAATAAATGATGTTCTTTTAATAGTTTAACTGTCTGACCAGTTACATATCCTCCGCACCCTGTCCCAGCAGGAGGACCTCCACTTTCAACGCACATTACGCCATTAAAACCTTCAAACATGAAATCGGTTGGCCTCAATTCTTCGCTATGAAAATCTACCTCTTCGAGAATATCGATAACTGTAGGAACCATTTTGTGGGTCAAAGTGAAAGTGCTATCGTGTTTCGGATCACATCCAATTTGTAGAACCTTTTTACCTAATTTTGAAAATGCTGCGGAGAGGTTTGATGATGTGGTTGATTTTCCAATGCCACCCTTCCCATACACGGCAATAACTAAAGCCCCTTCCTCAATATTTATTTTTGGATCTTGTTTTACTTGAACACTTCCTTCTCCATCAAGAGGTCTATTAATAGTACTTGTCATTTAAAGCTTAAAACACATTATTATTTATATTCTTGCAGCGCAAATACACATGAAATATGTTTCTAAACAAATATGTATTTAATTGTATTAAAAGCGGGAAATATGTTCTTATAACTGAATTTTTAGGATTAAATCTATTAGATTATGAGTGATAATACTCATGACTTAATTATAGTTTATTAGTAAAAATTAACTGAAATATGCTTTGGCGTCGTAAAGAGTTTCATCGCTTATCTCTGGAATTCCTCTCAAGATTGCGTATTTTTCAGTATTTGTTTTTACTTTACCTCTTACAAAAAATGGAACTTTTGTTAATTCAGCTCTACCAGATTCAGTCCAGATAATTCCTTCTTTACTATTTTTTTCTTTTTTTTCGTCAGAATTTAAAATGTCCTTCGTGTTTGTTGCTGTATGTCCTAAATGGCTTTGATGACCATCAACAAACTCAAAGTCATGTTTGAACATATCAATAAGATGCTCTTCTAAGCCCATCATTAGGGGATGTACCCAGTCATCAAAAATTACATTTGCTCCTTCCCATCCCATTTGAGGGCTATATCTTGCAGGAACATCTTGAACATGCATTGGAGTACTAATTACTGAGCATGGAATGCCGAGTCTCTTTGCACTATGCCTTTCCATTTGGGTCCCTAAAACTAGTTCAGGGGAGGCTTTTTTCATGGCATCTTCCACTTCTAGATAATTGTTAGTTATCAGAGCTTCTACATTTAGATCTTTTGCAGTAGCTCTTACTTGCCTGGCCATCTCCCTGCTGTATGTTCCAAGACCTACTACTTCAAAACCCAATTCTTCCTTAGCAATTTTGGCTGCTGCAATTGCATGTGTTCCATCACCAAAAATAAAAACTCTTTTGCCAGTTAGATAATTTGAGTCAACTGATTTTGAGTACCAAGGAAGTTTTGACTTGTGTTCTAATTCTTGTTTATTAGTCAAAGGGAGATCCAACTTGTTATGAACTTCATTTATAAATTCAATTGTATTTTTTATTCCAATTGGAATAGTATTTGTATATTCCATTCCAAAGTTCCGTCTAAGCCATTCACATGATGCTTCAGCAATTTCTTGATAAAGACAAATATTTACTTCAGCATCAATTAATCTTTCGATATCTTCTGGACTCGCACCTAGTGGAGCAACAACGTTTGTATCTATTCCTTGTTCTGAGAGTATCCTTTGGATTTCAATAACATCATCCCTGCATCTAAATCCCAGTAATGAAGGTCCTAGAATATTGACTTTTGGTCTGCGACCTAATTCCTTCCACCTCAGAGGACTTATTTTTTCTGAAGAACTTACTTTCTCTTTTAAAAGCGTTCTTGTTAATTGATAAAAAGTTTCTGAAGCTCCCCAATTTTCTTTCTTGCTATAAGCAGGTAATTCAAGATTAACAATTGGCATATCAAACCCCATACCTTTTGCAAGAGCTCCAGGTTGGTCTTGGATAAGTTCTGCTGTACAACTTTCTCCAACTAAAAGAGTTTTTGGTTTAAATCGATCAACTGCTTCCTTAATATTTTTCTTAACTAATTCAGCTGTATCGCCTCCGAGGTCTCTAGCCTGGAAAGTTGTATAAGTCACTGGAGGCCTTTGCCCCCTTCTCTCAATCATGGTAAAAAGAAGATCTGCATATGTATCACCTTGAGGTGCATGAAGTACATAATGTATATCTTTCATTGAAGATGCAATTCTCATCGCACCAACATGTGGTGGTCCTTCATATGTCCATAGAGTTAATTCCATATTCTATTAATGCGTTACTAAAGTTTTTGAAGTTAATATTTGATTCCTTCTTAAAGGTTTAGAGAATAGACCTGCCAAATCTGCAGCTTGATCAATACCATGAATTGGACTGAATACCATTTCTATTGACCACTTAGTACTAATTCCCTCCGCCTCCAGTGGGTTAGCTAAACCCATCCCACAAACTACTAGGTCTGGATTAGATTCCCTTACTCGATCTAATTGTTTTTCTACATGTTGCCCTTCGACAATTTTTGTATTATCAGGTAATAAATTAATCTCCTCTTTCATTAAATCCTTATTTAGGTAAGGAGTGCCTACCTCAATAAGATCCATTTCGCATTCATTATGCAAAAATCTCGCCAAAGATATCTCCAGTTGCGATTCAGGAAGAAGAAATAATCTTTTACCCTTAAGTATTTCTTTGTGAGATTCAAGAGCAAGTTTTGATCTATTTATTAAAGGAGAAATAATTTCATGAACTTTAAGTTCACTAATTTTGAAAGCTTTCGCTGCAGCTAAAAACCATTTAGTACTTCCTTCGATACCAAGGGGAAATGGAGCTGAAATTACTTCACAACCACGATGTTTGAGGTCTCGAACCGTATCACTCAAATAGGGCTGAGTTAATAATACTTTTGTATTTTTGCCAATCTTTGGTAATTCTGTTGATTGCCGTGGTGGAAAGCTCTCAATATTTGAAATTCCTAAATTTTTAAAAATTTTTTTAAACCTATCCTCTACATTATTTGCAAGAGTCCCAACTAATAACAATTTCTCCTCATTTGATGACTCCATTAATGGAATTAAAGCTTTTAAGGCGCCATCCTCTCCTTGAGTAAAAGTTGTTTCTATCCCACTGCCAGAGTAATTAACGAATCTTACCTGACCTAAAAATCTTTTATTTAATTTCTCTGCGACAGTTGCAAGATCTAGTTTGATTACTTCACTTGGACAAGATCCGACTAGAAAAAGAGTTTTTATTTCTGGTCTTCTTGCAATAAGATCATTAACCACTCGATCTAATTCTTCGTGAGCGTCTGCAAGTCCAGCAAGATCTTTTTCTTCAAGAATAGCAGTCCCAAATCTTGGCTCAGCAAAAATCATAACTCCAGCAGCGCTTTGAATTAAATGAGCACATGTCCTTGAGCCTACTACCAGAAAAAACGCATCAGGCATTCTTCTGTGGAGCCAAACTATTGAAGTTAAACCACAAAAAACTTCCCTTGGTCCAGTTTCCTTATTAAATTCAACTTTACTCATTAAAAATTTTCAAGAGCTTATATTCCAAGCTTGCATAAACTTTTTAATTTAAGAAAGTAATTAATAAGTTCTCTTACAAAATGAACACATTTAAAAAACTTATATGAATGTTTAAATACTTAAATCAGAATTATGAAAATTATTTTTAGGAGTATATTTTAATTTCTATAGAAGGAACTTCCTTGACTTGTTTTCGAAAGCTTCCACACATTTCTAGCTATTTTCGTCGCTAATAATCCGGCCCTTTCTAACTTAGATTTTCCGGGCTTAGCTCCAATCAGAGCTGTCACTTCTGAAGTGGTTAAAGGTGCTCCAGTATTTATAGCTAATTGGGTTAACTCCAATCTATCTCTAAGGTTCTTAAGATTTACTTTCTCAATTTTATCTTCTTCTAACCAGCTAAAAGATGGGTCTTTCTGAGATAGTTTTTGCATCAAGCTTAGGCTAACTAATCCAAGAGTTTGATCAGGAGTTAATTCTTTTTCAGTACCAGAAACATTTGGTTCTTTTTTTTGAGAAGTTCCCATAAAAATGCATATCTTTTACTTGAAGTTATCGTTTTGTGGTAAGCATGCAAGTAAATTTAATAGAAAAAATGAACCATTATCCGTTATAGTCGCCTCAATGGAACCAACTTCTAGCTTAAACAGAGGGGAACGAAAAAAAGGGAGTTCTCTAGTCACAGGATCTGAGGTGCAATCTCAGGCTAGTGGTGCTAGCTGTTTTATTACTACTGATTCAGAAAAGTCTCTCGTATCCCGACAAGCAAGTCAAGTTGAGCAAATTGAGTTAAGAACATATGTTTTTTTAGATTCTCTGCAACCTCAATTAGCAGCATATATGGGAACTGTTAGTAGAGGTTTTTTACCTATTCCTGGTGATTCATGTCTTTGGATGGAAGTTTCACCTGGTATGGCTGTTCATAGAGTTACTGATATTGCTCTAAAAGCAAGTAATGTAAGACTTGGACAGATGATTGTTGAAAGAGCATTTGGATCTCTTGCTCTTTACCATAAAGATCAAAGCACGGTTTTACATTCTGGTGATGTTGTTTTAGATGCTATTGGGAGTGAAGTTAGAAAAAGAACAAAACCTGCTACGAGTTGGACTGAAGTTATTAGAGCAATTACTCCAGATCATGCAGTTTTAATAAATAGACAAAACAGAAGTGGATCAATGATTCAATCTGGAATGAGCATGTTTATATTAGAAACTGAACCAGCTGGTTATGTGTTAAAAGCAGCTAATGAAGCTGAAAAGGCATCTAACATAACTGTTGTTGATGTTAAGGCAGTTGGAGCTTTTGGTAGATTAACTCTCGCCGGGAAAGAAGGGGATGTAGAAGAGGCAGCAGCAGCTGCTATAAGAGCAATTGAAGAAATTTCAAATTATTGAGAATTTTTTAACTTAAAACTTTTTTTAACTTAAACCTATTTCTTTTTTTAAAAAAGGTGACATAATTTTTGCAGCTTTACCTCTACTACCTAATTTATTTAGTTGTGATTGTGAGAGCTCACCGTAAACACAATTAGCTTCCTTAACCCAAAAAATAGATTCGAACTCCCCATTAGGATATTTGGGGTTCTTAAGAATTTCTCCCCAGCATATTCCTGTTGTATCTTTAATTAAGTTTCCTGAGGGATCGCACAAAACCATACAACTTATAAATCTTGCACTCCTATATGGACTATCAGAAAGTTCATTAATTAATTTTTTAATTTTCTCATCATTATTTTTGGCATATCGAGCAGAATAAATTCCTGGTCGACCATTTAAAACATCTACTTCAAGACCTGAGTCATCAGCTAATGCCCAAGTTTTTGTCTCTAGAGAGGCTGCCTTGGCTTTAAGTAGTGCATTCTCAAAATATGTTTTCCCAGTTTCTTCGACATTTAAATATTCTGGTTGCTTCTCAACCTTTAAAGACAAAACATCCAGCATCTCTGAAATTTCAGATACTTTTCTTTGATTGCCACTCGCAATAGTTAGAACTGGAAGGTTCAAAATAATATAAAAAATTTATTGTGAATTTTATCTTACTTCAAAGCTTGATACGGAGACAGGAAAGGTTGAACATTCCACACCTGTGTAGACAGGGCCTGTCTCGTACGGAAATAACATAATGTAAATTTTTTCTTAACACAACAGTATGTTTTGATGCACTAACTAATTTGCATAAGTATTGACATATCAATAGTACCAAGGGTGATAAGTTAAACTTATGAATGATAGAAAAAACATTAATGGAGATTTTGTCGAAAACGCTTGACTTATAAGTACTTAATGAAGCATTCTTCGAATTGAACATTCCACATTTAGTATTTAGTAGACAATGGCTACAGAAACAATGGGTATCGCTCTCGGCATGATCGAGACACGCGGACTTGTACCTGCAATCGAAGCAGCAGACGCAATGACAAAGGCAGCAGAAGTTCGCCTTATTGGTCGTGAATTCGTTGGTGGCGGTTATGTCACAGTATTAGTTAGAGGCGAAACAGGCGCAGTTAACGCAGCTGTAAGAGCTGGTGCTGATGCTTGTGAAAGAGTTGGTGACGGTTTAGTTGCAGCTCACATTATTGCTCGTCCTCATAGAGAAGTTGAACCTGCTCTAGGTAACGGTGAATTTCTTGGTCAAAAGGACTAATTAAATAAAGCAAAATTTATAAATTTTGCAAAATAATTATTTTCCCTACACAGACCTAAATTTATCCTTATGAGTAAGAAGTATGACGCAGGGGTAAAGGAGTACAGAGATACCTACTGGACTCCAGAATATGTACCCCTAGACACCGATTTACTAGCCTGTTTCAAATGTACAGGTCAGGAAGGTGTTCCAAGAGAAGAAGTTGCAGCAGCTGTTGCCGCTGAATCTTCAACAGGTACTTGGTCAACAGTTTGGTCCGAGTTACTTACAGACTTAGAATTTTATAAAGGGCGTTGTTATCGAATCGAAGACGTTCCTGGAGATCCTGAAGCTTTCTATGCTTTTATTGCATATCCTTTAGATCTTTTTGAAGAAGGCTCAATTACAAACGTATTAACATCTCTTGTAGGAAACGTTTTTGGATTTAAAGCTCTAAGACATCTACGTCTAGAAGATATTAGATTCCCAATTGCTTTCATTAAAACTTGCGGTGGCCCACCAAACGGAATCGTAGTTGAAAGAGATCGACTTAACAAATACGGAAGACCTCTACTTGGTTGTACCATCAAACCTAAATTAGGATTATCTGGTAAAAACTATGGTCGAGTTGTATATGAATGTCTTAGAGGCGGTCTTGATTTAACGAAGGATGATGAGAATATTAATTCTCAACCATTCCAACGTTGGAGAGAAAGATTTGAGTTTGTTGCAGAAGCAGTTAAGCTTGCTCAGCGAGAAACTGGAGAAGTTAAAGGTCACTATCTAAATTGTACTGCTAACACTCCTGAAGAACTCTATGAAAGAGCTGAATTTGCAAAAGAGCTAGATATGCCAATCATCATGCATGATTATATAACTGGTGGTTTTACTGCAAATACTGGATTAGCTAATTGGTGCCGTAAAAATGGCATGCTTCTGCATATTCACAGAGCTATGCATGCTGTTATTGATAGACATCCAAAGCATGGTATTCACTTCAGAGTTCTTGCTAAATGTTTGAGACTATCTGGAGGAGACCAATTACATACTGGAACCGTGGTTGGAAAACTAGAAGGTGATCGTCAAACAACTCTTGGTTATATTGACAACCTAAGAGAGTCATTTGTTCCTGAAGATAGATCAAGAGGTAACTTCTTTGATCAAGATTGGGGTTCAATGCCTGGAGTATTTGCAGTCGCATCAGGTGGTATCCATGTTTGGCATATGCCTGCACTTCTAGCGATCTTTGGGGATGATTCCTGTCTTCAGTTCGGTGGAGGAACACATGGTCATCCATGGGGTTCAGCTGCTGGAGCTGCAGCTAACAGAGTTGCTTTAGAAGCTTGTGTAAAAGCCCGTAATGCTGGTCGCGAAATCGAAAAAGAGAGTAGAGACATTCTTATGGAAGCTGCTAAGCATAGTCCTGAATTAGCTATTGCTCTAGAAACTTGGAAGGAAATTAAGTTCGAGTTTGACACTGTCGACAAGCTTGATGTTCAGGGTTAACTCAAGTTTCGAAATTGAGGAGATTTATTCTCCTCAAACTTATTAAAATCTCGTTTTTACGAGTAATTACATTCACATTCTGATTAATTATGCCTTTCCAGAGCACAGTAAGCGACTATCAAACAGTTGCAACCCTGGAAACATTCGGTTTCTTACCACCGATGACCCAGGAAGAAATATATGACCAAATTGCGTACATAATTGCTCAAGGCTGGAGTCCAGTTATTGAGCATGTTCATCCAACTGGATGTATGCAAACTTATTGGTCATATTGGAAACTCCCATTCTTTGGGGAAAAAGATCTTAACTTGATCGTGAGCGAATTAGAGGCATGCCATAGAGCATACCCTGATCATCATGTAAGAATCATCGGATACGATGCTTACACTCAAAGTCAAGGAACAGCTTTTGTAGTTTTCCAAGGACGTTAAAGCTACTTATCGTAGTTAATATCTTTCTCCAAAAATTTTTTTGGAGAAAGTTTTTCAAAAAAGTTTTTAAAGAATTTCAAACTTGAAGATTATGTCAAAAAAAACCAGTAGAGAGATTGCACTTGAAAGAAGAAAAGCTATGAGTGATAGCGGTAAAAAAGCTGCTGCTTATTCTTCAACTACCAAAGATAGAGTTCGATCTTCTCAAGATGTACAGATTTCTGGGACTCAGTCTTCTCCTAATAATCATAATATTTCTAAAACAGCTACAAAACATATCCCAAAAACTCAGGTAAACAGAAATTCTTCAACAACTTTATCTAGTAAAGAGTTAGTAATAGAGAGAAGAAAAGCAATGTCTACCCATGGGAAATCAGCTATAACTTCATCCGATAGAACCCGTACTGATGTTAAAAAAGAAAATCCTATAAACATAGTTAAATCAACTATAAATAAAAATCAAGAAAGTCAGGAATCAACAAGTATAGAATCTAAGTCCCTAAAACCCAACGTTAAGAGAAGAATTAATCAGAAGAGAAAGCCTATTACTAATACAAGTAGAGATATTGTTTTAGCGAGAAGAGAAGCTCAATCTAAGCATGGTAAATCAGCAACTAAACAAAATACCAGTGCCGCTTCTTTAGCTAGAAGGGGAGATCCAGATTTAAGTAGTAGAGAAATTTCTCAGAGAGTGAGAGAGCTAAGAAGTAAAACTGGTGCTACAGGCAAAAAAGGTAATGGTAAATGTAGACCATGTGGTCCAAATAAAAATGGCGCCAAACAAAATATTGCAGATGCTAGCTTGAAAGTTGGTAAAAGTGAAACTGATTCAGGTCAAATAGTTACTGGAACACAAGCTAATAGATCTGTAAAAACAACAGGTAATGAAGCAAGTACATGCAGAACTGTAACTGGTACCCAATATATGGGAGCAGAAGTTATTAATCAATTTTGTCAAGATAGACCAAGTTATAAACAACCACTTAGATCTACTGTTACCTCTACAACATCAGGTAATAAAGTAACTGGAAATGAAGTTGGTAGATCTGATAGGGTCACAGGCGATGAGCCAGGGACTTGTAAAAACCTTACAGGTACTGAATATGTATCTTCTAATCAATCACAGAAGTATTGTGGTGATGTTCCAAAAAATCCTTCAAAGGTTAAACACAGTACTACAACCGATGGATTAAAAGTATCTGGATCACTTCCTGGTAGATCAACCCTAGTTACTGGAGATGAATCAGGTTCTGGACATCAGTTAACTGGAGATCAATATCTAGGCTCTGAGCCAAATCCAAAAGGTAAAGCATTTGAAAAAGTAGGCAGTTATAACACTCTTAATGGGAATAATGTAACTGGTACAGGGGTTGGAAGATCAGACCATATGACAGGCAATGAACATGGGAGTTGTAAGAATGTAACTGGCGATGAGTACATAGGATCTCAACAATACGAGAAGTTTTGCGCTTCAAAACCAAGACCAGAAGCTAGAAAAGTAGGTTTAAGCCTTTCTTCAAAGTCAAATTTAATAAGCGGCACTATGACAGGAAGATCAGAAATAGTAACTGGGGATGAACCAGGTTCATGCAAAGTGTTAACAGGAACACCATACGCAGGCTTAGATCAGATTAATGAAAATTGTAGTACTGAGATTTCTGAAGATATGAAATCCCGATCAACAGTTAATTCTGGAAATAATTCAAATGCCAGACTTACAGGACAGCAACCAGGAATTGGCGGAGTAATGACAGGTGCTAAGAAAGGTGCATGTAAAAATCTAACAGGTACTCCCTATGTTGGTGGAGATCAGCTCTCAGAAGCTTGTGATAATCCTCCAAATGATACGGCTTATGCGAATCCGGAAAAGTCAGCAGGTAACTCTTGGGAGGAATTCTCTGTTAAATCACCATCAAGAGATAAATATTCTGAAAAAAATACTCAAGGTGTTACAGGTAATGAATATGAAAATGGTTCCAAGGTGACAGGACCTTTTGATATGGCAGTTGATAAAGTCACTGGCACTGAAAAATTTAGATTTGAACCGAATAAAAATATTACTTATAAACAAAAAATGGAAATTGAAGAGGCAGACCGTGCTGCAAAGACGCCAGAAAAAAGAGTCGCATCAAGGATTACTGGTGAAGGACAATCAGTAGGAAACGTAACTGGTGATGATTGGGATCGCGGCGATAAGGTAACAGGCACAGAGGGAGCTTCTTCTAGAAAGAGAAATCCATCAAGAGCGGGATTCATGAGTGCAATGCCCCCTATGGAAGTTAAAAGAAATGACGAAACAGAAAAACCAGATTTCTTGATAACCGGATCAAGTGGTAATACTCGTGAAGGACAACTTGTTACCTTTTCAGGTGGTGCAAGAGGTTAAGTAAGTAATGCCTTTAAGAGGACTGGCTAAAGCCAAGAACTTCACATTGGGGCCAACAGCTCCAATGAAAACTTTTACTGAAAATATCCATATACAAACTAAAGAATCAAATAATTTCCGAAATTCTGGAAAGTCTCATAAATTAACCAATAATATCCAAAATGAAAATCTATTTAGGTATGAAAGCAAAATAAAAAGTGATTTTGATGAAATTGTTCCAACTCTTAAGGAAATTGCTCGAATTCAACATCACGAAGATTTTATAAATAAGGCTCAGAAAATATCAAGAAAAAATTTGGGAATAGATTTACCCCTACATGTATTAGATAAATCTTGGGTTAAACCTCTTGATATGAGAGCTTTATATGCATGGTGTGCTTTCAAACAGCATGAGAAACTTAGCGACAATTTTTTTAAAAATGATCCACTTAAAGGTGCTGCTGGAAGTAGGGATGCGGAAGACTTTGAAAAATTTCTCTTAGATTGTGGAATACATTTACTTGATATAACTCCTTGTTCAGATGGAAGATTAGCTCATTCAGTTGCTTATGTAATGAGAATACCTTTTAGTTCGGTAAGAAGAAGATCCCATGCTGGGGCACTGTTTGATATTGAAAATACTGTTAATCGATGGGTAAAAACTGAACATAAAAGATATAGAGAGAATGTCCCTAATGAAGCACATAAAGATACCAGGTACTTAAAAGTTGTAACTTATCACTTTAGTTCAGTAGATCCTTTGCATCAGGGATGTGCAGCTCATGGGAGTAATGACGAGTTAGCTGCAGCAGAAGGTAGAAATAAATTATATGCTTTCAAAGAGGCTGTAGAGAATAGCTTTTGCTGCGGAGCTTCTGTGGATTTAATGTTAATTGGACTTGATACGGATACTGATTCATTAAAAATACATTTATCAACTAGCGATGGCGGTATAGATTTAGAAAAAACTATTTCTACATTAGAAATTTATAATTCAACAATAAATTTCCCAAGAGAGGATGCAGAAAGAGAAATTTGCCAGACAATTTCTAAGCAATCTTCAAAAGATAAACTCAGTGGACTGGAAAAATTTATGTATAAATTAATTGTCAATAATATTTCTCAAATTGATTATGTTAAGAGTTTTCATAATGGTTCTTATAAAGATATTGGACATGCAGAGAGGTTTATTGGAGTAGGTATAGGTTTCAAAGAAGTACATCTAAGAAATTTAACTTATTTTGCTCATTTAGATACAGTCGAAGAAGGGGCACCAGATTTAGATGTAGGAGTGAAGATTTTTACTGGATTAAATGTTTCTCAAGATCTACCTATTCCGGTAGTAATAAGATTTGATTACTCTGGGAAAGTCCCCGGTGCAAAAGAGAGGGCAATAAATGATTGTGAAAGAGTTAATAATGCGATATCAATTAGATATAAAAATTTAGTTGATCAAGGTTTGTTACATACTTGCTCTACTATTAGAGATAGGGACAAAATTCATTCCGCCCAAATTATTGGAATGTCTTTAGATAAAAAAACAGAGGAGGCTCACTAATTATGTTAATTTGCAAGGTTGTAAAACCACTTGTTTCTACCAATAGGATTCCTGGTTTTGAACATAAACATCTGCAGGTTGTATTAGATGGTTCTTCTAATAAAGTTGCAGTTGATGCTGTTGGCTGTAAGCCAGGAGATTGGGTTATTTGTGTTGGAAGTTCTGCAGCTAGGGAAGCAGCGGGAAGCAAATCTTATCCAAGTGATTTAACGATTGTTGGGATAATTGATCATTGGGATCCTGACAAGTCATAAAAAAAGGAGGATATAAATTATGGAAATTATGAAGGTATTAGGAAGGATGGTATGCACTCAAAGAGTCGCTGGCTTAGGTTATATGAATTTACGAATTTTAGAAAATAATAAAGGAAAGAAATTAGTTGCTGTTGATCCTGTTGGAGCTAGAGAAGGTAACTGGGTTTTTACTGCTAGTGGCTCTGCCGCTAGATTTGCATGCCCTAATCCAGAAGTTCAAACCGATTTAACAATCGGCGGTATTATTGATTATTGGGAGAGTGACTAAAAATTTTAACTTCAAAAATTTATTGAGAAACTTTGTTGAAGGTATAGTGTAATTAGTCTTGAATAAAGAATGTAATGTGGAATGAAAGAGAATCACCTTTGAGGATTGAAAAAAGATTTGAATTTGATCAATACTCAAAAATTAGTAAATTCATGGGGGAAATTGAGAAATTATGTAAAGAAAGGGATATCTATCCAAATATCAGCTTCGGAAAAAATTTTGTAAGTCTTTCAATATTTTTAGATAATAAAGAAATATCAGAAAAGGAAAAAGATTTTTCAATGATTATCGATAAATTTTATTTAGAAGACTAGTCGTTTTTAATAATTATTTGGTTTTGCAATATCTCTTTTGATTAAAGCCATTAAATATGTTGGTGCTTTATATCTACCAGGTAGACATCTATTTAAAGTTTCAAGATGACTCCAACACACTGTCTTTTCTATATCTTTAACTGAGTTTCCTTTTAAAATTAATAGTCTAAGAGCTTTGCAAAATAAAGGATAACCTGCTTCTAGTTCATCTATATTTAGCTTTGCTGCTGACATAGATCAAAGATGAATTATCAACTAATAATCTATACAACTATGGTGCACATTTGGTTCATATTACAAATTTCTCAATAATTAGAAATTAATCTACAAATGCGACGCAATCTATTTCAACTAAAACTCCTTTTGGAAGAGATGAAACTTCCACACAGGCCCTCGCTGGAGGATTCTCTATATTAAAAAAATCACTATATATTTTATTAACAATTTGAAAATTACTTAAGTCCGTCAAGTAAATAGTTGTTTTTATTACATCCTCTATTTTGGCTCCACCAGCTTTAAGAACTTCTGCGAGATTTTTTAAAACTTGAATAGTTTCCTTCTCTATATCACCTAAACATGTTATTTCATTTAAAGCTGGGTCTATAGCAATTTGACCAGAACAATAAATAAAATCCCCCGCTTTTATTGCTTGATTATAAGGTCCTACTGGATCTGGAGCATTTGATGTTTTAATTACTTGTTTGGGGGACATTTGTTTAATAAGATACCTATCTATTTAAACCCATAAATCTTTATTTGCTCTTAAAAAAGTAAATTCTTCTAAATTTTTCGCTCTTAAAAAAAGGTTTATTTTCATCTCTTCTTCAAGTAAAAATGGAATTGTCAATTCATTAAGAGAAATTTTTTTTTCAACTTCCGAAAGTTTATTTTTTATATCTTGATCTTCTGGCCTGAGATTCAATGCCCACAATATATTTTTCTTTGTATATTCATGTGCACAATATATGAGAGTATTTTTTGGTAAAGATTTGATTCTTTCTAGTGAAGAATACATTTGTTGATAAGTTCCCTCAAAAATTCTTCCACAGCCTCCAGAAAATAATGTGTCACCAATAAAAAGAACAGGATTTTCTCCATTCAAAAAGAAGGCAATATGTGAGCTTGTATGTCCTAATACTTCAATTATTTTTACTTCTTCACCTAAAATACTCAAACTTTCTCCATCCTCTACGGATATATTTTGAAAAGGTATTCGCCTTTTTTCTTTGGAAGAAGCAATCACTTTTACATTTGGGCATCTTTCAATAAGACTCTTCGTCCCTCCTATATGGTCTGGATGATGATGAGTTTGCAAAATAGCTTCTAAGTGAAAATTGTTTTCATTTAAATATCTAATGACTGGTTCGTGAACAGATGGATCTACAACTACAACGGATTTATCTTTTACCATCAACCAAATAACGTTATCACTTAAAACTCTAAGTCCGATTATATTTCGAGCTTTATTAAATTCCATTGTTAATTTAGAATGAAGAATCCTTGGAAGAAATTGATCTATGTTTACTATAGCTTTACCAAAAGGAGCTCTGTTAAAAGATTCAATTTCAACTTTTAAAAGAGCTGGGTTGGATTTCTCTGACGCGTTGGACGACAATAATAGATCATTAACCTTTGAGTCAAATTGCAAACGGGCAAAAGCTTTATTAGTAAGAAATGGAGATGTGCCTGTTTATGTAAGTTATGGTCAGGCTGATTTAGGTATTGTTGGGTATGACGTTTTGAGAGAATCTGAATTAAAAGTGGCAAAGTTATTAGATTTAGGATTTGGTGGTTGTCATATGTCTTTGGCGGTTAAGAAAAATAGTAATTATTCAAAACCAACTGATCTTCCAGCGAATTGTAAAGTAGCAAGTAAATTTATAAAAACAGCAAGATCTTATTTTGAAGAATTAAATATTCCTGTAGAAATAGTTCATTTGACAGGATCAGTCGAGCTTGGTCCCATTACAGGTATGGCAGAGGCAATAGTTGATTTGGTGGCAACAGGAAAGACTCTTAAAGAGAATGGGTTGATTAAAATAGATGATCTTTATTACTCGACTGCAAGACTAATTGGAAATCCACTATCTATGAGGTTAGATGATAATCATCTCAGAGATACAATTTTATCAATAGAATCTACTAATGCTTTATAGAAGATTAGCTAAATGTTTTTTAAAGATTTTAGAAGGATTAAAAAGTTAGGTAAATATTTAACTAAAGATAAAAAAACAATCTATCTAATCTTGATAGTTTTGTTACCTGTTTCTTTTTCTGGAGCTATTCAACCATTATTAGTTGGTCAAGCAATTACTCTTCTAAAGAAGGAAACTACAGATGTTTGGCTAAGTAAAACTTTCTTTGGGCAGTCAATAAATGCCATAATCCTAACTTTATTCATAACTGTATTATTCAGATTAGTTCTGCAGGGATACCAAACTTACAATATCCAAGCAGTGGGGCAACGTTTGACAGCAAGAATAAGAAGAGAACTTTTTGATCATTCAATATCTTTATCTCTTAAGTATCACGATAAAATGCCTGTAGGGAAATTATTGACTAGATTAACAAATGATGTAGATGCATTAGCCGAGGTTTTTGGTAGTGGGGCAGTTGGAGTCATTGCCGACTTCGTCAGTTTGATAGTAATTTCTTTGACAATGCTTTCAATTGATCGAGGGCTTGCAATTTTATTACTTTTGACTCAAATCCCAGTTTCATATTTTATTATTTGGCTTCAAAAACGTTATAGAAGAGCCAATTATCAAGTAAGGGAAGAATTGTCTCAACTCAACTCTGATTTTCAAGAGAATCTTCAAGGTTTAGAAGTCGTTCAGATGTTCAGAAGAGAAACTTTTAATAGCAAGAAATTTTCCAATACTGGAGTTGCCTACAAGAAAGCAGTTAATGGAACAATATTTTATGACAGTAGTATTTCGGCATTTATAGAATGGATTTCTCTTGCCGCAGTTTCCTTAGTTTTGGCGGTTGGAGGATATCTTGTTACTTCTGGAAATATTGGTTTAGGAACATTAACAACTTTTATTTTATATTCCCAAAGACTTTTTGAACCTTTAAGGCAGCTTGCAGAAAGATTTACTCAAATACAAGGAGGTTTAACAGCTGTCGAAAGAATAAACGAATTATTGGACGAAGAAATTCAGATTAAGGACTCTACTTCCGCAAAGCATTTTTTAGAAAATGCTAAAAATATAAATAAAAAATTTAGGGGCAAAATTGAGTTCAAGAATGTTAATTTTTTCTACAACGAAGGAGAACATATCATAAAGAATTTGTCTTTCAAGATCAATCCAGGAGAACATGTGGCTTTCGTAGGGCCAACTGGTTCAGGTAAAACAACCATAATAAGACTATTATGTAGATTGTATGAACCTCAATCAGGCCAAATTTTAATTGACGATATAGATATCCAAAATATTCCTTTAGCAACTCTTAGAAATATGTTAGGAGTAGTTTTGCAAGATACCTTTATCTTTAGTGGAAATGTCGCAGATAATTTAAAACTTAATTCGAATATAGACAATCTTGAATTAGATAATCTTTGTAACGAATTAGGGTTAGATAATTTGTTGAAAAAATTACCAGAAGGTTTGAACACCTTGCTAAGAGAAAGAGGGGGAAATTTATCTTCTGGAGAGAGACAACTTCTTTCAGTAGCTCGAGTAGCGATTAGAAATCCTGTCGTTTTAATAATGGACGAAGCAACAGCGTTTATGGATCCCTCTACAGAGGCTACTTTGCAGAAAGATCTTGAGAGAATTCTGTCAAAAAGAACAGCATTAGTAATAGCTCACAGATTAGCAACTATTGAAAGTTCTGATAAGATTTTAGTCTTAAAAGGGGGATCATTAGTTGAAGAGGGAACACACAGTGAATTGAGACTGAAAAAGGGTTTATATTTTCAGCTCTCTGAGCTTCAACAAAAAGGATTCGTGAATTTTTAAATGATTTTTAGAAACCAAGGATCGTTAATAAAAAAATCAAACACTTTATTAAGGGAAGAGCTGATAGATCTTTATGGTTTAAATTCTTATGAGTTCACTCAAACAAATAAAGAAGAAATATTTGTATGTAGTAAAAATAAAGATTTAGATCTAATAGAACTAGATCAACTTTTGCAAACTGTTGGTTGGAGCAGAAGACCTATAAGGAGGGTAAAAAGAGCTTTAGATTTCAGTATTTTGGTGGTTGGGTTATGGCGTCATGATGATAAATTCCCCAGACTAGTAGGATTTGCAAGATGCACTGGTGATGGAATTCTAGAAGCAACAGTTTGGGATGTGGCCATTAACCCTGTCTATCAAGGACTTGGATTGGGGAAAGAGTTAATGAAATATGTCCTAAAAGAATTGAAAAAAATTGGAATTTCTAAAGTAACCCTTTTTGCTGATGCCGAAGTGGTTTCATTTTATAAAAGACAAGGTTGGACATTAGAACCTAGAGGCTCTAAATGTGCTTTTTGGTATGCAAATTAATCATTTCTGTAGTAGTCAGAATATATAGATTTTAACGATTCGCCTTTTAACCATCTTCTTCTAAATTGCCAGTTCTTAATTGCTTGGAGAAAAATATTAGTTCTTTCCCATTTTCTTGAACTTATAAAAATAGGTAAATTTAATTGTTTTAAATCTTTTTTTTTGTTTAATCTCCTTAAAAAATCTACATCTTCCATCAAAGGTATTTTTCTAAAACCATTATTCTTAAAGTAGGTAGTTCTATGAATTATCAAACCTTGATCACCATACGGTTGTTTAAAAAATTTACTTCTAAAATTAACGAGAATTTCGAGAACTCTATAAATTATCTTTTTGTGATTAATTTTGAATTCAAAATAGTAAACACTATTCTTGTTTCCCTCCAATAATGAATTTATTTTTTTTAACCAATCATGAGTTAATCTTGTGTCTGCATGTAAAAATATAAGCCACTCTCCTTTTGAATTTTTAGCTCCAATATCTAACTGTAAACCTCGATTCCTTTCTTTGGATATAAATACTTTCGCTCCATAAATATTTGCTACATCGATAGTTTTATCTTCACTTCCAGAATCAACAATTATGATTTCGCCCTCTTTCTGAATACTTGATAAGTCTGAAAGCAATAATGGCAAATTACTAGCTTCATTAATAGTTGGAATGATAATTGAAATTTTTGACAAGTCGATTACTTTCTATTTTCAATATCAATAATTGTATCTATATCTATTTTTTTATCTAAAAACTTATATTTGAATTTTTTAGAAGCAAAATTATCAATTGTATTTTGAAGAACATTTTCTGTCCCCCACTTTATGTTGATAAAAGGTAAATATGTATGAGATAACATTATTTTCTCTGATAAACCAATAAGCCAATATCCTCCATCGTTAGATGGTCCTAAAATAAGATCATTATGTTGAAGCTCCTTTAGAGTATTCAATAAATCTTGATGACATAAATCTGGAAGGTCAGTTCCAATAAAAATAATATTTTTGATCTTATGTCTTGCACAAAATTTTTTGTTAATAATTATTTGCCGTTTCATTTTTTCTCCCAAGCAGCCTTTCCCCTGCAAATTAAATTTCTTGATGCCTAATTCTCTAGACCATTTCCTACAATTTCCTACTCCCAAACCAGTTATGGCAACAGAAATATCAAGTAGTTTATTTTCTTGAAGAAATTTTGCGACTGAAATTGTGTGTTTAGTCATTACACTTTGTACTTTCGCCGAATTGCTTTTACCTATATCTTTTGATAATCTTGTTTTGCATCTTCCAAAACCATGCCATTTCGCCATGATAATAAGTAATGCTTTATCCAATAATTTAGTGAAATTTAAAATAATTATATGCCCATTAAAAAACATAAAATTTATTTTTATAAATTTAGTCGATACTTTGTTAAATAATTTTAAATTTGTCGTGATCTTGTGATTTGATAATGGCCAATTATTAAATTCCAACTAGATTAATAATCTAGAGAATAAAACTTTGCAAGCAACTAATCCTATTTGGGCGGAAGTTCAACAATCACTCCAAAAAACTTTAAGTAAGCCTTCATTTGAGACATGGATAAGGCCTGCTAAATTTAATTGTTTTGAAAATGGCTTATTAACTTTAATCGCCCCAAATACATTTTCTAGTGATTGGTTGAGAAAGAATTATTGTGAAACTATTGAAAAAGCTGCAAAGGAAATCTGCGGTCATGATGTAAAAGTTGTTTTTAAATCTGAAACGAATACCAGCAGCGATTTAACAAATGAAGATAAACCTAACGAACAGAACGTTCATCATAAAACAAGATCTTTTTCTAGTAATAACCAAAATAATTCTTCAAAAAATCAATTCAAAAATCCTAATGGTTTAAATTTACGCTACGTATTTAAAAGATTTGTTGTAGGTCCAAATAGTAGGTTGGCTCATGCCGCAGCTCTAGCCGTTGCCGAATCTCCTGGGAGAGAATTCAATCCATTATTTATTTGTGGAGGAGTAGGTCTTGGTAAGACTCATTTAATGCAAGCAATAGGTCATTATCGAGTAGAAATAGATCCAGAAGCAAAAGTTAAATATGTATCTACAGAGACTTTTACAAATGATGTTATTAGTGGCATTCGAAGAGACGGAATGACAGCTATTCGAGATAAATATAGAAATGTAGATTTGATTTTAATAGACGATATACAGTTCTTAGAAGGCAAAGAGTATACACAAGAAGAATTCTTTCATACTTTTAACGCACTTCACGAATCAGGAAGTCAAATAGTTATTGCAAGTGACAGACCACCAAATCAATTGTCAGGAATTCAAGAGAGATTGATTTCTAGGTTCTCAATGGGTATGACCGCAGATATTCAACCACCTGACCTTGAGACGAGGACTGCCATCCTTCAAAAAAAGGCAGAACAAGAGAGGATGAGTCTTCCAAGAGATTTAATTCAATTTATAGCAGGAAGATTCACTTCGAATATTCGAGAATTGGAAGGAGCATTTACTAGAGCTGTTGCATTTGCATCAATAACAGGCTTGCCAATGACAGTACAATCAATTGCTCCAATGCTTGATCCTAATAGTGTTGGAGTAGTTGTTACTCCAAAACAAGTTATTAATAAAGTGTCAGATTTCTTTAAAGTTTCTGCTGATGAATTGATCAGTTCAAGTAGGAGAAAACCAGTAAGTCAAGCTAGACAAATAGGTATGTATCTTATGAGACATGGTACGGATCTAAGCTTACCAAGAATTGGAGATGAGTTTGGGGGTAAGGACCATACAACAGTTATGTATGCTATTGAACAAGTTGAAAAAAAATTATCTATTGATCCAAATATTGCAAGTCAAGTTCAAAAAATAAGAGATTTACTTCAAATAGATTCAAGAAAAAATTTATAGTTTTACTAATAACTAGAAATGAAATTTATAGGATCTTGATCATATCTATGCCTGAAAGGTATCATATCTACTTCATTGATATCACTAAGCGATTCAATTTTATTTAATGATTGCCTTAATAACCTTGCTGAAATAATTGGCATATCTCTTGGAACTGAGATTCTATTTTTTAAGTATCTTAGAGAGATTCCTGAAAGTTTTTTAGGGATTAATACTTCACCTGTGATCATATGGCTCAAAGCTGATCTCAATGCTTCGTCAAAGGATTCTTTATTGTATGGGTTTACCTTTAATAAATTGTCTTTATGCTTTATCACTCTTTTAAGAGCAATTGTTGCATAATATTTTGGATCATAACTTTGGTTTAATTCATAATTACCTAAACCCTCCCCAGTATCTATTAGCTTAGAGAAATTAATCTGTTGTTCATTACTTTCTTTATAGCATCCTCCCATTTGTGGGGGTAAATCATGAGAATGAGTATGAAAATCTCCTTGAGTGCCTCTATAAGCACTTGTCTCCTCAAAAAGGGTAAGCCAGTTATCTACATGACGGTAATTAGATCTTAAATTAAACCCTTTATAATAAATGAGTGAAGCATTCATTCTCTCCATATAGGGAATAAAAATTATATCTCCAACACCAGGTTCTATATCACCCGAGTTAGAAACAGATGGATCAATAAACCCTGATTTTGAGCTACTTAAGATTTCATCGAGTTTAGAAATGGATTCTTTAAATCTTTTTTTTCTAAAAGAATTATCTATAAAATTAACGCTTTCTCGACAGAGCCAATTACACCAGGATCTGAAAATTTCTCTTTCTAACTTTCGAATTTTGAAAAGGTGACTAGATGTTATAAAAGATCCAAGTGCTCCAAATTCATTTTCTAAAAAAGCTATGATATCGTCGCTTTCAGTTATAACTTGCCCTTTAAATTCAATTGCAGGTAATTTCCCGGATCTGACTTTTTCAAGGAACCAACTTTCTTTTTGGCCGTAGCAAAACATATTTATTTTCTTGACTCTGTATGGAATTTTTTTAAATTCAAGCCATAACCATATCTTCTGACAGTAAGGGCACCAAGAATGCCTATCCCTATAAAGGGTAACTAATACATCATTTTCACTATGTCCAAATAATCTTAAATTTGCGTAGGAATTATTTATACCATGGACTCTATCAAGAACTTCAACTTCAAATTTATTTAAATCATCCCATGTCAAAATCCCATTCATTATTTGAATTAAAGCTATAAACTAACGTTATAATAATTGATTAAAAAAAGTCTTGGAATTTGAATTTGATTTAATTGTTGTTGGCGCTGGATCTGGAGGACTCGCGGCGGCTAAACGTGCGGCTAGTTATGGAGCAAAAGTCGCAATCATAGAGGCAAATCAAATAGGAGGAACTTGCGTGATAAGGGGATGTGTTCCTAAGAAATTAATGGTTTATGCAGCTAAAAGTAAAAAAAATATGGATTCTTCTGAAGGATATGGATTAAAAAATGAAGGCATTAATTTTGAATCAAATATTTTGTTGAAGAATGTTAGAGAGGAGGTTTCTAGATTAAGTAATTTACATAGAAATTCTTTAAAAAAGTTGAATATAACTATTTTTGAAGGCTTAGGAAGATTTATTACTCAAAATGAATTAGAAATTATTTGTTCAAACACAAAGAAAATTAAAAAAAAAATAAGTTCAAAAAAAATTCTTATTTCAGTTGGAGGTAAACCAAAGAAATTAAATATTCCTGGGGTAGATTTGGCATGGACTAGTGATGATATTTTTGAATTAGAAAAGTTTCCCAAATCAATATTAATAGTAGGAGGTGGATATATTGCTTGTGAATTTGCTTCTATTTTCAGGAATTTAGGTACTGAAGTGACTCAATTAATTAGAGGTCAACATTTACTTAATGGTTTTGATGAGGATCTTTCTTCATGCCTAGAGGAATCACCTACTTTTAATGAAATCAATATAATCTCGAACACTCAATTAAAGTCTATCAAGAAAGTAAATGGAAATCTGGAATCTGCCCTAGACTCGGGAGATAAACTCCTAACTAATAATATCCTTATTGCTACAGGAAGAGAACCAAATCTTTTGCCATTAAATTTAGATTTTTTAAATCTAAAGATGGATGGCCAATATTTAGATGTCAATGAACTTAATCAAACAAGCAATGCAAATATTTTTGCAGTTGGCGATATAATAAATAAGCCAAACTTAACTCCAGTAGCAATAGAACAAGGGAGAGTTTTTTCGGATAATTTTTTTAATGACCAAAAAAGAAAAGTAAATTATGAATTTATCCCTAAGGCAATTTTTACAATTCCGGAAATTTCAACAGTTGGCTTAAGTGAGAAAAGAGCTAAAGAGATTTACTCTGAAAAAAATATAAAAATTTTCAAATGCAAATTTACCCCTATGTCTAATACCTTTAAAAAGAATAAATCAAAATGTATGTTGAAGATTGTAGTTCATAAGCTAACTGACAAAGTCCTAGGATGTCATATGTTTGGAGAAACATCGTCTGAGATTATTCAAATGGTATCAATTTCATTAAATGCTGGGATAACAAAAAAAGACTTTGATATTACTATGGCTTTACACCCAACTATCTCAGAAGAATTTGTGACTATGTATGGATAAAATTATGAATTAGAAAATTTTAATTTTTCTTGAACAATCAGAAATACTATAAGTAATGCAAAGTAAATAAATAAACCTATCCTTAATTCAGAAAGGAAGTTAAATCCATTCAGGAAAAGTATTTTATCGAGAATGTAGAAAATATAAAGATTAAGCAAAATAAATCCTTCAATTCTCGTGATTTTCCCTTTGCTCCAGAAAATTGGTAAGCATGCAAAGGTAGTTAAAACCATAAAAGGCAAGTCAACTTTTATTAGACTCTGTTCAATTACTAAACCTTTAAATCCCGAAAAAATACTGCAACTTCCAAGGATTAAAAGTTGATTGAGTAAATTACTTCCTACTACATTCCCAATCGCAAGATCTGTTTTGCCTTTAAATGCAGCAATTATTGAAGTTACTAATTCTGGTAAAGATGTCCCAGTTGCGACGATAGTTAAACCAATAACAATTTCATTTACACCCAAAAGAGTAGCGAGCGTTTGAGAACCATTTACTAAAATATTTGAACCAAAGCTTAAAAGAAATATTCCCAATATTAACTTTAGTAAAATATTCATTTTCCCTTTGTAGTTATCTTTTAATTCTTCTATCTCTGGTTCTGCATCTTTTGTCTCCTCTCCTTTCTCATTAATGGTATTGATTTCCCATATTGTATTTAAGATTAAACAAAATATTAGAAATACCCCTGCTTGCAATGTTAATAAGCCTGTTGATGACATAGCCCAAACTGCACAAGAAATTGCCATTAAAAGAGGCACATCTCTTCTGACT
Organism: Prochlorococcus sp. AG-347-L02; assembly: GCA_003281255.1. Lineage (GTDB taxonomy): Bacteria > Cyanobacteriota > Cyanobacteriia > PCC-6307 > Cyanobiaceae > Prochlorococcus_A. Next base: position 52,874 of record QCCL01000001.1, read on the forward strand.
ATTCTGCTTTTTACTTTAAGAGGTGTTATCAATGAGCTTATGCCCAAAACAACGAGAACATTAAAAATATTGCTTCCAATTACATTGCTTGCCGCAAGCGAATCACTGCCTTTTAAAATTGAACTCAAACTTACCAACAACTCGGGAGAGCTTGTTCCAAGAGAAACAACTGTCAAACCAATTACTATTTGAGGTATTCCTAAAATTAAAGATAAAAATATGGCTCCTTGAATAAAGAACTCTCCTCCAGCAAAAAGTAGAACTACGCCTAAAAATATTTCTATTATTGGGAATAAAAAATCACTCATATTTAGGATTTAATTTAGATAATAAAAATTTTCATAATTGGTTAATAACTATCCTCGAATATCTATAATTTATTGTCAATTTTTATTTGCTGTTAAAATTGACTAAATAGAAAAAATTTTGAAGACTTTAAACATAATAAAACCTGATGATTGGCATTTACATTTAAGAGAAGGTCTTGTATTAAAAAATATCATTCAGTTTACTTCGGAATATTTTGGAAGAGCTATTGTTATGCCAAATACTAAAAGTCCCATAACATCAATCAATAGGGCTATTTCTTATAGGAAATCTATTGTTGAAGCGCTACCAGAAAATTCTAAGTTTGAACCATTAATGACAATTTATCTTACAGATGACACTGATAAAGGAGAACTAATTAATGGTTTTAAAAATAATGTTTTTTTTGCAGCAAAATTATATCCTGCTAATGCCACAACAAATTCCAGCCATGGAGTTAGGAAAATAGAAAATCTATATAAGATCTTTGAATTAATGCAAGATTCTGGAATGCCTCTTTTAATTCATGGGGAAGTGACTGATTCTGAAGTAGATGTATTCGATAGAGAAGAAGTTTTTATAGATAAAGAACTTTCTCAAATAACCAAAAGATTTCCAAAATTAAAAATTGTTCTAGAACATATAACCACCTCTTACGCAGTGGATTTTGTGCAAGAAAATAATATTGGGGCTACTATTACTCCGCATCATTTGCATATAAATAGAAATGCAATGTTTTTTGGAGGTTTAAATAGTGATTTTTACTGCTTACCAGTTGCTAAGAGGGAAAATAATAGACTCGCTTTAAGGAGAGCGGCAACAAGTGGGAAAAAATGTTTTTTCTTGGGTACTGACTCTGCTCCACACCTTAGGAAGTGGAAGGCTTTTTGTGGATGTGCAGGCATTTTTAATTCCCCAGTAGCAATAGAAAGCTACTTAACAGTTTTCGAAGAGGAGGATGCTCTAGATAATTTTGAAAAGTTTGCAAGTTTGAATGGCCCTAATTTTTATAATGTCCCACCAAATAAAGAAAAATTAAAAATAGTTTCTAGACCTAACAAAATTAAAGAATATTTTGATGTTGTTGAAGAAAAAAATATTGTCGGGCAAATAAAACCATTTCATGCAGGAGAAACTTTACAATGGCAAGTAGAAGGAATAGTAAATTAAAAAATTAGATTTAATCTGACAATTAAAAGTGTAAATATTCCAATTTTTTTTGGTTAAATGGGTTACTTTCAGCTACGATTAGAAAGCATAAATTCCTTTGGGAGTGTGGCGGAATTGGTAGACGCGCCGGACTTAAAATCCGTCGAGCGATTTAGCTCGTGGGGGTTCAAGTCCCCCCACTCCCATTATTCAATAATTTATTTTTAGTTCTGACGATAACTTCCAATAATTGTTATGTTTTAACTAAGCAACCATCAACTAAAATGGAAAGTTTTTTCAATAATTCATTCGCTACTTTAATTGCCTATGTCGGAATTATTTCTACCTATTTATTGGTTATCCCATTGTTACTATTTTACTGGATGAATAATAGATGGAATATTATGGGCAAATTTGAAAGATTAGGAATTTATGGCCTTGTATTTCTTTTCTTTCCAGGTTTAATTTTATTTTCTCCTTTTTTAAATCTTAGACTAAAAGGAAGTGGTAAAGGGTAAATAATTGACTAAAGGAAAAGTTATACAAATAGGTTTATTTATTTCATTAATAGGATTAATTAGTTATAAATTTGCACCGCAAATTGGTATCGATAATTTAACAGCCACTACTCTATCAAGTTGTATCTTGATTTTGATTGTTATTACTTGGGTAACATCTTATGTTTATAGAGTTGTAAATGGGAAAATGACTTTTATGGAACAGAGGAAGCGTTATAGAAAAGAGTATGAAAAAGTTGTTAATGATAAACTAGAAACCAAATTCAACTCATTGTCAAAGGAAGAGCAGCAAAAACTTATGGAAGATTTAGAGAAAAATTCATAAATTTTTCATAGAAAAATATCTAAAAATTATGAAAGATAACAAAATGCAAATTACTAAAAATGAATCTTTATCTAAGGTAGATGAGATGTTTTGTGAGTTAAAAAATAAAAAAAAATTTGCTTTAATGCCTTTTATAATGGCTGGGGATCCCAATATTGAAATAACGTCTGAGATCTTATTAAAGTTACAAGAAAATGGGGCTGACCTTATTGAATTAGGTATCCCGTATAGTGATCCACTTGCAGATGGACCTGTTATTCAAGTGGCGGCCTCTCGCGCCTTAAAGTCAGGTACTAGCCTAAGAAAGGTAATTAAACTTTTAGAGTCTTTAAAAGGTAAATTAAATATTCCCATCATCCTTTTTTCTTACTTGAATCCATTACTATGTTTTGGCTTTGAAAGGTTTTGCGAGATGGCATCTGATGCTGGAGTTTCTGGACTAATAGTTCCTGACCTCCCTTTGGAGGAAGCTTATAAATTTTCTAAAATAGTTAGTAACCATTCTATGGACTTAATTCTATTGGTAGCGCCAACTACTCCTTTTGACAGAATGAAACAAATATCAAATCATACAAAAGGCTTTACTTATTTAGTAAGTGTTACAGGTGTCACTGGTGAGAGAAACAAAATGGAAAATAGAGTGGAAAATCTTATTGCTAAATTAAAAGATGTAAATAACAATCCAATTGCTGTTGGTTTTGGAATATCAACTCCAGAACATGTTAATAAAGTTCGTGAGTGGGGAGCAGATGGCGTAATTATTGGGAGTGCATTTGTAAAACGAATCTCGAGCTCAAGTGAAAAAGATGTTGTCGATCATGTTGGTGAGTTTTGTAAAGAAATGCGTTTAGCTGCTGATCAAAAAAAATAAATACAAAGATAATTTATTAATTAAAAGAATTATTTATAGAAAATTAATTAAAAATGTTATGACCAATTTATTTTTGTTGTCTTTATGATTCTTCTGTAGGTAATAATCTAATTTGTTTTCTTCCAAGCTTAATTTCGAATTCATCACCTGCTTTTAAATCAAGAAGTGCTGTATATGCTTTCCCAATAAGAAGATTTCCATTGCCTTGAACTGTGGCGATATAACTAAGTTTTCTTCCACCTTTTCCAATACCTGCAACTCCAGAATCACCAAGATTAACCCCTTTTGCTTCTAAAAGTGCTTCATAAAATGCGGTAAAGTTTAAGCGTTCACCTCCGTTTTTCTTAGTGGAAACATATCCACAGGCGCGAACTAGGTCAGATTTGCTAACATCACCAAGTTCTTTAACTTTTGCAAGGAGATCGCTACCAGTTAGCATAATTAATTAAAAGAAAGTTGTATTAAATAACATAGCAATCTGCGTGTAATATATGCAATTATTAAGTATCTATTCATTCTATTATTTATATTTAAAAATGGAAAAGTTTGTAGTTTTTGGAAGGTACTGTGAAGATGCAATTATTAAAAGGGAACCATTTCGAGAACAACATCTTAGGAGACTTAAAAACTTAAAAGATAGCGATATTTTAGTTACATTAGGGCCAACAAAATGTACCAAATATTTGTTTGGAATTTTTAATGCTAATGATGTAAACGAGTTAAAAGTTCTTATTGAGGAGGATATATATTGGGAAAAAGGTATATGGATTAATTATGATATTTACCCATGGATTCAAGCATTTTAAATATGATTTATGAAAAAATTTAGTAATTATTAACTATTTATTAAAAGCGTTAATTTAGCTTAAAAATTACATAATATTTTTGCTTTAATATTTCAATTATTTATCTTATTTAGGAGTTCAAACGATATTTATTTAGACGTTAGTTTTAAGAGGTTATATAATTTTTAATTAAAAATATATTATTTTAAATAATATTTATTTACTAGTATCTTGATTTATCTGGTTTACTAATGAGTCGATATCTAATTGATTATATGGTGGTGTTTGTTTTGTTTCTAGATAATCGTTCTTGATATTGTTTAACCATTTTTGCTCAATCTTTATAAGATTTTTTGCAATATTGAACATGCCGCCTTTTTTATATAATTCTTTAATTTTGAGAATAATCTCGGAGGTTCTACTCGATTTAATATTTAATTCATTTGCTAAGTCTTTTTGGGTAAATCCATGCGTTTTTAACCAATCTTTAATGAAGGAGACGAGTTCTTTTTCTTCTTGTATAGATAATTTACTCATTCAATAAAAAGGAAATAACTTATTAAGCTTATTTTCTGCTCTTGCTCTTATTGAAGGAGTCATGTATTTGCTCCATATACTGAGTACTGCTGTGAGGGCTACAAAATCATCACTAAAACCAACTAAAGGCATAAAGTCAGGGAAAAGATCAAATGGCATAATCAAATATGCTAAGGCAGCCATTAATGAAACTCTCACTTGTGCAGGAGTATAAGGATCTAATGTCATCTCCAAAACTTCTAAGGCAGGCTTGGCAATTGTTCTTCCCGCTTTAATAAGAATCTTTATAATGATATTTTCATCAAATGTTGAACTTTCTAAAACTTCAGCATCATAGATTTTTTCTTGAGTTTTGTAATTCTCTTTCATCCTAATAAATGAAATTTAAATATTTTTAATGAAATTTTTAGCTAATACTATCAACTAATCCATTCTGTATTCCTGCTTTTCTAAGTTTTCTTAAAGCACGTTGAACAACTTGTCGGCAATATTCCCTGCTACAACTCATATGTCTTGCAACTTCAGCTAAAGTTCTCCATTCATTTGAGCCGTCTAAACCAAATCTTAAGCTTACTATCTTTCTTTCTTTCTCAGTTAAATTTGCTTTATCTAATAACTTCCAAGCCGAGGCTGTCCTTTCGGCTAATTCGGCTAATTCCATTGGGGGAGTTTGATCACTAGGAAGAATATCAACTAACTCAGAAGGATCTGATTTTGATTTAACAGTACCTTGGAGACTAACAGTGATGCTTCTCAATTCACAAGAAAGGAGTTCGTCAATTTCCTCTTTGGTTATTTTCATTTCTTCAGCTAGCTCATCACTAGTGGGTGGAATTCCCTTAAGTTGCATAAGCTTTGATTTTGCTGATCTTAGTTTTGTAAGTTTTTCATTGATGTTAACAGGGATCCTTATCGTTCTACTTTGAGTTGACAATGCTCTATTTAAACCTTGCCTAATCCACCAATAAGCATAGGTAGAAAATCTATGTCCTCTAGACGGATCATATTTTTCTACGGCCCTTGTAAGACCTAATGTCCCCTCCTGAATTAAGTCTAGTAATTCTAATCCTTTCCCTTGGTATCTCTTGGCAAGATTGACGACTAATCTTAGGTTGGCTGTTATCATCTCGTTTTTAGCTTTTTCACCAATTTTGATCTTTTTTCTCTCAGCTTCGGAATATTCACAAGCGGGACCTTTCCCTCCTGCCTCTTGACATCTATTTATAAGTACAACCATTTCTTGGACTTTTCTGCCCATTGTGAGTTCTCTTTCGGGAGTCAAAAGTTGATGACGACCTATTTCACCAAGAAAATCGCTTAATGAACTCACGATTTACCTCATTGTTGATATATTCAACTTATAGTCAATTTAGTAATAAGCCATACATGTAATAATTAATTAATAATTAATTAATAATTATTAATTAATTAATTAACATTATTTTTAAAATTTTTAGGTTAAAAAATTTATAATTTTTAAATTTTAATTATTTAATTTTTTCTTCTTGATTCTAATACAGCAAGTACATCTCTCCACTCAACGCCTTTATGCATAAGGGCTACTTGTAGATGATAAATTAAATCAGCAGCTTCATTTGAAATTGAATTTTTATCATTATCTTTGCAAGCCATTATAAATTCTGCAGATTCCTCTCCTATTTTTTTCAAAATAGTATTACTACCTTTTGTTAATAATTGATTTGTGTAACTTTTTTCTGATGGATTTATTGATCTTTCCTTAATTGTATTAAATAATTCAGAGCAAATATTTGAGAAGGGAGTTGTTTTTTTCTCTTTTTTATCACTTTGATTAATTTGGATTTCGTTGAAAAAACAACTTTTTTCCCCAGTGTGACATGCTCCCGAACCATTTTGTTCAATTAAGAGGATTAGTGCATCATTATCGCAGTCGAATCTTACCTCCTTAAGTATTTGGGTACTTCCACTTGTAGCTCCTTTTCTCCAAATTTCGGATCTTGATCTACTCCAATAATGAACGTTTTTGGTTTCAAGTGTCATTGTCAAAGATTCTTTGTTCATCCAAGCAAGCATAAGAATTGATCCGTCAAGCCAATCTTGTGCAATTGCAGGGATTAATCCATAATTATCAAAGCGTAGATCTTCTATCGAAAAATTAGTTGAATAAGTCATTATGTTCGTTACGTTAAATCCTATTCAATGTGTTTTATTAAAAATTATCCTAACAGTTAATTGATGTATATTCATTCTCTGAAATTTTCATGCAGCAAAAGTTATGAGGATTTTCCCTGTTCTCATAGGCAATGGCGCCATGAAGGTCACTGCAGATTTGTCCATGGATATTCAAGATCATTCACATTTTGGTTCACTGCAAAAAAATTAGACCTAAATGGCTTTGTTGTGGATTTTTCAAGTCTAAAGCCCCTACAAAATAGACTAAAGAAGCAATTTGACCATACTTTTTTAATAAATAAAGATGACCCTTTGCTGAATTACTGGGAAAAATTACATGACTTAGATGCTTTAGATCTTAGAATTATGGACAATGTGGGAATGGAGTTCACCTCTGAACTAATTTGGAGATGGGCTAATGAATACTTACAGGATATGGATAAGGGCAGAACATGTTGTTGGAAAACAGAATCAAAAGAAAATAAATCGAATAAAGCAAGTTATGAGGAAATTCCTGAATGGTTCAAATCTTAGATTAGAATTGTTAAATTTCAATTTATATAGGATTCTTTAATTAAGATCTTCAATCAACAATTATCTCTCCATTAACCAGACAAATATTAATTTCGTCTTTATTAAGGTAATGATTATTCAATATATTATTGGAAATTTTTGTCTCAATTTGTTTTTGAATAATTCTTTTTAAAGGCCTTGCACCATAGGCATGATCGAAACTATTTTCGACAAGTTGGTTAATTGCCTCATCCGTAATTTTGAATTTTAAGTTTTTTTTGTTAAGTCTTTTTTCTAAATGATGAAGCTGTATTTTTGCAATTTCTTTTATGTCATTTAATTCTAAATTATTAAAAATAACTATTTCATCAAGTCGATTTAAAAACTCAGGCTTGAAAAATTTTTTAATTTCATTATTTACAACTTTTTTAATTTCATTTGTATCTTCTTTTCTAACTGATAAATCATTTATTGATTGACTTCCTAAATTACTTGTGAGAACAATGATTGAATTTTTGAAATTGATTGTACGACCTTGACCATCAGTAATGATTCCATCATCAAGAACCTGCAAGAGAATATCTAAAATATCTTTGTGAGCTTTCTCTATTTCATCTAGGAGTATTAATGAATAAGGATTTTTGCGTATAGCTTCAGTTAGTTGACCGCCTGATTCGAAACCTAAATATCCAGGAGGCGCTCCTATAATTTTGCTCACTGAATGCTTTTCCATATATTCAGACATATCCAGTCTTGTAATTGAAGAATTTGAATCGAATATTATTTTGGCTGTTACTTTACTTAGCTCTGTTTTCCCAACACCAGTTGGACCTAAAAAAAGAAAACTGGCTAATGGCTTGCTTGGATCATTTAGACCAGTCCTTGATCTCTTAATGGAATCTGCAACAGCCCTAATTGCACTATCTTGACCAATAATTTTTTCTTTAAGGATTGACTCGAGGCTCAAGAGTTTATCTTTTTCTGACTGGTTTAAGTTCTGTACTGGAATAGAGGTCCACTTTGAGACAACTTCTGCAATATCATCAAAAGTTACCTCTTGTCTTAAAAGACTTGTATCTCCATTTTTTTGGGAATTTACTAGGGACTCACTTTTTTCTTTCAATTTTTTTTGCAAAGAATTTAAAGTTCCAAATTCTAATTCTGCTGCTTTGTTGAGGTCAAAACTCCTTTTGGCTTGATCTATTTGCAATTGAACAGATTCAATTTCTTCTTTTATGGTACTAATCTCATCAATTTCATCTTTTTCTTTTTTCCATTGAGCGCCTAATTCTGCCTGTTTATCCTTAAGGGATATAAGTTCATTATTGATTTTTTTTAATCTTTCTAAAGAAAAATCATCCGTTTCTCTTTTTAAAGATAATTTTTCCATCTCAAACTGTAGAACTTTTCGATCAATTTCATCAATTTCTTCAGGTTTGGAAGTTATGACCATATTTAATCTTGAGGCTGCTTCATCGATTAGATCTATTGCTTTGTCAGGAAGAAATCTATCGTTAATATATCTTTCGCTAAGAGTTGCAGCAGCAACTAAAGCATTATCAGAAATTCTCACACTATGATGAACTTCGTATCTTTCTCTCAATCCTCTTAAAATCGATACAGTATCATCTACTGAAGGAGCATCAACTTTTATCTTTTGAAATCTTCGTTCTAAAGCAGGATCTTTTTCTATATTTTGTTTATGTTCATTTATAGTTGTAGCACCAATACATCTAAGTTCTCCTCTTGCAAGCATTGGTTTTAATAGGTTGCTTGCATCTAAAGAACCTCCACTAGAGCCTGCACCAACTACCGTATGAATTTCATCAATAAAAAGAATAATCTTACCGACTGATTCTTTCACTTTCTTTAGAATATTTTTTATTCTTTCTTCAAATTCTCCACGGTATTTTGCTCCAGCTAAAAGTGAACCCATATCTAATGAAATTAGTTTCCTATCTTGTAGCGCAGAAGGTACATCGCCATTAATAATTCTTTGAGCCAACCCTTCTACAATGGCTGTTTTGCCAACCCCAGGTTCTCCAATAAGAACTGGATTATTTTTTGTTCTTCTACTCAATATTTGAATTGTTCTTCTAATCTCTTCATCCCTACCAATAACTGGGTCTAACATCCCATCTCTTGCAGATTGAGTTAGATCAATACCATATTTTTCCAAAGATTCATTAGAACTATTAAATTCATTTTTTACTGCAGGATTTGAATTCATTTTCTTTATAATTTCAAGAAATTCTGGAATACCTATTTGATTTAAAATTTGAAATCTATATTTATTATCATAAGTGAAACCGTAAACTATGTGTTCTGTTGATATCACTACATCATTTAGAGTATTTTTGATATCATTCGCCCTTAAAAATATTTTGTAAAGAGTATCTCCAATATATAAATTATCTTGTTTATATTTCATTTTTGCCTTCGCATTCAATGAAGAGATTATTTCCCCCTCAAGATATTTCAGATTTACATTATTTTTATCTAAGATCTTTTTTGTAAAATTATCCTTTTTTATAAGAGTTAATAATAAATTATCAGAGTCTACGTTTTGTTGATGATTTTCATAAGCAATTTCTTTTGCATACATAAAACAATTCCAAGCTGAATTTGAAAATTCGCTTGGAACTATTTTCATCAATCAAAGTTTAGATAGGATGTACTAAATATTAAGTAAAAAAAGAGTGTTTAACTGTTTAGAGGATTTATTCAACAATAACTTTACCTACCATTCCAGCACCTCTATGTGGCTCGCAATAGTAATCATAAGTTCCAGCAGTATCAAATGTTTCTTCCCAAGATTCTCCTGGAGCAAAAGCCAAGTCTGCATGACTTAATTCCTCATGCCCATCAAAAACAGCATTGTGAGGAGCAAGTTTATTATTGACGAATTTAACTGTATCACCAGCACTAATGGTTACTGTACTTGGTTCAAATGCGAGCATTCCAGCATCCGTTCCGAGTTTTACTTCAACAGTTTTAGCTGAAACCGACGAAATACCTAGACCTAGAGTTAAAACTATTGCAAATAACCCTGCAAAGATTGAACGTAACATAATTAAAATTTGCTTATTTATATATATTACAAGGCTTTGGTAACCTAACTGCGAGAATTTTAATTGTTATTACAGCTTGGTAACTTTGATAACCTTAAAATATCATTCAGTGATTTGGCATAACTTTTAAGTTTGAAAGTCTCAGGATTAGTGATGGGGACATGATTAAAGTCATATTTTTTGATACTGAAGCTATCCCAAGGAGTAGTTTGTATGGGGAGAATTCTTAATAATATTTTTAGAATATTTTTTGTAAGCGGTATCGCAAAAAATCTCCTCATATTATGTCTTTTTAAAAGTGTAATTATTGCATCATCAATTGAAATGAATTTCTGACCTAGCACAAATTTTCTAAAGCCTTTGTATTGCTCTTCTTTATGATTTTTAATTAGAAACCCGCAAATCTGGGCGATATCATTAGCGTGTATAAAGTGAAATTTTGAATTGAGTTTTAAGAATCTTGCTAACCAAAGCCATTTCCCAATTTCTTTCAATCCACTAGTTAAATAACTAACAGGATATTTACTTTTTTTTCCAAGATTTCCTCCAAATACCAAGGTAGGGAAAACAGCGAATGTTTTTTCTGCAAATGAGCTTTCTCTAAGTCTCTGGAAACATTCATATTTTGTTTGAATGTATTCTGTTCCATAAATCAATGATTCCCTCATTAATTCTGTTTGGGTATCAAGAATACTTGCTGTTGAAAAATAAATAATCTTTTCTAACTTTTCAATATCAAGCATTTCAAGTAATTCTTCAAAAGCTTTAATATTTACTTCATAGGCTCTTCTTGGATCTCCCCAAGCTGTAGCAGTATGTATAAGGTAATTAATTTGGCTTATTTCCTTTTTATACCTATTTGATTCCCTGATATCACAAACCATCAACTTGACTTTTTTATTTTTTTGGACAGAAATTGGCAACTTACTTTTGTCTCTTACCATGAGATAAAGCCTGAATTTTGTATTTTTTAAAAACCAATCAACTAAATATTGGCCAACACATCCATTGGCACCTGTGATTAATAAGTTTTTATATGCCAAGGCTTTGACTAGTAAGTGAGTTTTTTTCCATGTTCAAAAAATGTTTGAGCATTTTCTTCTGGAGTCCCTGGTAAAATCCCATGACCCAAATTAAGAATATATTTCCTGTCTTTAATTTTATCGAAAGTATTATTTATCCTTTCTTTTATTGATTCTTTGTTTCCGAATAAAATGCCAGGGTCAATATTACCTTGAATTCCAATCCCCATAGGGATTCTTTTACAAGCCTCTTCAATATCTACTGTCCAGTCTAATGAGATTATATCTACTCCAGTTTTTGCCATTCTTTCTAGTACGCCAGCACTACCTGAAATGTAAAGAATTATTGGTGTTTCAGGGTATTCCGCTTTTACAATTTCAACAACTTTTTTTTGATACGGCCCAGCAAAGATATCGTAATCTTGTGGACTTAGTTGGCCTGCCCATGAATCAAAAATTTGTACTACTTGTGCTCCAGATTTTATTTGATATTTAAGATATTCACCAATAGATTTTGCAAAATGATCAAGAAGTTTATGAAGTAAATCTGGTTCATTAAAAGCCATTGACTTTATTAAAGAATAATTTTTACTACTTTTACCTTCAACTACATATGCAGCAAGAGTCCAAGGTGCGCCAACAAAACCTAAAACTGTTGCCTCATTATTCACATCTTTTTTTAGTGAAGTAAGAACTTGCCCAACAAAACCTAAACTCTCACTTGGATTTAATTCTTTTAAATTTTCTACCTGGTTAAAAGTTCTTATTGGGTCCTGAATAATTGGACCTTTACTTTCTATTATTTCAAAATTTATGCCCATCCCTGGAAGAGGTGTGAGAATATCTGAAAAAAGGATTACTCCATCCGGTTTGAAAGCATGAAAAGGCTGCATTGAAATCTCATATGATAGTTCTGGATTTTCAGACCTCTCTCTAAAGCTTGGGTAACGCTCCCTTAAATCTCTATAGATTTTCATATATCTTCCTGCTTGCCTCATCATCCATACTGGAGGCCTATTTACTTTTTTACCTAATGCGGCAGAAAGTAGTAGTGGTAAATCTTGACCCATTTTAATTCGATATTTTTTAAAAAAAATTAAAATCCAACTTAAAAATCTTACAATGTAAAGCAGAGCAAAAGCGTTATATGAACATTTATATGAAGCACCAAGTTAAATGAGACTTCTTATTTTTGTGATTGATGTTTGAAGATACTTACGCTTAATGGGGGCAAAGCAAGTTCTAGAGCATTTTGATAATCATGAATATTATAATTTATAGTTTCTTTACCCCCCATATTTCCTTTGTTACTGCCCCCGTATCTAGAGCCATCTGAATTAAATATTTCTTTATAGAATCCTTCCACAGGAACACCTACTTTATATGACCCATGAGTATTAGGTGTAAAGTTAGCAACAACAACAAGCCACTCGTTGGTATCGTTTTCTCTTCTCATGAAACTTATAACCGAATTAGATTTGTCATTACAATCAATCCATTGGAATCCATAAGGATCAAAGTCATTTTTCCATAATGCAGGTTCATTTTTATAAAAAATGTTTAGGTCATCAATCAAGTTTCTGATACCTTTATGAGGCTCAAATTCTAGTAACTCCCATTGCAGATCATCCCAAACATTCCATTCTTGTCTTTGCCCAAATTCCATTCCCATAAATATCGTTTTCTTACCAGGGTGGGTCCACATATAAGTTAGTAATGCTCGAGTATTTGCATATTTCTTCCAGTCATCTCCTGGCATTTTATGCAAAAGATGACTTTTTCCATGGACAACCTCATCATGACTAAGTGCAAGCATAAAGTTCTCTGTATAGTTATATGTAATTGAGAAAGTTACACTATTTTGATGGAATTGCCTAAACCAAGGATCTATTTCAAAATAATCAAGCATATCATGCATCCATCCCATATTCCATTTCAAGTTAAACCCTAACCCTCCTATGTCAGTTGGTTTGGTTACCATTGGCCAAGTTGTTGATTCTTCAGCGATAGAAAGTGCACCTGGGAAATGTTGGAAGAGTACATGATTAGCCTGTTGAAGAAATTTAACGGCTTCTATATTTTCATTCCCACCATTTTCATTGGGTATCCATTCCCCATCTGGACGTAGATAATCTCTGTAAAGCATTGAAGCTACAGCATCTACTCTTATGCCATCAATATGAAACTCTTCAAACCAATAAACTAGGTTGGCTACTAAGAAATTTCTTACCTCGTTTCTGCTGTAATTAAATATTAGGGTTCCCCATTCTTTGTGTTCACCTATGCGTGAATCTCCATGTTCATAAAGATGACAACCATCAAAAAATGCTAAACCATGCTTATCTTTTGGAAAATGACCAGGAACCCAATCAAGAATTACACCTATGCCCTCTTCATGACATTTATTTACAAACTCTCTAAATTCATTTGGGGTACCAAATCTACTTGTTGGTGCATACCAGCCTGTAACTTGGTATCCCCATGAACCATCGAAAGGATGTTCAGATATTGGCATTAGCTCAATATGAGTGAATCCTCTCTCTTTTACGTAAGGGATGAGTCTATCGGTTAATTCTGGATAAGTTAATAATCTTGTTCCAGGTTTTAAATCGGCTGCAGGCACTGGATCTCTTGGTTCACCATTGTCCTCCAGATATTTATTATCTGTTGATTCATGGAGCCAACTTCCTAAATGCATTTCATAAACTGAAATTGGCTTGTTAATTTGACTAGAAGAATCTCTATTTGAAATCCAAGAACTATCATTCCAATCGAAGTTTTTCAATTTTGAAACTATTGAACCATTTTGAGGTCTGATTTCATGAAGGAAACCATATGGATCAGCTTTCTCATATATATGACCTTGTTGTGTTCTTATTTCGTATTTATATGCGTCGCCCTCTTGCATTGTTGGCATGAATAGTTCCCAAATTCCCCCTAATCTTTTTTGCATTGGATGATGTCTTCCATCCCAAGAATTTATATCTCCAATTATCGAGATTGATTTTGCATTTGGAGCCCAAATGCAAAACATGACTCCTTTTTGATTCTTTTCTTCAATGAGATGTGCGCCCATTTTTTCCCAAATATGATGATGATTACCTTCTGCAAAAAGATGTCTATCAACTTCTCCCATCCACTCTTCTCTATATGACCAAGGATCATGTTGTGTATGTGTGATCCCTCCTCGTGAAATATTTATTTCGTAATCATAATATGGATTTTCAGGCAGGATAGCTTCAAAAAGCCATTTATGGTTAATGCTTTCCGCCTTATAGGTATTGTTTTTAAAATTTATTTTAACTTCGTCGGCTTCAGGCATCCATACCCTTATAACCCATTGTTCTTCATAAAAATGAGGACCTAATATTTTTAATGGATTATCATTGCAACAATTTTCTAGGTTGATAGCTTCTGATTTAATCCAGTCTGCTTGAATTGTCTCGATCATGACTGGTAGATATTAAGGATTAATAATATCAAATGATTAACCAAAAAAAATAATTATTTCTGAAAAAAGGGGGTCATTTTCATAAATGTTCTATTAAGGCTAAAACTTAGAGTAATAACTCTATGATTTGCTGAAGGGGCTCCAACATCTCCCTCCTCAAATCCAGGATTAACTCCAATAGCGGGATAAGCTGCTGCAGATATAGATAAGCGAAGCTTGCTATCTTTAATCAAACAAATATTTGTTGGCTGCATTGTTATTTGATAAATGCATTCTTCACATATTTTGGAGTTTTTAACCCTTAAGAATCCGGTTGAAAATTGATTCACCTTTTCATTTCCTTCTTCAACTAAAGATAAAGCAAGGCAGATATCGAAATTGGGTTGATCACTTTTTACTTGGATTTCTAATGTAGGAACTCCTCTTAAATATTGATCTTCTTCAAAAGAATTGGTTTGAAAAACACCTACATCCAGGCGTTTATCAATAATAGTTCTATTAAACTTTCCTGGATTTGGACCTAAATGACCGCCATCAGATGGAGTAGGTCTCCATGGGTCATTAACAATTGTGAACCATCCTGATCCTTTTGAATTTATGGTGAGACTTCCATCTTCAACCTCTACATTTGCTGTACCATCACTTTTGAGCCCAAAAATAAATTCAGGGTGGAATTTATTATCTAATTCTTCCCATTTATTTAATGAAATATTCCATATTTTTTTCTCATCTTTAAAATTCTTAGAGTTAAAATTTTCATCTGATTTTAAATGTTTATCAAAAAATTTTAATAAAGATTCTTGTGAACCCTCCCACCAATTTAGATGTGTCGCATCCCCAATAATAATCTCTGGGCTTCCACCAGCTTCTTTAGATTTTTTATAAAGATCAAAGGCACCTTTTAGATGTGGATCCCAAAGTCCTCCAATAATTAACATAGGTTGTTTAATCCATGTTGAAATTGGTTTAAATTCTTCAAATGGGCGAGCATTATTTAAATTCTTAAGCCATTCCAAAACAAAGCTATTAGGATCATATTTTTTTAAAGTATCAATTCCTTTACTTAAATAACTTTTATTTTCTAAGACTAATTTTATCTTTTCCCACTCAAGCAATTTATTTTCTCTTTTCATTTTTAGTGCTGCGATTTGAAGTCCCCATGCAATATTGTTATGCCACCAATATGCGCCTCCGTCTGAGCACCAATGATCCTTAATATTCATACCAGTCATTGCTGGAGATAAACAATCGGGTGGCTTTGAATTTAATTCACCAGTTAGTTGCGTAAATCCTTGATATGAAAAACCATATAAGCCAAGTTTCCCATTACATTCTTTTAGAGACCTTACCCATTTATGTGTTTCTGTAGTATCGCTAGCTTCTTGAGAAAAACCATTAAAAACTCCTTCAGAAGAACCCATACCTCTTACATCTTGAATTATTACCATATACCCTTTGGAAGCCCACCATTCTGGGTGAGAATAAGTAATTGTTGAAGCTATTTCCCTGCCATATGGTTGTCTCATCAATAATGCAGGCCATGGCCCATTACTATTAGGTAACCAAATCCTGGATATAAGCTTTACTCCATCTCTAAGTACTAGAGCCTTGTCAAACAATCTTGAACCAGACATTTAGGCTTTAGATAATGTCTGGGCAGTGCAGCCCAATGACGTAAATAGAAAAGATCTCTGCGTTAACGGGAGTTAACTTTTTTTTGTTTGATACATACTCTATAGCTTCATCTGAACTAGCTGAAATGCCTTTTGAATTAAACTCTCTAAACTTAATACATAAATTCTTAGCTTCGTTTGGATTCTTTTTTACTGTTTCCAACAAGTTAGATTGACTTAAAACAGGGTATAAAGAGTAAGAAAACAAAAATAAAAAAAATAAGAAAGGTTTCATTATCACTCACTTTTCCTAAAGTCTACATTAAAAAATTTTTTTATCCAAGATTTCCAATAGATTTTTCGATTTGACTAGCTTTTTTAATCCATTTTTTTAAAAGAGTAAAAGTTGTATCTGTCTCAGTTTTTACTCTAAGAATTCTTTCTAATCTACCAATTTTGCGTTCTAATTCGTAAGGGGTAGATAGTGATAATGATTTAAGAGAAGATATACCGCAATGTAAAAGTAGATATGCTTGCGGTGGAGAAATTCCAATTTCTTTCTTAAAAATAGCTATAGCTCTGATTTTTTTTAGATTATTCAATGTACATAGTGAAGATTTTCTTTGAATCTCATTTATATCTAAGTCTGAAAGAGTACTTAATTTTTCAAAGTCAGTTAGATTATTTTGAATAAAAAAAGATTTCTCATGTCTAAAGTTATTTGGTAAAAAATCTAAAAAGGTTTTACTTTTCATTGTTTAACAGACTAATTCATTTTCACATTTTTCTGAACTTCTCCTATAACAATTGGTTTACTTACACCATCTGAGATTTTTTCAATTTTTCTTATCTTTATTTTTACATTCGCACCAGACCTGCTACCTTTTCTTAAGTTTTCCAATAATTGCTCTAAAGTTGGTTCAATAGATTCTTCTGGAAAGTCATCATCTGCTTTAGCAATAATCAAATCAAACCCATTGTCATAAACAATTGGAACATATTTTGCACCTTCTATTACAACCTTTTCGGAGTAACTTTGTATAAAAGCCCAACTACTCAAAGAAAGCAATAATGAAAATATAGTTGCTCCAATTAATCGAAATTTAAAACCAAAATTAAATATCAATGCTGCTATGGTGCAAATTAAAAGAAATATTCCAAAGAATCCAAAAATTTTGGGTGTGTTCTCTAATAGTTCAAAAAAAGACATTTAGTGGCTTTGACCTGATTAATTCCTTATATTTTGTAAGCCTACTCTATTTTTGGGTTCTAACTTGAAAAAAATTAGATCTCTAAATTTAAATACCAAGATTCTTTTGGTAGGGATGCTTCTCCCCTTAGGTTTTTTAGGCACTTTTTTATTAAATAATTTTTTAAAAGAAACTTATAGTTCTAGGAAATTAGATCTTGAGGAAAGTATTGAGAATCTTTTAGATAAAAATGTTGATTTAGGTGATTATGTCGGGATTAGATTTCTAGGTATTTCTTTGGGGAATTCAAAAATTAATGATAAAAAAAATATAGATTCTGAAATTAAAGCTAAAAATTTATATGTGGGCATTATGCCTTTTAGATCTTTTTTAAAACAAAAATGGATTGTAAAAATAAGTCCTAAGGAAGCTGCCATAAAAATAGATAGAGATTTTTTTAAAAGGGACGAATTTTATAAAAATGTTCGAAGTACAAAAAAATCGCAATCAAAGTATGAATTGAACTTTAACTTAAATAAATATTCAGATCTGAAGTTTAATAAAGTAGGATTAAAAATAAAAGTAAAAGGTAATGTTATTTACAAGTCAAGAAATAGACAAATCATTGCAAATGTAAAATCAAAGTTTGATGAAAAGGGTTTTTTAGATTTTAAATTTAATACAAAATTAAATCAAGACTATTTAAAACTGGATTTATTTTCAAACGGTTTAGATCTTGAGAATTCTGAATATATTATCGGGGATAGGAAAATTAGTTTTAAAAAAGGAAATTTTAAATCTAACTTTAAATTTAATAAATTACCAAATGAAACATTTTGCAAAGGAAGATTTTCTTTTACTAATATAAAAATAAAATCGGAATCTCTATCAGAGAATATAAATTCAGATTCAACTAGTTTTTTTTGTAAAGATAATTATTTAATTGGTAATTCAGAAAAATTAAATTATGGAACTTTGACTTCGAATTTTAATCTCAATGTACCATTCAATAAAAGTTCCAATAATATTGATCTTATAGGAAGTATTGGATACATTAATAGCCTGAATCCAGATATCAAATTATCGGGTAATATGCCCTATTGGTTTGATAAAAGAGGTATTAATTTTGGAGATATAGATACTAGTTTCAAAATAAATAGAACTCAATTATCTAATTTAAATATTTTCCGAAAAAATGATATAAGGGGTTTCATTACTGCTAAAGGAGAATTAAAAGGAAAAATTACTGATCCTGATATTTCTATAAACTTTAATGTTGATTATCCGCACTTTAAAGGTATCCGCATTAGAGAAACATGGGAGGGAGATATTAAAAATGAAAATAATGGATTTCTGCTAAATATGAAAAACAGATATTCTCCAATACCTTCATTTCTTTCAATTAAGTTTGATTCTGATCTTAAACTAGATAATGCAAATTTTATAAGAGTTTTTAACTCAAATAAAGGTACTGTAGGTATAGTCAAAGATGACAATATTTATAACTGGAGAGCAAATAATTTTCCTCTTGATGAACTTGAATTATCTTTAAACAAAAATCAATTCGATAGAATTGATGGAATTATAAATGGTGAGGGATCAATTTCGTCAGACCAGTCATCCCTTGATGGGCGACTTGCTTGGAGTCTAGGTAAATATAGAAATATTAATCTAGCCAATTCATTATTTGATTTCAGTGTCAAAAATAATTATTTTTATATAAATTCTTCATTGTATCCAATTGATGGAGGAGTAATTGAAGTCGAATATGATTCAAATAAAAATAATTTTATTAATTCAGAATTCACGAATGTAAGCACTAGTTGGACTATTCTTACCACGGTTGATATTTTTAACTTTGATAATAAAAAAGTTATTCCCATAAGTAAATCGAATATTTTGGATGATTTGGAAATAAATAATAATAATAAATCATTTAAGGATAGGATCGATTTTATAAATAACTTTATTGAAAATAGTAATGTGCTTGAGGACAAATTTAATTTGCAAAAATATTTAAATAAATTTAGAAGTAGATACGATGGAAAAATTACTATACAGGGCGATAGACCAGAAAATTATAAATTGAATGCAAAATTAAATGGCTATCTTGATGTACCTATAGGTGAATACAACAATAATAAAGAGGAATTTTCTATTGATTTGGAAGGAGGATTATTAACAGGCAAAGGTTCTTTAATAATTAATAAATTACCATTAAGCACTGCAAATATCTTTTTAAATAAACCAAGAGATTTTTTTGGAGGGATAGATATGAATTTATTTTATGATCTTGATACAAAATCTTTCTCTAGTGAAATTTCTTCCAATAATTCATCAATTAAAAATAAAATAATAATATTTGATAAAGGACTAGTTGAATTTGATAATTCTGTTTTTGATATTGATTTTTCCCTTCTAATTAATGATTCTGAAATTCCAATTAATATTGAAGGCTCAATACCTATAAATAAATCAGATAACTTAGATCTAAGATTGATTGGGAATGGAAAATTTATTGAGTTAATAGATATTTTTGCTGATGAATACTTTACCTTTAAAGAAGGTGATGTGAATCTTAGAATTATTTTAAAAGGTACCTTAAATAAACCTCTATTAAATGGATTTGTCGCAATTAATGATTCTGAAATTGATTTTTTCAACAATATAATAAAAGATATTAATAGTATAATAATTTTCGATTTTGATTCTTTAGAGATCAATAATCTACAAGCAAAGGCTGAAGATTCTGGAGAAATTTTTATAAAAGGCTCTTTGCCTTTTTATAGTAAGAACGATTCCGAAAAGGCAAAAATTAATTTGATAACAAAAAGATTTACTTTAGAGAAAGATAATTTTAATTTTTTAGTAGATTCAGATATCGATTTAAGTGGATCATTTGAAAGTCCTGTTTTGGGAGGTTCTCTATCTTTTAATAATGGATTTATTAATTTGAATAGTAAAAATCAAAATAATAAAAATAGAAAAAATCCTATTCGAAAAGAGGATGAAAAAGATTGGCCAGAACTCTATTGGAATAATGAAAAGAATATTGAAATAATTTCAAATGAAACAATTTTGAATTCAGTTCTTTTGGGAGAAACTTTGCCTAATTATTTGAATAATTTGAGTTTTAATAATCTTAAATTAAAACTTGGTCCAGATTTTAAACTTCAATATTCAGAATTAATTCAAGCTTATTTAGATACCAAATTAGACCTCAATATAAACGGAAAGGTAGGCAAAGATTTAAATGCTAGAGGTCTAATTTACCTTAAAAAAGGTAGAGCTAATTTATATACTACGCCATTTAAACTTGATAAAAATAAAGAGAACTATATTTTATTTGCATCAAGAAGTGGCGTTGTTCCATTTATTAATTTTTCTCTGATTAGTAAAGTTCCAGATTCTATAATACCTATAAGTGAAAATAATCAGGATTCAAACATCTCAGGTGATCTTGATGTAAATGCGACTTCTAATGGTTTGGGGTCATTTGGGATTGGTAATTCAAGGCTTATCAAAATTGAAGCATCTTATGAAGGATTTTTAGATCAATTATCTTTTGCTGATGAAAATAGAAGAATTCAATTAAGGAGCACGCCAAGTTATAACAGATCACAAATAATTGGTTTGATTGGAGGTAATTCTGCAAATTTAATAAATAGAGCATTTATTTCTCAACTTAATAATGCTGATGCATTTAGTGAAAGATTTCAGTTATCTCTATATCCAGCGTTAATAGAAAATAATGATTCATTTAATAATATTTTTTCCAATGAAAATTTAGATATAGAAAATGATGGTCAATCTTCTAATGAGGAATTTTCTTCTCAAGCTTGGGTAGCCGAAATAGGTCTTGATATTACTGATGCGATAAATTTTGCCTTTCAAACGGTTCCAGGTAGGGATGATATTTCACCTTTAGGAATTTTGACTTTTCAAGCAAATCCAAACTTAGAATTATTAGGTTCTTATGATTCCAATGGGGATTGGAAAAGTCAAGTTCAATTATTTTTTAGATATTAACTTAGAAAGAAATTTAGTTTAAAGAATCGTTAATTTGAATTATCATTATATTATCTAAAAAATATTATGGCTAATATCTTTGAAGTCCCTCAGCCAGATAATGATCTTCTAGAAAAAGCTGAGAAAGTTCGTTTGGCATCAATAAAAATAAGTCAGACTGAAAATCAAAATCGAATTAAAGCCTTAAATTTTATGGCTGATTATCTAGAAAAAAATTCTAAAGAAATATTAAAGGCTAATAATGCGGATTATTTAAATGCAGAAAAAAAGGGTATTTCTAGGGCTTTACTTTCTAGATTAAAGTTATCAAAATCAAAATTAAATTCAGGAATTGAAGGGGTAAGAAAAGTTGGAGACTTGGCTGATCCTGTAAATCAAGTTCAAATAAAAAGAGAGCTTTCCAAGGGGTTGATCTTAGAGAGAAAAACTGTACCGATTGGAGTTTTAGGGGTTATTTTTGAATCAAGGCCAGATGCTGTGATGCAGATTAGTTCTTTAGCAATAAGATCAGGTAATGGAGTAATACTAAAAGGTGGTAGTGAAGCCAATTTAACAAATACTTCAATAGTGAAAGCATTGCAAGAAGGTCTAAATGAATCAGGTCTTGATAAAAATGCAATATGTTTATTAACAAGCAGAAAAGATAGCATGGCGATGTTAAATCTTGAGAAATATATTAATTTAATAATTCCAAGAGGAAGTAATGAATTAGTTAAATTTATTCAGGAGAACACAAGAATTCCTGTGCTAGGCCATGCTGATGGAATTTGTCACTTGTTTATAGATATTGATGCAAATCTAGAGATGGCTTTATCAGTTGCTTTGGACAGCAAAATTCAATATCCTGCAGCATGTAATGCTATCGAAACTTTATTAGTCCATAAAGATATCGCACCAGCTTTTTTAGAAAAGGCCATCCCTTTATTTAATTCTAATGATGTCAAATTAATTGGAGATAAGAGATCAGTTGAATTAGGGTTGAAGTTTGAGGCTAGTCTAGAAGACTGGAAAACTGAATATTTGGATTTAATTTTATCGATAAAAATTGTTGATGATCTCGAGGAGGCAATCACACATATTCAAAAATATAGTTCAAAACATACAGATGGAATAATTACTGAAAATTCTCATACTGCCAATAAATTTATGAGTGTAGTTGATAGTGCAGGAGTTTTTCATAATTGCTCTACTAGGTTTGCAGATGGCTTTAGATATGGATTCGGAGCTGAAGTTGGTATATCTACTCAAACTCTTCCACCAAGAGGACCTGTCGGTCTAGAAGGTTTGGTAACTTATAAATATTTCCTAAAGGGTGATGGGAATATAGTTGATGATTTTTCATCAGGAAAGGCTATCTATACACATAAAGATCTTTAAAACTTTTAAAGATGGAAACTTTTTTAAAAATTGAGAATATTAAACTTTGGGCAAGGGTTGGCGTACTTGATGAAGAAAGAGAATTAGGCCAACTATTTATTTTAGATATATTTTTGTGGACTGATTTTGAAAAATGTACAATAAATGATGATATAAAAAAAACAATTGACTATTCAAAATTAGTTCAAATTTTAAAAGATCAATCAAAGAAAATATATTGTTATACAATAGAAAAATATTCCAACGCAATTTTAGAAATCATTGATCAGGAATTTAAACTTTCTAAAGTTAAAATAATTTTGACAAAATGCAACCCTCCAATCACAGGTTTTGATGGAAAGGTGTCAATAGTAAGAATTCTTGAAAATAATTAAAGTATTGGAAAGAAGAAATCCTATCATATTGATTCATGGCCTTTGGAATACTTCAAGTATTTTTTCTTCTATTACCCCTAAACTTGATAATATTGGCATTGAATATTTTGCCCCAACTCTTGAGCATTCATGTGGAATGACTTCAATACTTGATTTGACTAATAAATTAAACGAATTGATTTTAGAGAAATACGGTTTAGAAAAAGAAATAGATATTTTGGGATTTTCTATGGGAGGAATAATTGGTAGGCAATGGCTTCAAAAATTTAATGGATATAAAAGAACAAGAAGATTAATATCTATAGGGTCCCCTCATAAAGGAACTTTGATGGCTCAATTTATACCTAAATACCCTTTTAAAGGTATATCAGAAATGAAAATAAATAGTAAGTTTTTAAAAGAACTCGCAAATAATGATTTTTTTCTTGACGATATTGAGTGTATAAATTTCTTTACTTATTGGGATTTGATGGTTTTCCCTGGCTGGTGGACAAATTTAAATTTTGGGAAAAAAATATCAGTGAAAGTATATAAACATAGAAATCTTGTAAGAAATAGATCTGTGGTGGATAAAATAATCGATGAAATTATTATGTAGCTGCAGATAAGCCTAAGTGTCTTATTAAGGAATCTGATTGTGGCTCTCTTCCCCTGAATAGTTTGAATATGTCTAAGGGAGGTAAGCTCCCACCCAAGCTAAGTATTGTATCTTTGAATTTCTTTCCTATTAACTTTAAATCTTCAGAGTTTTCTAGATCAGCTTCTTCAAACATTGAAAATGCATCAGCACTTAAAACTTCAGCCCATTTATATGAGTAATATCCTGCAGAATAGCCGCCTGCAAATATATGACTAAAACAACAAAGAAAGTGATCTTCTTGGATTGGTTCAATAACAGTAGTTTGTTTTGCAATTTCTCTTCTTATTTCATCTGCTGCTTTACCTTCGTTTTGATCAATACTACTGTGCAATCTGAGATCTGTAATTGCAAAATGTAGTTGTCTAAGAGTAGCCATACCACAATTAAAAGTTCTATTCTTTAAAAGCTTCTCAAAATTCTCATCAGATAATTTTTCTCCTGTTTTGTAGTGCTTAGCAATATTCATAAGTGTATTTTTATGAAAACACCAGTTTTCCATAAATTGACTTGGAAGTTCGACTGCATCCCACTCAACATTGTTGATACCAGCTGCTTGAGGAAGATTTACAGTAGTAAGCATGTGTTGAAGACCATGACCAAATTCATGGAAAAGTGTCTGAACTTCTTCAAAACTCATCAAACTAGGCTTATCTTTTGATGGTGGAGTCTGATTACAAACGAGATAAGCTACAGGGAGCGTCTTTTTGCCAACATTATTTTTATTCAAACATTCATCCATCCAAGCCCCTCCTCTTTTTGATTCAGGCCTCGAATATGGATCTAGGTAAAATGATGCAATTTTTTCATTTTCTTTATTGAGGATATTAAAAAATAAAACATCATCATTCCAAAGAGGTGCCTCATCAGTTGCCTCGACTACTTTAATTTCAAAAAGCTTTTCACTTAATTTAAATAAACCCTTCAAAACATCATTTAGTGGGAACCAAGGTCTCAAAGACTCTTGATCCAGATTTAGCTTTTCCTTTCTAAGAAGTTCGGACCAATAACTAATATCCCATGGCTTGATATTCTGTGATTTTGAAACCCCATTAGCTTTAGAAAACTTATCGAGGGTTTCTAATTCAATTTTTGCGGTTTTGAATGCTGGTTCTCTCAATTCTTCTAAAAGGTTTTCAACATTTTTGATTTCTTTCGCCATTTTCGTTGACAAACTTAGTTCTGCCCAACTTTTATAACCGAGAAGATTAGCCTGTTTAGTTCTAAGAGATAATATATCTTCAATGATTTGAGAATTATTTTTTTCTCCTTGAGATGCCCTACTAACGAATGCCTTATATAGTTTCTCTCTAAGGTTACGGTCGGTGGCATATGTCATGTATGAAGTATAAGTTGGGATATCTAGACTTAATTTCCAAGGACCATTTTTGATATCGACTTCTTCATCTTTTTTTAAGTGGTTGTGTGCAGAAATTGCCATTAATTCAAGTACTCTTTCCGGAAGACCATCAACTTCAGATTTTTTATTTAATATTAAAAACCATTTATTAGTCGCATCAAGAACATTATTGCTGAAGTCTGTTGATAGCTTTCCAAGCTTTTCTGAAATGTTGTTGAATTCTTCTTGATCATTCTTTTGTAGTGAAATGCCTCTATGTTTCATCTCAAGAATTTCTTTATCTAAAATTCTATTTTTAATTTGATCAAAGTTATTTGTCTCTTTGAGCTTAACTAAACAATTGTAAATTATTTTACTTTGTCCGAATTTATTACTCAAGCTTATAATCTCTGGAAGAAATTTTGAATAAATGTCTCTTAGACTTTCAGAATTATTTACTGCATTTAGGTGGCTTATTACTCCCCAACTCCATCTGAGAATTTCATTGACTTCATTTAAGGGATTTATTACCTTATCCCAATTTAAATTATTGTTAATCAAATAGTTAGATAAATTTTTCTCAATGTTTTCAAAATCTTCAGCTATCTTTTTTAGGACTTCTGGGAATTGTTTACTTATACTTTCGGGAGTAAATTTTTTAAATTCTGGTAATTCTCCATATTTAAAAATCGAGGTATTCATATACTAAAAAAATTTAGTTAACTAAAATTGGTATTAATCCTACTAACTTAGCTAAAGTGAGCTGCTGACTGAGAGCATTCGTTGAAGATTCGTATAAATTTATCGCGATTTTTGGCCAAAAACCTATAACCAAAGTAGGCAATAATAAGCTGAACCCAATCGTCAATTCTCGACCATTCATCTCTTTAACTGTAGCTAGTGCAGGAATTCTAGGGCCAAAGAATACTCTTCTACACATTGATAGTAGGTATATTGGCGTTAGAACTAAACCTATTGCTGCAATAAGGATAGTGATCGATCTAAAGATAGAGCTGAACCCTTCTTGACTAGTGATTCCTAAAAATACAGTTATTTCACTTATAAATCCACTCATCCCAGGTAGGGCTAGAGAGGCCAAAGAACTTGCCAAGAAAAAAGCAAAAGTTATTGGCAAAACCTTTGCCAATCCGCCCATATTTGGAATCGAAAGGGTATTTGTTCTTTCATAGAATGAGCCCGTAACAAAAAACATAGCTGCAGCTATAAGCCCGTGACTTATCATTTGGAGCATTGCTCCGCTTATACCTAAAGCGTCTACTGCTCCAATCCCTAATAGAACAAAACCCATATGACTAACAGAGCTACATGCAATTCTCCTTTTAACATTATCTTGAGCAAATGCATTAAGAGCTCCATAAATTATATTTATAATTCCAAGAATAATTAGCGCAGGCGCAATTTGAAGATGTACTTCAGGTAGTATTTGAACATTGAATCTTAAGAGGGCATAGCCTCCCATTTTTAAGAGTATTCCAGCGAGTAACATTGAAACTGGAGCATTAGCCTCTCCATGTGCATCGGGCAGCCAAGTATGTAATGGAAAGATAGGAAGTTTTACTCCAAAACCAATTAAAAATCCTAAATAAGATAATAAAGCTAGGCTGCCTGTTACATGCTTATTGGTTAAATCAGTAATATTTAAAGTGAAAGTATCACCGCTTAAGGCAAGCGCTAACCCACTTACGAGTATTAATAAAGAAGCTAAAGCTGTATAAAGAATGAATTTTGTGGCCGCATATAATTTCTTTTTCCCTCCCCAAATCGCAATAAGAAGATATACCGGAACTAATTCGAGTTCCCATGCCAAGAAAAATAATAGGAAATCTTGAGAAAGGAAAACTAATGCCTGTGCTGATGCTTGGACTAATAAAAGAGCAAAATATAAATTAGATTTTTTCTTAATTTTCCAACTAGCCGCAGCTGATAAAAATGTAATTAACCCACTTAATGCTACTAATGGAGCAGATAACCCATCTACGCCAAGAGACCACTCTAAGCCTATAGATGGTAACCAGGAAGCTCTTTCTACTAGTTGTAAAGAGCTATCTGAAGTATTGAATTTTTGAAAAAGGACACCGATTATTAGTAAAAAATCTATAAATAAAAAACTTAATGAGATATTTCTAGGAAGTGTATTATCTTCTCCTTCTTTTGAACTCAAGAAAGGCATTATTAATGCCCCTACTAAAGGCAGTAAAACAATAGATGATAGCCAAGGAAAAGTTTCTAAATTCATTTAAGTAATGAATAATTTTTTTATTCTAGTTGAAGTAGTACTAGCTTGAGACTATAACATTAAAAATGCCTAAGTAAAACTACTTACCAGAGATAGTGCTAAATTGACTGCCGGTTGTTTGAACGTTTAAGAACGGCGCTCTGCTAGCTACACCTGACTTCTCCCATGCTTTCACCATTGCTTGACTGACGTTTTTACCATTTTCTTTTTTACATAAAGCTAAGATACTTGGCCCAGCCCCACTAATTGCACATCCTAGAGCACCTGCATTTAGTGCTGCATCTTTAACTTCTGGTCCACCCTTAATAAGTTTCCATCTGTATGGTTCATGTAGCTTATCAAACATTCCCTCTTTTATAAGTTCCGCATTTCCTGCTTTTAAGCCATTTAGCAACAAAGTAAGTGCCCCCATATTTGTCACTGCATCTGATATAGGTACATTCTTGGGCATAACCTTTCTTGCTTCACTTGTGCTCAGACGAATTGCAGGGATTGCTACAACAGCTTTAATTGAATCATGCCAATCACATCTAATGATTCTCCATCTTTGAGAAGAAGACCTAGCGGTCAAACAAAGCCCACCTAGGAGAGAGGGGACTACATTATCAGGATGACCCTCTATATCAATGGCAAGTTCAAGGAGTTTTTCTTTGGACAATGGGGAATTCATTATTGCATTTGCTCCTATTAATCCAGCAACTATTGCTGTAGCACTGCTTCCAAGTCCGCGAGCAGGAGGTACTGCCAACTTAACTCTTGCTTCAAGTGCAAAAGGATCCATATTTGCGCTTTCCCATACTTTCTGAGCCGCTCTAAAAACTAAGTTTTCTGGCCCTCCTCTCAAATGATTACCATCTGTACTTTCCATTATTAAATCAAATCTATCTCCACCACCTTCAATTCTTGTGAAAATAAATTCATTATATAAATCTAATGCTGCACCAAGACAATCGAACCCAGGCCCTAAATTAGCAGTTGTTGAAGGTACTGTGACTCTAATTTTTTTACCTACTTCAGGAATAGACATTTTTTGTTAGGTAGTTTTTAAAAGCATTTTTGCTCTGCAAGCTGCACTAAAAAGTCCAAACTCTTCATCTAAAATTACTTTCACAGGTATACTCTTAAGAATATCTTTATATCTACCTTTATCTGAAAAATGTTTCAGAAAAGAATCTGATTTAAAGTTTTTGAAATGTTTTGGAGCTGTTCCGCCAGAAATCCATAATCCTCCAAAACATAATTCATGTAAAGCTACATCTCCAAGATATGATGCATAATTGCTTAGCCAAATGTTCTCTATTTCTCTAAATAACGAATCTCCCTTTGCTGAAAATCTACAAATTTCAGAGGCTAATTTTTGCTGTGTTTTTTTTGACGTTTTTGATTCGTTGAGAATTTTTTGGAAGCTATGATTAATTGCATCTGGATAACTAAATCTCCATTTTGCAATATTGCATAATCCCTCACCACTGATAATCCTTTCATAAGAGATTCTTTCAAGATTTAAAAAATCTTTTAACCAGACTTTAAGCTCCCATTCTTTTAAAGTTTTTGGTGCGAATTCAATATGACCACCTTCACTAGATAAAACTTCAATTATATCTGAATTAATAAGTCCCCTAGCAATTCCTAGGCCAGTCCCAGCTCCAACAATTGTATGTAATTTTTTATTGTTAACTACTGACCCATCTCCCATTTGTATAGTTTGAAATTGATTTTCATCAAGAAAAGGAATTCCATAAATTAAAACTGCAAAGTCATTTATCAATTCAACTGAATTAATTTTTAATTTACTTTTTAATTCAACTCTTGATATATTCCAAGGTAAGTTAGTAAGTTTGCAATCATCCCCTTTTACTGGACCTGCAATTGCAAAACATGCAGATTTTAGAGTGGAAATATCTAAAGATTGCTTTTTAAAAAAGTCATCTAGGATTGAATAAAATGAATCCCATTCATTAGAAAAATATTTCTCTTTGAGAACTAATTTTGGAATTCTGGAACTATTTAATTTTTCATAAATACCCAAAAGTACTTTTGTCCCTCCAAGATCACACGCTAGAAAATTCATATATTTGAAATTATTCTTTTCTCCCTTTTTTTTCTATCCATTCATCCATTAATTTGTAAAGATTAGGTAAATTAAAAATTCCTAAATTTTTTCCATCCAAAGCTCTTAAGGCGACTGAATCAATTTCCTCTTCTTTATCTCCAATAACTGCAATTAAAGGAACTCTCCCAAGAGTCGCTTCCCTTATTTTATAGCCTATTTTTTCATTCCTAATATCAATTTTTGATCGATAACCATTACTATTTAATAGTTCATTAAACTTTAAACACTTTTTAATATTTCTATCGGTAATACTCAATAAAATTATTTGATAAGGAGCAAGCCATATTGGGAATTTCGCCTCATATTGTTCAATTAAGATTCCAATAAATCTTTCAAAAGATCCTAAAATTGCTCTATGAAGCATAACTGGATTTCTTTTTTCATTATCAATATCTACATAAGTTGCATCTAATCTAATAGGCATTGAGAAATCAACTTGAATAGTTCCGCATTGCCAGACTCTATTAAGACAATCTTTTAACGAAAATTCTATTTTTGGCCCATAAAAAGCGCCTTCCCCGGGTTGGAGTTCCCATTTTAGATTCTTATTATCAAGAGCTTTGGTTAGAGCCTCTTCTG
Source organism: Prochlorococcus sp. AG-347-L02 (assembly GCA_003281255.1). Taxonomy (GTDB): domain Bacteria; phylum Cyanobacteriota; class Cyanobacteriia; order PCC-6307; family Cyanobiaceae; genus Prochlorococcus_A. Next base: position 83,081 of record QCCL01000001.1, read on the forward strand.
ATTTATCCCAAATCTTTTCACTACCTACCCTTTTTTCAGGACGAGTTGATAATTTGATGATAATTTCATCAAAACCAAAAGTTTTATAAACCTCGAAAACAAGTTCTATAAAAGTAGATACCTCTTCTTGAATCTGCTCTTCTGTGCAGAATATGTGTGCATCATCTTGAGTAAAGTTTCTAACTCGCATTAAGCCGTGTAGTGCGCCAGAGGGCTCATTTCTATGACAAGAACCAAATTCAGCAAGACGAATAGGTAAATCCTTATAACTTTTTAAACCTTGATTAAATACTTGAATATGGCATGGGCAATTCATTGGTTTAATTGCATAAGTTCGATTTTCTGATGCAGTAGTGAACATATCTTCTCTAAATTTTTCCCAATGACCAGATTTTTCCCAAAGAGATTTATCAACAGCTTGTGGAGTTTTAATTTCTAAATAATCATTTTTTTTAAGTATTCCTCTTATGTATTTTTCCAGTACTTGATAAATTGTCCATCCATTTGGATGCCAAAAAATCATGCCTGGTGATTCTTCTTGTATATGAAATAATGAATGTTTTTTCCCAAGCTTTCTATGATCTCTTTTTTCCGCCTCTTCAATTCTGGTTAAATATTCTTTGAGTTCTTTTTCTTTAGCCCATGCAGTTCCATATATTCTCTGTAATGATTCATTCTCACTATTACCTCTCCAGTATGAACCTGATAATTTAAGTAACTTAAAGTGTCTCAAATGTCTTGTGTTGGGAACGTGAGGCCCTCTACACATATCGATGTATTCTTCGTGCTTGTATAAATTGATTAGACCTTCTTCAGTAATTTCTTCAATTATTCGTAATTTAAAAGTCTCATCTCTTTCTTTAAAAGTTTTAATTGCTTCTTCTTTGGAAACTTGTAAAATTTCGACATTATAATTTGTTTTAATTAATTTATTAATTCTATTTTCGATTTTTATTAAATCTTCAGGAGTAAATCTGTATTCAGAAAAAATATCGTAATAAAAACCATCTTCAATTACAGGCCCAATCGCCATTTTAATATTAGGATAAATTTGTTTGACTGCATGACCAATAAGGTGAGCGAAGGAATGTCTTATTATTTCAATTCCTTCTTTATCTTTTGATGTGATTATTACAACTTTGGAATCTTTATTAATAGGTATAGTTGCATCAAGAAGAACATCATTTACTTTCCCAGCAATTGTTGCTTTAGCTAATCGATCGCCTATACTCTTGGCAATTTCAAGAGTAGTTACAGATTTTTCGAAAACCTTTTTTGAACCATCAGGTAAGGTAATTATTGGCATAATTTATTTCTCCATTTCAAAGAATCCCAATTTTGATTTAACTCTTTTTAAAGTTTGATTTGCTAAATCTTCAGCTTTTTCCTTTCCTTCATCAAGGATTTTATTTAATTGATAAGGATCATTAATTAATAATTTATATTTTTTCTGAATAGGTTCTAGTGATTCAATAAGTTGTTCAGTAATTAATTTTTTAAATGTCCCCCATCCAGTCTCTGAGAATTCATTTTCACACTCAGAAATTTCTTTGCCAGATAATATTGAATAAATCATCATAAGATTTTTAGCTTCTGGTCTATCAGGGTTGTTAAATTCAATTCCAATAGAGCTGTCACTTTTTGCTCTTTTTATTTTTTTTGTGATTATTTCAGGAGAATCTAATAAGTTAATGCGACTGCCCTCATTAGGATCACTTTTGCTCATCTTTTTTGAACCATCAATTAAACTCATTATTTTTGAACCATTCTTCATGATGATTGGTTGAGGGATTTTTAAAATATTTTTATCCTTACTAAATCTGGCATTTATTCTCTGTTGTGCAATATCTCTGGCAAGTTCAAGATGTTGTTTTTGGTCCTCACCTACTGGTACGAAGTCAGCGTCATAAAGAAGGATGTCTGCAGCCATCAGTATTGGATAGTCAAATAATCCAATAGATACATTATTACCTTGTTGTATAGATTTTTCTTTGAATTGAATCATTCTTTCCATCCAATTTATTGGGGTCATGCAATTTAATATCCAACAAAGTTCTGAATGTGCTGAAATCTGACTTTGGACAAAAATTGAGCATATTTTTGGATCTATTCCACAAGCGACGTACAAAGCCGCAGTAGAGATAGTGTTCTTAGATAATTCTTTGGGATTGTATGTAGCTGTGATTGCGTGCAGATCAACTACGCATAGAAATGTTTCATATTGATCTTGAAGCTTGACCCAATTATTTATTGCCCCAAGCCAATTACCAATATGTAAATCACCAGTTGGTTGAACTCCCGAAAGAATTCTTTTCTTATTTGCCATCCTCTTCTACTTCGATAGATTGGATCTCTTCAGTTGATGAACTTTTTACTGGTCTTGCAAATGGGTCAGGAGCTGATTTTGTCTTTTCTTCATAAGTATTTCGTGATTGTCTATTCGGAGAGGAGTTTTTATTGTTTTTTGCATATTCTTTGATTGATTCAATCAATTTCTCGTCTTTGATCATTTCGCTTAGTGTCCTAACAGAGAAACCCAATACTGCAACGGTAGACCTTAATTGAAAGGTCTCTTGTATTGATTTAACAGCTTTCATTTCATTATCACTCAATCTTATGCGGAATCCTCCTCCATCTCTTTTGCCAGCTGATCTATCTCTGAAATTAGATCTTCCATTATTAGAACGATCTCTGTAATTTTCTTGTCCAGGATTATTGCTGAAATTTGAATTAGACATCTTGATGTTTCTTGAGTTATTTAAATAGTTTATTAACTTAGCATCTTGTTATGCAATAAGTCTTTTTAAAAGTCTTGAATTTTATCTTTTGATTAACGACTTATTTAATTTCGCTTTTCTCATTCACAACTTGCATTAAAATAAAATTAGAGAAATAAAGTATTGTGTTTGATATTAGTAAAAACAACCTTCTAAAGGATTTCATAAAGTTTCCAAAAAAAAATCTTCTTCTTATTATATTATTATTTGGTTTTGGTGAATGGTTTGTCAGTGACTTAATTCATTTTGCAGGCGGATCAATAGGATTTTTTGCGTTGTGTTTGGGGGGATATTTTTATTTGAAGAATGATAAGCCTAAATTTAATGAGCCAAATAATTTAGATGGTTGGATAAATCTATGTAGTGAAGATTTAAATTTTTTTGAAGAACTTGAATCAACTAATGAATTAGAGAAACAGAATTCAAAAAGACAAAAAGTACTTGAATCGATTCTTAATAGATCTGAAAAAGAAAAAATAAGTTGCATTGGACAAAAACATTATCAAAGTTGTCAGTCTGTTTTGGAAAATTATTTTAAAGCAGATAAGGTTGACTTTTATTTATTCGAAAAACTGCCTAAATATAATTCGTCTGAAATTCTTTCAGAGGAGGCTTTGAATAGTGATGCGATCTTGTATTTTATAAACTTACCTTTGTCGGCAAATGATTTTTTGTGGCTGAAAAAGTTTCCTAAAAATATGCCAATCTGGTTGGTGGCTTTAACTTCCAACAAAATAGAGGCCAAAAATCAAATAGAAGACCTAAAGTCTCAAATTTCAAGTGACTTTATAAATAAAATAATTACTTTTAATGTAGATAAGAATGAAATAATAAACATACCATTTTCGTTGAGGAAGTTTTTCATAAGTTCATCTAAAAATATTGAAAATACAAAAAAAAGGCTCCTGAAAGAACTTCATATTGCCTGGCAATCTGAAATTGAAGGGATAAGAAGAATTCAGTTAAAAGGTATACAAAGAAAAAATCAAGTTCTTGTCGCGACAACTGTTTTCTTATCTCCTATTCCATCGATTGATGTTTTGGCAATGACAGTACTAAATTCATTAATGATTAAAGAAATTAAGTCTATATGGGGATGTAATTGGTCACCTGAAATTTTAGATAAAGTATCTAAAGAGATTTTAAAGACTGCAATTGCTCAGGGGATTATTGAATGGAGTGGACAGACTCTAATTGGCATAACAAAATTACATGGCCCAAATTGGCTTGTCTCTGGAACATTTCAGGCCGTCAGCGCTGCTTATTTAACAAGAGTAGTATCGAGTTCTTTGGCTGATTTTATGGCAATAACAAAAGGAGTAGAAGAACCTGATTTGGAATTTATAAAGCAAAATTCTGATAAAATTGTTGAAAAAGCTTTTGAAAAAGAAAAAATAAATTGGAAAGGATTTATTTCTGACCTTAGAAAACCACTTATGAAACTATCTTTTGGTTCATAATCTAAGGATGAATGTTAAACATGAGAAAAAAGATTCTTTTTTTAAGTTTGTTACTTTTGCTTTCTCTTACTTCAGGATCATGTAAGAGAATATCAAATCAAAATGAAAGTAAAGAAGTAATACTGGCAAGTTTCACTGTTTTGGCTGACATAATAAGGAATGTTGCTAAAGATGAATTTATTGTTAGATCAATAACTAAACCTGGAGTTGAAGTTCATGGCTACCAACCAACTCCAAGCGATTTGATAAATGCCTCTAGTGCATTTGTTTTTATTGATAATGGATTTGGATTTGAATTATGGGCTGAAAAATTTGTTTCAAATTTAAAAGTTAAAAGAATTACTGTCGCCGAAGATTTAGATCCTATTTTTATCAGTGAAGATTTTTATAAAGGAAAACCCAATCCTCATGCCTGGATTTCTCCAAAAAGAGGGATCCTATATGTAGATATTCTTGTAGATTCTTTATCAAAATTGAGGCCATCCAAAAGGACATTATTTGAAGAAAATGGAAAAATTTATAAAGATAAACTCTCAAAAATTGATAAAGAATTCTCACTTTTTATTAATAACTTAAATAAAGGCAAGAGGTATCTAGTAAGTTGTGAAGGTGCTTTTTCGTATTTAACAAATGATTATGGATTAGAGGAAGTTTATTTGTGGCCAGTTAATGCTGAGAGTCAAATTACTCCCAAAAGAATGACAAGAACTATTTCACTAGTTAAAGAAAAAAATGTCCCATCTGTATTTTGCGAAAGTACTGTAAGTAACGAATCTCAAATGGTTGTTGCAAACGAAACTGGGGCTAAATTTGGAGGGAATCTTTTTGTTGATTCACTATCTGATGATAGTGGACCAGCTAGTTCCTACATAAAAATGCTTGAGCATAATTTGGATCTGATTAAAAAAGGGCTTTTTTGAATTATGGAAACAATCAATTATCAAAATTTTAGGATTGATGCAGAGAATATTTGCGTAGATTACAACGGTAAAGTGGCTTTGTATGATGCTAATTTAAGATTGAAACCTGGCCAGATTTGTGGGTTAGTAGGGATGAACGGGGCTGGTAAAACAACTTTTTTTAATGCTTTAACTGGCTTTGTAAATATTTCAAAGGGAAAAATTAGAATAAATGGAGAGTCTTTAAGATCTGCTCAAAAAGATCAAACAATTGCTTATGTTCCTCAAAATGAGGGAATTGATAGTCAATTTCCAATAAGTGTTTGGGATGTAGTTATGATGGGAAGATATGGTTCGATGAATATTTTTCGGTGTCCAAGAGAGTCCGATATTCAGGCGGTTAAAGATGCTATCGAGAGAGTAGATCTTACTGATCATTTATCCACACCTATTGGAAACTTATCTGGAGGTCAGAGAAAACGAACTTTTTTAGCTAGAGCAATTGCGCAAAGAGCGTCAATATTACTTCTTGATGAGCCTTTTTCAGGTGTTGATATAAGAACTGAGAAACTTATCTCGGAATTATTTATTCAATTTAAAAATGAGGGGAAAACCATATTATTATCAACGCACGATATGATTCATGTCCGTGAATTTTGTGATTTGGTTCTTTTAATAAATAAAACTGTTGTAGCTTATGGCGAGACCTCTGAAGTGTTTACTCCTGAAAATATTACAACCACTTTTGGAGGGATCTCACCAGATTTCTTGTTTGGACATGAATCCTAAATTATATGGAGCTCTTTTCTTTTTTAACTTTAGATTCATTCATAACAGATCCTTTAACTCATGACTTTATGAGAAAAGCGCTTCTGATGAGTTCATTAGTTGCAGCAGTTTGTGGTTTCCTATCAAGTTATTTGACTCTTAAAGGATGGGCTTTAATGGGAGATGCAGTGTCACATTCAGTAATGCCAGGTGTTGTGGTTGCTTACGCATTAGGTCTTCCTTTCTCATTAGGGGCATTTATTTTTGGAGTTGGTTCTGTAGCATTGATAGGGTTTATTAAGCAGAAATCTAGAGTTAAGGAAGATACTGTTATTGGGTTGGTCTTTACTGGATTTTTCGCCCTTGGAATCGTATTGGTTTCTAAGATTAAAAGTAATATTGATCTGCACTCTATTCTTTTTGGTAGTCCATTAGGAATATCACTTTCAGATGTAAAACAAACCATATTCATTTCTTTATTGGTAGTAATCCTTTTATCAATTTTTAGAAAAGATTTAATGCTTTATTGTTTTGATCCTCGGCATGCAAAAACAGTAGGGATTAACGTGTTTTTTCTTCATTATTTACTCCTCACATGCTTATCTTTGGCAGCTGTTGTGGGCTTGCAGTCAGTTGGAATTATTTTGGTAGTTGCAATGTTGATTACACCAGGGGCTACAGCATATTTACTTACGGATAAATTTGATAATATGACAGTAATTTCAGTTTTAAGTGCTATCATCTCAAGCCTTATAGGAATCTATGTTAGTTTTTGGTTTGATCTTGAAACAGGTGGATCGATTGTCTTGGCACAAACTTTTATATTTTTATTTGCTTTTTTATTCGCTCCAAGATACGGAATATTTAAGTTAAAGAAATTATTTGTTGGGTATAAATGAAGGCGGTAGAAGAAACTTTAAATAAAAAGTGGAATTGGTGGCCATTATTCCCTTTATATCCTTATGGAAAAAAGAAAACAATTTTAAGAGAATTAATTCCTAATCAAATATGGTCTTTTGAACAAATACAGGGACTTTATTATGTCGCGGTTCCAATAAGAATGACGGTAATAAAGGTTGATAATGGATTGATGCTAATAAATCCACTACCTCCGACAAAAGAATTAATAAATGAGTTAGAAAAATTAATTGCGATTCATGGCAACGTAAAAACAATAATTCTACCGAGTGCCTCTGGACTAGAACATAAAATCGGACTGCCAGCTCTTTCAAGAATTTTTAAAGATGCAGAAATTTGGCTTTGTCCTGGACAATGGAGTTTCCCCATTAATCTACCACTAGATTTTTTAGGAATTCCATCAAAAAGATCAAGAATACTTTTTGAGGAAGGTACTCCATATACAAACTCATTTAAATGGTTTTCATTAGGACCACTTAATTTAGGACTTGGAAGATATCAGGAGATAAGCTGTTTCCATTATTCTACGAAAACTCTTCATGTAACAGACGCAATAGTTGGAATAGACTCCACACCACCTGAGATATTTAATTTTGATCCAACTCCACTTCTTTTTCATTCTAGAGAGAGAGGAGATGAACCTTTAATTGATTCCATCGAACAAAGAAAAAAAGGATGGAAAAGGTTAGTCTTATTTTCATCTTTTTTGAAACCAGGTAAATTAAATATTCCACCTTTAAAAAAAATATTTAAGTATTCATTCAAAAAAGATCTTAGAAATTGGAGATCTCATTTTGGTATTTATCCCTTTTTATGGGACGAAGATTGGGAATCCTCTCTTGTTGAAATAATGGGTAAAGATACTCCTAAGATTCAAATTGCACCAGTCTTACAAAAATTAATTTTTCCGCGTTCAAAAGAAGTTTTACTTAAATGGCTAGAAAATATCAAGTCTTTTGAAGATATGGAATATTTAATTCCAGCGCATTTTACAGCACCTATAAAATTTACAATAGAAGATTGTCAAAAATTAATTAACGAAATTAATTCCCAAAAGTGGGAAAAACTTCCTGAGGATAATAAATTTTTGATGGGTTTATATAAAAAGTTGTTTGAACTAGGAATAATTCCTGAAGAAGTTAATCTTTAAAAACTATTATTCTTCTATAGACATGTTTTCATCATTTTTAAGAGTTTGTTCCAGCTCTTTTCTTTGCTCCATTTGTCTTAAAAAATATCCTGTCATCATTGCAGAAGATAATAAATTAGCAATGTTGTCTTTTGAAGATGTTATTTTTACATCAAATTGATCTGAAGGAAGCATTCCAAGAAGACCTTGAACATTATGTCTAATAATTTCTTGAATATCTTCACTAGCTGATTTTGCTACTCTTTGCAAAACTTCTGGAGATTGTTTTTGTAAATATTGGATTAAATCATTCTCATCGTTTGGATCATTATTTTCAGTAGCAAGAAATTCTGGATTAAACATTTCTATAACTTCAAGATATAAAAACCCTACAACATCACGTACCCATTAATCTAAATTATTAAGGGCAGGGAACCGAATAGGTCCAATTTTATTGATAGGCCAATATCTAAAAATAGCTTTACCTATAATCTTTTCATAGGGTAAAAATCCCCAAATATGTGAGTCCATACTGTTGTTTCTATTATCTCCCATCACCCATAATGATTCTTCTGGGACAATATAAGGCCCTATTGAATAATTAATATTTTTGTCAAAAACGTAATTTTTTTGAGCGATATCATTTAAGTAAAGGTTACCGTCTCTTACTTCTACCTTGTCTCCGGGTATTCCAATTACTCTTTTAATTAGTGCAGTATTTGCTTCATAACCAGAATTAACTAATTGTTCAGGGACGTTAAAAACAACTATTTTATTTTTTAATTTTGAAAGATTTGATTTGGATGTGATTTTAGGGGTTAGTTTCTCAACAAGAATTTTATCTTGTATTTGAAGAGTTGGCAGCATTGAACCTGATGGGATCCATCTGGGCTCTATAACCTGCCATCGTATAATTAAAGCTATAGATATCCAGATTAAAAGATTTTTTAAATCCTTTAGTATTGAATTTCTTTTTTCCCGAGTTGTAGACATGTTTTATTTAATTCAATTGTAAGGAAAATCCCAAAGCATTTATATAAATTATGACATCATCTATTGAATGCAAAAATTTTCTTAGAAGTTTACAACTTTTGAATCTTCTTATAAAAATAGGAGTTCAAAACTTAATACTATGTCCTGGTAGTAGATCAGCACCTCTAGCAATAGCTGCTGGAGAATTAAATAAATTAGGACTCGTAAATATTTTTAATTCAATAGATGAGAGATCTGCGGGATTCCACTCTCTTGGTATTTCTGCTGCATCAGGTAATCTTTCTTTAGTAATTACCACTTCAGGAACTGCCGTAAGTAACTTATTGCCAGCAGCAGTTGAGGCAGACCGATCTTGTAAAGGTATTATATTTCTTACTGCTGATAGACCCTTAAGATTAAAAGATTGTGGCGCTAATCAAACAGTAAATCAAGAGGAATTTTTGAGTTCGGTCTGCAGAAAGGCTTTAAGTACGAATCTAAATGGACTTCATGAAACACAAGAAAATGAAATCTTAAATTTAGTTCGAATTACTGAGGAACAAATATCCACCTTCCCTGGTCCTATTCATTTAAATATACCTATTGATAAGCCTTTGGGGATTTCATTTTTTAATAAAAAAAATGTTCTAGAGGTTTTTGAGAGAATTTATTTAGAGAAAAAATATATATTTCAGGAAGTTGAAATAAAGTCTGATAAAAATAAATTCTTAGAAATTTCAAAAAGTTTAAATTTAAATGAATCCGGCATTATTTTGGTAGGTCCCTATCAAGGTTCCATAAATGATTTAATTTCTTTCAATAAATCTTTAGAACGATTACAAGAAATTACTGGTTGGCCAGTATTTGCTGATCCTGTTTCAGGAGTTTATTCCGATTTGAGAGGATTAGTCGTGAATTGGGAATTAGTCTTAAGAAAAAATAAAAATTCAATAAATTGCTATCAACTTTTGAGGCTTGGACCCATGTCATCCTCAATTGATTTGGAAAAGTTTTTAATAAACTTCGAAGGGGAACAAATTCTTATAAAAGAAAAAAACTATAGAAAATTAGACCCTATAAAAAAATCATTTGAATATGATTTTGGGTTATCAAATTTTACTACTTTATTGTTAGAAGAATTATCAATTAACGAAAAAAACAAAAAGTCTCTTACACCATTAGCCCTAGATCTAATAGAGGAAGGCGAGCAGATTAAAGAAATTTTAAAAGAGAAAATTTCTCAAGATAATCAAATTACTGAGTATATGCTTGCAAATCTTGTTCCAAAACTTTGGCCAGCTAAAAATCCTATTATGCTCTCCGCGAGTAGCCCGATTAGAGATTGGCTTACATTTTCTGAGAATGGTACGTTAACAAGAAATTGTTTCAGCTTTAGGGGAGCTTCTGGCATAGACGGTACTTTGTCTCTTGCATTAGGTATTTCTAGAATTAAAAATCCTCTACTTCTTGTTACTGGAGATTTGGCTTTTATTCATGATATAAACGGTTGGCTGATTGAAAATTCAATCGACATGAATTTAACAATTCTTCTGATAAATAATAATGGCGGAAATATATTTAATCGTATTTATAAAGAAAATTTAAAAGAAGATGAATTAAAAAAACTTTTTCTTATGCCTAAAGAAATAAACTGGTCAAAACTCGCAGAGGGTTATCAAGTAAACTTTAAAAGTGTGGCAAATTTTAAAAAATTACGAGAGGCATTCGATTGGAGCATTTCTATCCAGAAATCTGTAATAATAAAAGTTGATGTTGATCCAGAAAATGAAATTTGTGAAAAAAATGCCCTGCTAGAAAAAATAATTGGCAGTTAAATTTATCATTTTCTATCTTTGAATAATTAGGTTTCATGAAAGTATTACCTGGTAAAACAACTATAAATTGGTCAGAATGCAAATCTTATAAGGACATATTGTTTCACAAATCAGATGAGGGAATTGCGAGAATTGCAATTAATCGGCCTGAAAAAAGAAATGCATTTAGGCCACAAACTGTAGATGAACTCATTGACGCATTTAATATCGTAAGAAATGATGAAAATATTGGTGTAGTTCTTTTTACTGGCGCGGGACCTGATAAGAAAGGTATTTATTCTTTTTGCTCTGGAGGTGATCAGAGTGTAAGAGGTGAAAATGGATATAAAAATGATGAAGGAAAGCAGAGATTAAATGTACTTGAACTTCAAAGATTAATAAGAAGTTTGCCTAAGGTGGTTATTGCCTTAGTTCCTGGTTTTGCAATTGGAGGAGGCCAGGTACTTCATTTAATTTGTGATCTCAGTATCGCATCTGAAAATGCAATATTTGGTCAAACAGGTCCAAGAGTTGGTAGTTTTGATGCAGGTTTTGGGTCAAGTTATTTAGCAAGACTTGTTGGTCAAAGAAAAGCAAAAGAAATTTGGTTTTTATGTAGAAAATATAATTCCAAGGAAGCTCTTAAGATGGGCTTGATAAATGCAATTACAAAGATTGAAGAATTAGAAGCTGAGGGTGTAATCTGGGCAAGAGAGATTTTACGAAATAGTCCAACTGCTATTCGTATTCTTAAAGCTTCATTCAATGCCGAGAATGATGGGATTGCGGGTATTCAAGAATTATCTGGATACACAACTCAATTATTCTATTCGACTGAAGAAGCTCAAGAAGGTAGAGATGCCTTTCTTGAAAAGCGTCCACCAGACTTTTCTGACTATAAGTGGACATCCTAGTTTATTTTCAAAAGAACTTTTTTAATAATTATCAATGAAAATCCTTCTTGCCGCTGCTGAATGTGCTCCAATGATCAAAGTTGGAGGTATGGGAGATGTGGTTGGTTCGTTACCTCCTTCTTTGATAAAACTTGGTCACGATGTAAGGGTAATAATTCCAGGATATGGAAAATTGTGGAGTCTTTTAGAGGTATCGAATGAACCAGTCTTTAGAGCGAATACAATGGACACTGATTTCGCCGTATATGAAGCAAAACATCCCATTCATAATTATGTGATTTACCTAGTGGGGCATCCAACATTTGACTCTGACCAAATATATGGAGGCGAAAATGAAGACTGGCGCTTTACATTTTTTGCCAGTGCCACTTCAGAATTTGCTTGGAATTGTTGGAAACCTCAAGTTCTCCATTGCCATGATTGGCACACTGGAATGATTCCTGTGTGGATGCATCAGGATCCCGAAATTAGTACTGTCTTCACAATTCATAATTTAAAATACCAAGGCCCTTGGAGATGGAAACTTGAAAAAATGACTTGGTGTCCTTGGTATATGCATGGAGACCACACAATGGCTGCGGCTATGTTGTACGCAGATAGGGTCAATGCTGTTTCTCCGACTTATGCAGATGAAATTAAAACCCATGAATACGGGGAAAGCCTTGAAGGATTACTTAATTACATTTCAGGTAAATTAAGGGGAATTCTTAATGGCATAGATCTTGATGAATGGAATCCATCCAAAGATCCAGTTTTACCTGCAAGATTTAGCATTAAGAATTTAGAAAATAGGCTAGAAAATAAAAAAATTCTGCAGAGAGAAATGGGTCTCGAAGTTAATCCTAAAAAATATCTTCTAGGTATGGTCAGTAGGTTAGTTGATCAGAAAGGGGTTGACTTACTTCTACAAGTTTCAAGAAGACTTTTAGCATATACAGATTCGCAAATAGTTGTTTTAGGTACTGGAGATAGATATTTAGAGTCAGGTTTGTGGCAACTTGCATTAGATTACCCAGGAAGATTTTCTGTATTTCTTACCTATGATGATTCTTTATCAAGACTTATATATGGTGGCTCTGATGCATTTTTAATGCCAAGTAGATTCGAACCTTGTGGTATTAGTCAACTACTTGCTATGAGGTATGGTTGTATTCCTATAGTAAGGCGAGTAGGAGGTTTAGTTGATACAGTTTTACCTCATGATCCAGAAAATAATATTGGCACAGGTTTTTGCTTCGATCGCTTTGAACCTATAGATTTCTATACATCTTTAGTAAGGTCTTGGGAGGCGTTTAGGCATAAAGATAGTTGGGAATTATTGCAAAAAAGAGCAATGAGCCAAGAGTTTAGTTGGCAAAGATCCGCACTTGAATATGAAATTATGTACAAAGATGTTTGTGGAATAAAAGAACCATCTCCAGATTTTGCTGAAGTTGAAAAGTTCTCTTACGGACAATCTGCTGATCCATCTTTAAAAAAAAGTATGACTTAATTTTTTAATGGAATTCTCTTTATCAGAATTGAACGATGTTTTGGGGGATATTAGAAATCTGAGTGAGGGGAAAAGAGATTTTTTAAATTTTAAAAATATAAGTATTGATAGTAGAACTTTATCAGAAAATGATCTTTTTATAGCTATCAAGGGTAAAAGTTTTGACGGACATAGTTTTCTTCCAGAGGTTTTAAATAAAGGAGTTAAATCAGTAGTAATTAAACAAGGGATGCAGAGGTTACTTCCTAGTAATTTTCCTTATTGGGTTGTAAATGACACAACAGAGGCATTTCAAAAATTAGCATTGCTAAAAAGAAAAAAATTAAATATTCCCATTGTTGCAATAACTGGCTCAGTTGGTAAAACAACGACAAAAGAAATGATTGGTGAAGTTTTAAATAAACTCGGAAGAATTAAATTATCTCATGCAAATTTCAATAATGAGATTGGAGTTGGTCTTACTATTCTTGCTACAGAAATAGAAGATAAAGTTTTAGTTCTTGAGATGGGTATGAGAGGTCTTGGACAGATTGAGAATTTATCTAAATATAGTGAACCCGATATTGCAGTTATTACTAATATTGGCACAGCTCATATTGGATTGTTAGGCTCGAAAAAAAATATTACTCATGCAAAGTGTGAAATTAGTAAGTTCTTAAATCCAGAAGGAGTTGTAATAATTCCAGCAAATGATCCATTCCTAGAAAAAACTTTAAAAGAATCTTGGAAAGGTAGAGTGATAAAAGTAAAACTATTAAATATAGAAAATCGAAAGGAGAGTTTTAAGAATGATGATAATTTGCGAGGATTTTATAATCCTTTAAATAAAAGCATTTTAATTGAAGAAAATACTTTTGAAATTTCATTTGAGGGATTTCACAATGCTTCAAATTTCTTATTTGCTTATGTAGTTGCTAAAGAGCTAGGAATTCATTTTGCAAGTTTTAATAAATTTGAATTTATAAGTACAGGCGGAAGGAATAAAATTCTTAAATCAGTAAAAACAACAATATATGATGAATCATATAATGCTTCGCCAGAGTCAGTAAAAGCATGTATTAAATCCCTGCTTGAAAAACCGAGAAATAAATTTTTCATATTTGGAAGTATGCAAGAATTAGGAGAAGAATCTGAAAAATATCATAAAGAAATATTCAACTTAATAAATAATTCAGATATAGAAAAGTGTTTATTTATTTGCGATAAAAAAATTGAAAATATTTACTCCAATTACCTAAAAGATAAGAAAAAATTTTTAGTTTTAAATAATATTAAAGATGTACCTAAAGAGATAAACAAATCCACAAGAAAAGGTGATTCTATTCTTATTAAAGGGAGTAGATGTTGGCAACTTGAAAAAATTATTGAATATATTAATTAGATCAGGATTTCTTCCTTTCCCAATTTTCTATATTTACTTGCTTAGTTCTTGAGATTGCTAGTGAATTATCTTTGGAGTCTTTTGTGATCACTGAACCAGCTCCTGTTGTAACTGATTCCCCGAGATTTATTGGCGCTACAAAAACTGTATTTGCACCAATACTGGAATTTTTTCCAATTTTTGTCTGATGTTTTTTCTTACCATCAAAATTTGCAGTAATAGTACCTGCTCCAATATTTGTAGATCTTCCAATAATAGAATCGCCTATATAACTTAAATGGTTTACTTTAGCTTCTTCCTCTAGTTGACTATTTTTGATTTCAACAAAATTACCAATTTTGCTAAAAGAAGATATTTTAGAATTAGGTCTTATATGACTATAAGGGCCAATTTTTATATAATCCATTATCTGAGAAGCATAAACCGTCGAGTTTGAAATTTCACAATTTAATCCAACATTAGAATTCTCAATAAAAGTATTTGGTCCGATAATGCAATGACTTTTTATTTTGGTATTTCCTCTTATATGTGTATTAGCCTCTATAGTTACATCCTTACCAATTTCGGCTTCTTCACTTATTGAACAACTTGCTTTATTTATAAAAGTTACACCATTAAGCATATGCTTTTCTTTAATTGAATTCTGAATATTTTCCTCGCACTCTGATAGTTGAATTCTGTTATTAATTCCTTGAAGTTCTCCATCATCCTCTACCTCGAGGCTTAAAGAATTTTTTAGAAAAGATATTGTATCTGTTAAGTAAATTTCTTTTTGATTATTATTGCTTTGTAAAGTATTAATTATTTTTGACAAGTTACCCCAGTTAAAACAGTAAATACCTGCATTTATTAATGGATTTTCTCTTTCTAGATCATTGCAATCTTTTTCTTCAACAATTCTATCTATAACATCCCCATTTAAAAAAACTCTGCCATATCCATGAGGATTTGTTTTCTTTGTAGTAATTAAAGAAACATCAGCATTTTTTGAATCGTGAAAGTTTAACAGATTTTTTAGAGTATTAGGCCTAATGAGTGGCACATCGCCATTAAGTATCAAAAGTTTTCCTTCATGTTTTTTTACTTCTCTACAAAGTACCTGAATAGCATGACCAGTTCCTGATTGAGGTTCTTGAATAACTACATGGATATTTTTATCGTTTGGGATTGAATTTTCTACTTCTTTTGATTTGTGTCCAGTAATTACGAAAATTTGATCAGGTTTTAATTCAACACATGAATCAATGACTCTTTGTAGAAGACTTTTGCCAGAAATTTTATGTAACACTTTTGGCAATGAGCTTTCCATCCTAGTGCCCTTGCCTGCCGCTAAAATCGCAACACTTAACATTTTTATCTTAAATCCTAATTTAAATTTAACTCTTTACGGATAACTTCGTCATTCCCCACTTCTCTCTCCATTTATTTGTAGATAATAAATTTGAGAATAATTGCTCATCTAATCTTCTCTTCATTATATCGTCTTTGCTTGATTTTAAATCTTTATCTCTATAGGGAATACTAGCTTTAGTTAAGAGATGTTCTTCTTCCATTAAAGATAACTTTTCAAAACTGAAATTAGGTTTCAATTTATTCTTATCAAATTTTGATATTGCGACAGTTCCCTGACTCCAAAAAGTTCGGTTTTTAAAACTTGGCTTAATAGTAAAAATTTCTAATCCAAGATTTCTTAAAGTTTTTCTTACTGCCGCAGAAGAAGAATAAGTTATTAAATAACCCTGAGAATTAAGAGTTTCTGTGACTTTAGATAAAAATTCAATTGTCCATACTTGTGGGCATTTTTGAGGAGAAAAACCATCTAAATAAATTAGATCGAATTTAATAGATGAAGGAATAGTGTTAATTTTTTCTCTAGCATCACCCCACAAAACATTGCATTTAAAAAATTGATCCTCAAAGAAATCTTTTCGATACAGTGAATCAAATATTGTTTTGACTTTTGGATCCCATAATTTAAGGAAAGATTCATTTTTGAGCGAATACTTAAGAGGCTTTTTATCAATCTCCAACGCATACAAATTTAAATATGATTTTTGTCTCATTAATTCATCTAATAAAGAAGCGGAATTGTATCCTAAACCAAAACATATATCCAAAACATTAAGAGATTTACCCTTAAATCTTTGCAAATTAGAAGTGGATGTAAACTTTAACTTTGTTTCCTCCAATGCGCCCAATAAACTATGGAAGTTCTCTTGAAAAAATGCACTTCTTAAAGAGTAGCTACCATCTTTAGTTAAAACTTCTATTAATTCAGACAAAAACTTTTTAGGCTAGTAAGTTAGTTTGGCTAGGTCGTCCCAAAAAGTGGGATACGAGACGCTAGCTGCGTCTGCTCTCATGATTTTTGAGGTACCTTTGGCAAGAAGTGAAGCAATAGCAAGACTCATTGCTACTCGATGATCCGTCTCACTGTCTACCTCCGCAGAATGAAATTTAGATTGCCCATTAATAATTAACCCATCCTCTTTTTCTGTTATTTCAGCACCGAATTTTTGTAACTGTCTTGCCATGACTTTTAATCGATCTGTCTCCTTAACTCTTAATTCTTGTGCATCTTTAATTTCAGAAACTCCATTACAAAAACAAGCAGCCACAGTAAGGATAGGAATTTCGTCTATAAGTTTTGGGAGAATATCTCCTTCAATAGTGAATGATTTTAAATTTTTTGAAGTTTTTACTTTAATAGATCCAATAGGTTCACCTGCGATAGTCGATTTATCTAAAATCTCATAATTGCACCCCATTGAATCCATTACACTTAAAATCCCTGTTCTAGTGGGATTTAATCCGACATTCTGAATTAAAATCTCCGAATTTGGAACAATAGATGCAGCAATCATCCAAAAAGAAGCAGAGCTTATGTCTCCAGGAATCAATATTCTCTGGCCAATTAAGTTGGCCCCTGATTTGATAACTACATTCCTTCCTAATTCTCCTCTGATACTGATGTCTGCTCCAAATGCTTTTAACATTCTTTCAGTATGATCTCTTGAAGATGCTGGTTCAATAACAGAAGTGGTTCCAGAAGCTTTGAGGCCTGCCAATAAGATTGCCGATTTTACTTGAGCACTCGCTACAGGGGTACCAATAACACATCCTTTAAGTTTATTCCCATCTATTGAGATTGGAGCTTTGTTTCCTTTCTCTCTACCAAAAATTTTGCCACCCATCAACGATAATGGCTTGCCCACTCTCCACATTGGCCTTTCATTTAGAGAAATGTCACCTGTTAAGACAAAATTTTTGCCTTCTTGACCGGCAAGTAACCCCATTAATAATCTCATGGTGGTTCCCGAATTCCCACAATTTAGAATTTCTTTGGGCTCTTTTAATCCATCAAGACCCAAACCTGAAATCGTAAAAGGCTTATTTTTTTTTATTTCTGGTATGTTTACACCTAATTTTCTAAGACAATCAGCAGTTGAAAGTGGATCTTCAGAATGTAAAAACCCCTCAATAGTCGTCTCACCCGTAGCAATACTTCCTATTATTAAAGCTCTATGAGAAATAGATTTATCTCCAGGTACTTTTACTTTTCCATTTAATTTAACTCCACCTTTTATTGTGCGGATATTATTCATTTTCAAATTAAATACTTGATAAGATTTTCTGTAAAAACAAATTAGTTATATATTATCAATAAGTTTGTTTTAAAAAAAAAATAATCAAATTAAGTAACTGTTTTCTATAATAAAATCAGTAAAAAGGAATTAATTATTAACCTTACTTATTATCACGTTGCAAAGGATGTTCCAGAAATAAGTCCAGACATCGCAGTGGTCATTGATGTTTTAAGAGCTACAACCACAATTTCTTGGGCTTTAAAAAATGGAGCTGATTCAATACAAGTTTTTGCAGATTTAAATTTATTAAAAGAATCTGCAATTAAGTGGCAAGCTGAAAAGAGATTAATGCTTGGAGAAAGAGGCGGAAAGAAGATTGAGGGCTTTGATTTAGGAAATTCTCCTTTATCAGTTACAAAAAAAGTTGTTAATGGTAAAAGACTTTTTATGAGTACGACTAATGGGACTAAATCATTGCAAAAAGTTCAAAATGCTAAGCATTTATTTGCTATGGGTCTCCCAAATAGGAAAGCAGTTGCCGAAAAAATTATTTCATTAAAAAGTGAAAATGTTTTAATACTTGGTAGTGGTTGGGAAGGCTCTTATTCACTTGAGGATTCTTTAGCTGCTGGTGCTTTGGCCTCATACCTCAAACATAACTGTGATTTCGAAATTAATATTCTGAATGACGAATTACAAGCTGCTTTAGCACTTTGGGATTTTTGGAAAAATGATATTTTGAAATGTTTAAAAACAGCAACCCATGGCAAAAGATTGACAAGTCTTGGAGATTATGAGGATGATTTTAAATGTTGCTCTAAACTTGATTGCTTAGATATTGTTCCAGCTCAAGTTGAAAGAGGTGTGATTCGTGCCTCATGATCTACGAATTGGTTCACAAGGAGTAAAGTCTTGACTGATTTTTTGGTAGCTGCGTTGCAAATTACAAGTACTTCAAATGTTGAAGCTAATTTTATTGAAGCAGAAGAACAAATTGAATTAGCTGCTAGAAGAGGTGCTGAGTTAATAGGTTTGCCTGAGAATTTTGCTTTTTTAGGAGGAGATGATGAAAAACTTAGATTAGCCTCTGAATTGTCAGAAAAGTGCGCAAATTTTCTAAAAACGATGTCGCAAAGATATCAAGTTTTTCTTTTGGGAGGAGGGTACCCTGTTCCTGCGGGTGATGACAGTCATACTTTTAATAGGTCAGCCTTATTTGGAAAGGATGGACAGATTTTGGCAAAATACGACAAGATTCACTTGTTTGATGTTGATTTGCCAGATGGAAATTTATACAAGGAATCATCCACTATTTTATCTGGAGCAGAGTATCCACCTGTTGTAGATGTCCCAGGTTTATGCAAAATAGGATTGTCGATTTGTTATGACGTTAGATTTCCGGAACTCTATAGATATTTATCTTCAAATGGTGCAGAGCTAATTATGATTCCCGCAGCTTTTACAGCATTTACTGGAAAAGATCATTGGCAAATCCTATTACAAGCAAGAGCAATTGAGAATACAGCATATGTAGTTGCTCCAGCTCAAACTGGGATTCATTATGGAAGAAGGCAAAGTCATGGCCATGCAATGGTAATTGACCCTTGGGGCACAGTTTTATCTGATGCCGGAAAAACTCAGGGAGCTGCTATAGCCCCTGCTGACAAAGAAAGAGTAAAGAAAATTAGGGAGCAGATGCCAAGCCTTAAACATAGAAAAAATAAATTGTTTTCAAACTAATGATAAAGGTTTTAGATAATAAACTTTTTCGTTATTTATCCGTTTTTTTATTTTTAAATTCTTCAATCCTCCCAGTTAGATCTTCCAGTGCTCTGGCGGCATGGGCGTTAAACACTAATGGGGTTTTAGAGTTAAGAACTAAATCAAATACTAATTTAAAAGCATACTTTCAGAAGGCTAACCAAATATCGGGAGATAGATTCTGGGTAGATTTTCCAGGAGAATTAAAAAATCCTAGAACAATCAAAGGTAATGGCCCAATAAAAGAAATTAGATTAGGTAAACCAGATAAGGGTAAAACAAGACTAGTAATTGAATTTAAGGAAGAGACTTATTTGAAACCTTTGACTTGGCAAATGGTTGGCTTAGATCAAAATAGATGGAGAATTAACCTATTTAAGCCAAAATATTCATTTAAAAAGATTGGTGAAGGTTTAGTTGAAAAGAAAAGAGGAAATATCAAAGCAAATCAAAATTTAATTCATAAGAAGAAAAACAATTATGGTTACTTGAAACTACCAGAGGTAAAACGAAACAAGTTTGAGGTTGTAATCGATCCGGGTCATGGAGGACCTGATCCAGGAGCAATAGGTATTGGTGGTATTAGAGAAACAGATGTTGTTCTAGAGGTTTCAAAAATAGTAAAAAATTTACTTTCTGACAAAGGTATCAAAGTAAGGTTGACTAGAACAAATGACGTTGATTTGGATTTACCTCCAAGAGTTTCCATTGCTAATAATACGGATGCCGATATCTTTGTAAGTATTCATGCAAATGCCTCAAGAGGTAAAAGAAGAGACATTAATGGATTAGAAACCTTTTATTACAGAGGGTGGAGAGGAAGATTACTAGCCAAAAGAATTCAAAAACAAATTTTAAGAGTTTCCCCTGGGAGTCCTGATCGAGGAGTTAAACAAGGTCGATTTTATGTAATTAAAAATACTAGGATGCCTGCAGTCCTTGTAGAAATTGGATTTTTAACGGGAAGATTAGATGCAAGAAGATTAGAAAAAATAACCCATCGAAGAAGATTAGCCTATGCAATTTCAAAAGGCATCCTCGAATATCTTGATAAAATAGGGTGAAACTTAAAATAGGTATATTTGATAGCGGTATAGGTGGTTTTACTATCCTTAGTTCTTTACTAAAAACACGTAAAGATGTAGAAATTTTTTATTTGGCGGATACAAAAAGGATACCTTTTGGGAACAAAAATTCTCAAGAGATAAGATTAATTGCAGAGGAGATTTGTACTTTTTTTGTTGATAAGAACTTGGATGCACTTTTAGTTGCTTGTAACACTACAAATGCTTGTGCTCTTGATATTCTAGAAGATACTTTAAAAGTCCCTTGTTTTGACCTTATAAATTCAGTATCTGAAATAGTTGATAAACAAATAATCGGTGTCCTAGCAACACAAACAACTGTTCAATCATCTTATTACAAGAAAGCTATAAATGCTAAAAAAGAGAATACAACAATATTTCAGCAAGAATGTCCAGAATTTGTATCAGAAATTGAAAAAGAAAAATTAAATCTTGATAAGTTAAATAGTCTTTCAGACTTATACTTAAGACCACTAATAAACAAAAATATTGAAGAATTAATACTTGGATGTAGTCACTACCCTTTAATTTATGACTTTTTAAGAAAAAAATTAGATTCAAATATAAAAATTATTGATCCATCGGTAACATTAGTAAAAAAATTTAATGAATCTTTTGCTATTCCAAAAACTGACCGCTATGAGAGTATTTCTTTCGATAATGTAAAATTTTTTGTTACTTCAGAAAGAGATGAGTTTTCCAATAAAGTAAAATTTTGGCTTGGAATTAATAAAGAAATTAGGTTGATTAACCTCCGAAGTAATGTTTGATTCCTTAATATATAAAAGAGGTCAACCATGAATACAGTAACAGAGCTACTACAACCAGTTGAAAATGATCTTGATGATCTTATTTTAGAACTGAAAAATCTAATAGGAGCTGGTCACCCAATCCTTCAAGCTGCCGCAGAACACCTTTTTAGTGCTGGGGGTAAAAGGTTACGACCTGGTATAGTTTTATTGATTTCAAAAGCTATATCTCCTGAATTTTGTTTAACAACCAAACATAAAAGGCTTGCTGAAATAACTGAGATGATTCATACAGCATCATTAGTCCATGATGACGTTGTTGATGAGGCGTCTACAAGAAGAGGAGTAGATACAGTTCATAGCAGATTTAATACCAGAGTAGCTGTTTTGGCGGGTGACTTTTTATTCGCTCAAGCAAGTTGGCACTTAGCAAATCTTGACAATGTAAATGTAGTTAGATTACTCAGTAGAGTTATAATGGATTTAGCAGAGGGTGAAATCAAACAAAATTTAAATAGATTTGATTCGGCTCAATCTTTTTCCAAATACATCAACAAAAGTTATTGTAAAACAGCATCATTAATAGCCAATAGTTGCAAAGCTGCTGGAGTTTTGAGTGGGATTAATAACGAAAACTTAACCTCTTTGTACGATTTTGGCAAAAATATTGGTTTAGCATTCCAAGTTGTAGATGACATTCTTGACTTTACTGGAAATGATAAACAACTTGGAAAACCTGCTGTAAGTGATCTTGCTAGTGGTTATCTTACCGCCCCGGTTTTATATGCCTTAGAAGAAAATAAACAATTGTCAGTTCTTATAAACAGAGAACTTGCTGAAAAAGATGATTTAGATGATGCTCTTAATATCATCATGAGTTCTAAAGCTATTGAAAGTTCTAGAAAACTAGCTGAGGATTTCGCAATGATTTCTAAAGATTCTATTACTTGGCTTCCTGATTCTGAATATAAAAGAGCTTTAATGGCTCTTCCAGAATTTGTTCTTAGCCGTATTTATTAGATCTTTTTAGAAATAAATCTTTGAGCTAAATTAATATTAAAATTTTTGAAAACCTTAATTTTTTCGACTAAATTTATTAAGCATAGATTTATTTAATGTCATTAGATAAAAAAAATTCAATAAATAACATACTTGAAGAAAAGAGAATTTTCCACCCATCAAAAAAATTTGCAGAAAACTCAAAAATTAGTACTCAAGAAGAATTACTAAGTCTAAAAAAACAAGCATCAGATAATCCTATTCAATTTTGGGAATCTTTTGCAAAATCTGAATTAGATTGGTTTGAGCCATTTCAAACTGTATTAGATAACGAAAATGCGCCCTTTTTTAAATGGTTCAAAGAAGGGAAAATGAATATTACATATAATTGCTTAGATAGACACGTTAAGAGAGGGCTTGGAGGAAAGATAGCACTTATATGGGAAGGTGAACCCGGGGATAGCAAAAAATATACTTACGAAGAACTTCTTAAAGAGGTATGTAAAGCGGCTAATGCATTAAAGGCAATTGGTATAAAAAAAGGAGATTTGGTATGTATTTATATGCCTATGATTCCTGAAGCGATGTTTGCGATGTTAGCTTGTGCAAGAATTGGCGCACCTCATTCGGTTGTCTTTGGAGGATTTTCTTCGGAAGCTTTAAAAGATAGGTTAATTGATGGAAACGCAAGATTTGTTATTACTGCTGATGGTGGCTTTAGAAAAGATAAAGTAATAGAACTTAAGCAAGCAGTTGATTCGGCAATTGAAAGTGGGGCAGATAAAGTTGTTGAAAAAGTAGTAGTTGTTCAACGAACCAAAAAAAATATTTCGATGGTTGATGATAGAGATTTATGGTGGCACGAATTATTAAAAGATCAAAAAGATCAGTGTGAACCAGAAATAATGAATAGCGAAGATAGGCTTTTTATTCTTTATACTTCAGGCTCTACTGGAAAACCAAAAGGTGTAGTTCACACTACAGGTGGTTACAATCTTTGGTCCCATTTGACATTTAAATGGATTTTTGATTTGAAAGATGACGATATTTACTGGTGCACTGCTGATGTTGGTTGGATTACAGGCCATAGTTACATAGTTTATGGCCCTTTATCTAATGGTGCTACAACCTTAATGTATGAAGGAGTGCCAAGACCCTCAAATTTAGGGGCTTTTTGGGAAATTGTTCAAAAATATAAGGTTTCTATCTTTTATACGGCGCCAACTGCAATAAGAGCATTTATGAAGTCTGGGCGTGAAATTCCTGATAAATATAATCTTGAGAGTCTTAGACTTTTGGGTACAGTTGGGGAACCAATTAATCCTGAAGCATGGATGTGGTACAAGGATGTTATTGGTAAAAATAAATGTCCTATTGTTGATACTTGGTGGCAAACTGAGACTGGTGGTGTGATGATAAGTCCCTTGCCTGGAGTCGTTGCTACAAAGCCAGGCTCAGCTACTTTCCCTCTGCCAGGAATCGAAGTTGAAATCGTCGATAAGAATGGAGATAAGGTTAAGGAGAACGAGGGTGGCTATTTAATAATTAAGAAACCATGGCCAGGAATGATGAGAACAATTCATGGAAACTCAGAGAGATATTTGGAGAGTTATTGGGAACATATTTCCTTTAAAGGAGAAAAAAATGTTTATTTTGCTGGAGATGGAGCACGCATTGATGAAGATGGATATATATGGATAATGGGAAGAGTTGATGATGTCATAAGTGTTTCAGGACATCGTTTAGGAACGATGGAAATAGAATCTGCTTTGGTAAGTCATAAATCAGTTGCAGAGTCTGCAGTCGTTGGTAAAAAAGATGATTTAAAAGGTGAAGTTATAGTTGCTTTTGTATCTTTAGAGAAAGACGTGAACAGTTCTTCAGAATTAGTAGAGAATTTAAAGAGACATGTTGTTAATGAAATTGGAATTATCGCAAAGCCTGAAAAAATTATAATTTCTGACTCTCTTCCTAAAACTCGTAGTGGAAAAATTATGAGGAGAATTTTAAGATCTTTGGCTGCTGGAGAAAAAATTAGTGGCGATATAAGCACTCTTGAAGATAGTTCTGTTTTGGAAAAGCTGAAAGAATTATCCTAATAAGATTCATCAATTAAATTGGAAATTTTTTTTATAGTTTTTCTTTTGAATTCATCATCAGCCCAGTCTCCCAAAAAATTTTCTCTTAGCCCTGCGCTTGCAATTATAGTGTGGGTACCTTTTAGCATTACTCCCTTAGAATTATCTTCTTTTCTTGCTTTTAGACAAGAAAATAATTTATCTGTTTGATCTAATTCGTCTCGGTTAAATTTTATTAGGAAGTTATTTTTTTGATTATATGTTTTTTGAATTAATCGCAAAGTTCTTTCAGGGCTTGGGCTGAATTCACTATTGAATTCTAATTTTTGAGAAATTTGTTTCAATAATGGAATTGATTTGTTAGCACTGAAGTTGTTAAAACTAATTGATATGAATTTTTCGCAATTTCTTCCACCATCAGGGGAAATTAGATGAAGTTTGCAGCCTAGGCTGTGACCAATTCTTATTGAAGGAATTGATGTTCCTAATCTCTTGCATAAAGATATTCGGCAATTCTTGAAATCCCTCCATGCCTTAATAGCAAGTTGTTGGTGATCAAATTGTGGAGTGTATTTATATGCGTGTACTGCATAGTTTTTATTAATTAAACTCTCTATGAATCTTTTATAAGTTAAATCTGGTTTAGAAGCTAGATAACTTCCACCAATAAATTCCACCATTTTTTTTGGATTTGAAGGCCAATAACAAAAATTATTAAATTGATATTTTGTAAAAGCCATCTTTCAAAAACTAAGTATTTTTCAAAAATTATTTTTAAATTATGTTTCTTAATTTATATTAATTTAAGAGAAATTTTTATTAAATGCGTCAAGATAAATGAAAGTGTTTTCAGCTAATTGGAACTATCTAACAAAAAAGAATTAAATCAATTGGATATACTTCAGGATAAAGTTATCAGTTATTCCTCTGAAGAGAGTCTTGCTAATCAAAATACAAAAATTGAAAAAATTTTAATTCTTGATACTGAAACAACAGGTTTAGACGAAAATAAAGATGAAGTGATTGAGATAGGTTGCATTTTGTTTGATGTATCTTTTAAGTGCGTGCTTTCGCAAGTTTCATTTTTATTCCCAGTTAATAATAATGAAGCCGAACATGTAAATGGTATATCTGCTGAAGTAACTAAGATTTCTCAACCATGGAAAGATGGATTGAATTTCTTTCTGAAACTTGTTGATTGTTCGGATTTCATCGTCTCGCATAATGTAGAGTTTGATAAGAAATGGTTTGGAAAAGGAAGATTACCTAAACTTAATAAAAAATGGATATGCAGTTTAGAGGATATTAATTGGTCTTTTCAAAAGTCACTTAAAAATAGACCCTCAGTAACTGATCTAGCTTTATCTTTTTCAATACCAGTTTGGAATTTACATAGAGCTTTATCTGATTGCTTTTACATATCTGAGGTCTTCAAAAAATGCGATAATTTAGAGGAACTTTTACTTAAAGCTACTGAACCGAGGTTTTTATACAAGGCGCTTATTAGTTACGAAGACAGATCTTTAGCTAAAAATGCTGGGTTCAGATGGAATAGTCCTGTTCAAGGAGCTTGGTCAAGAAAATTAACTACTGATGAGGCAAAAAATCTTGATTTTAGAGTAGAGATTTTGAATTAATATTAAATCAATTTTTGACTAAGAAAAATATCTAGTGCATCTTACAGGGCATCCATTTATTACCCATTTTATGTGCTCCAACGCATCCGTATTTTGAGGCAGCCTTTTCAGCTTTTTGTTTAGTATTATATAAATCTGATATCATGTTTTCTTTGCTTGAATTTGAAATTTGTTTGGAATGATTATGATGATTGTTTTGAGAATTAGGTGAATACTCCCATATCCCCATAGTAGTTACCCCGGCAGAAATAATTCCCATCCCAACCACTGATAAATTGACTATTCCCATTGCAACTGCACCAAAAGAGAATACACCCATTGGAACTACTCCAATACTTATTACTCCCATTGGCACTATTCCTACTGAAACTATACCAAGGGGTGCAATTCCAAAAGCAATTTTTTTTGGTTTTGTGCCGCAATGAAGATTCTCTTTATTTTTATTAATTTCCAATAGTTTTTCTAAATGTTAAATTAAAATTGTCCCACAAAACAACCAATAAAAGATTAATTCCTACTTGAATTAAAAATTTTGAATTATTTTCTAGAACTTTGAATAACTTAAAAAATCTTAGAGGAACAGTAGATTTGCTGCCTGATCAATTAATAAAGTGGCAAAATGTTGAGAAAATTGTATTAGAGCAGCTTGCAAGAGCATCTATCAAAGAAATAAGAACGCCAATACTCGAAATGACCGAATTGTTTATAAGAGGAATTGGTGAAGGAACAGATGTTGTCAGTAAGGAAATGTATACATTTATTGATAAAGGGGAGAGATCATGCACTCTTAGGCCTGAAGGAACCGCCTCAGTTGCTCGAGCGTTAATACAAAATGGAATGTTGTCTAATCATCCCCTTCAAAAACTTTGGTACATGGGGCCTATGTTTCGATATGAAAGACCTCAAGCAGGTAGGCAAAGACAGTTTCATCAGTTAGGTGTTGAGTTTATTGGATACGATTCAGTTAGAAGTGATGTTGAAATTATTGCTTTAGCTTGGGATATATTAGGTAAATTAGGAATAAAAAAACTTAATCTTGAAATAAATACGTTGGGAGATCTTGATGATAGGTTAAATTTTCAAAAATCCTTTTTAAGATGGCTAGAAATAAATAAAGATTCTCTAGATTTAGATTCTCAGAATAGGATTAATAAAAATCCTTTAAGGATTTTGGACTCTAAGAATATTCAAACTAAAAAAGTTCTTGAAAATGCCCCAAGATTATTTAATTTTTTGTCTGAAAAAAGTCATAAAAGATATTCAGATTTAAAAAGACAATTAGAGGTTTTAAACATACCTTACATTGAAAATTTTAATCTAGTAAGAGGTTTAGATTATTACACTCATACAGCTTTTGAAATTACTAGTGGAGCACTAGGCTCCCAAGCCACTGTTTGCGGAGGCGGAAGATACGACGATTTAATAAAACAAATGGGAGGGCCAAATACCCCTGCAATTGGATTCGCTATTGGTTTAGAAAGATTAATCTTACTAGCGGGAAAACAGCTTGAAGTTCCAAGAAATACAGATATTTATATTATTAATCAAGGTTTAATTGCTGAGTCATTAGCAATGGATTTATCTAGAAAATTAAGAAATTATGATTTGTTAGTTGAGCTAGATTTAAGCGGAGCCTCATTCTCTAAACAATTTAAGAAGGCAAATAAACTAAAATCTAAAAGCATTATTGTTATTGGTGATGATGAGGCAGTTAAAGGAGAATTTATGATCAGGCTCTTTGATCAAGCAGGTAATGGGAATAAAGAAGAGGTTATATCTTTTGAAAATGATATTGACTTAGAAAAGTGGATAAATAATAACTTACTTATTAAGTGATGCTCTTAAAGTTAGTAATGATTTTTCTTTTTTTATTTATTTTTTTAAATTTAAAAAACTTACTTAAATTTAAAAGAAAACAAAAAGTTTTGAAGACTAAAAAATTTATAACTTTCAATAAGAAAAATCTTAATAATTGGATGAATTTAACTAAAAAAGAAAGATATAACTTATTAAAACAAGATTCTTTGAACTATATGGACAAAAGAAAAATTTTATTAGATGAAATTAGAGATGAATATAAAAAAATATCTAGAGAAAATTCTGAGGGGAACATTGAAAAAAAATAATTATGGAAAATTTCTGGACTTCTAATAAAACCATAAATGGATTAAGACATTTTGTTTTAGTAAATGAGACTAAAGAACAAGGAAAAATTGCTTTTTTAATGGTTTCTGTACTTGATTCTGAAATTTACTTACAAATAACTTATGAAGAACTAATAAATAGTGGAAATTGGCAAGAGGGTTGGATCAATCTTCCAAAGCTTCAATCGATTACAGAAGAATACGTTAAATATAAATCCATCAATAAAGGAGAAGATCCTGATGAGATATATATTAATGAGGATTCTTTATTTAATATTTCTTAATTTAACACAAATCTTTCAGATCTTTTTTTCTAAATAAATACTAGGATTTTTATTAATTAATAATTATTTACAAGTTTTACCCCTTTCAAAAAAATAAAATTACGTTATCAAGGAATAATAATATTTACTTAATTCAATGTTAGGGGATATATGGAGCTCGTCTGAGTTGACCGCGGAAAAACTAGGAATAACTGAAATTAAACTTTCATTTTTACGCGAAAATGGAATACTCAAGCCTGGAATTCATTGGAAAAGCTCTCCACTCGGTCAGAAAAAACCTTGGAAACCTAAAGCGCTTTACAATATAAAAATGTGTAGAAAAATAATTTATAAATTTTATTCTGAAGAAAACTATAATATCGCAGCCTAAAACAAATTAAACTTTTTGTTAATTTGGAAAATTATATAAAATCTCTATTCTATAAGATTCTCATCCTTACACTCAATTAGAGTGTTTTGCAAAGTTGGATATAAGTTAATCATTTTTATATATTGTTTTGATTTTCTGTATGATTTTGCAGCCTTTTTGTAATGAACTTCAGATTTCATTTCTAGTGAAAATTTTCTAGAAGATTCTTGAGAAGTAGTCATAGTATTAGATGTCATATCCCATATTTAATAATTGTTTGAGAATGAGGCAATAAATAAGATGGATTAATGAAACAAAACATAGTTCAATGTCAGCAAAAAGAAATTTAATAAAAAAAAATTAAATTTTAAACTATTTTTATTTGATATGTAATCTATTCTCTAGCAATAACTTTGCTGTTGGAAACTAACTTATTTTATATTTAATCGTTTTGGGAAATAAATTATTTTTTTCTCTTAGGATTACTAATTTTTACAATTTTGTTGTGAATTCAACTCTTTGATGAAAATTAAAGTATTCTCAAAACGTTTAAGCTAATCATTTCCTAAATGCAAACCTACGGTAATCCAGATACCACTTACGGGTGGTGGGCTGGAAATTCAGGTGTAGCTAATCGCTCAGGAAAATTTATCGCTGCTCATGTAGCTCATGCAGGATTAATTGTTTTCTGGGCTGGTGCTTTCACCCTTTTTGAACTTTCACGATTTGATCCTAGTGTTCCTATGGGTCATCAACCTTTAATTGTTCTTCCACACTTAGCAACTCTAGGGATAGGGTTTGACGCTAATGGCGTAGCTATGGGAGATACTAAACCTGTACTTGCAATAGCTATTGTACACTTAGTTTCTTCTATGGTTTTAGCTGCTGGTGGACTTTTACACTCCCTACTTCTTCCAGGAAATTTAGAAGATTCAGATATTGCTAGAGCAAGAAAATTCAATATTGAATGGGATAATCCTGACAAATTGACATTTATTCTTGGACACCATCTCCTCTTCTTAGGATTTGCAGTTATCGCTTTCGTTGAATGGGCCAGAGTCCATGGGATTTATGATCCAGCTATTGGTGCTGTAAGACAAGTTGAATACGAATTAAACCTAGCAAAAATTTGGAATCATCAAACAGATTTTTTAACAATTGATAGTCTAGAAGAAGTTATGGGTGGTCATGCATTCTTAGCTTTTGTGGAGATAACAGGTGGTGCATGGCATATTGCTACTAAGCAGGTAGGAGAATTTACTAAGTTTAAAGGTAAAGGTCTTTTATCTGCCGAAGCTGTTCTATCTTGGTCATTAGCAGGTATAGGCTGGATGGCTATTATTGCAGCTTTCTGGAGTGCATCAAATACAACTGTTTATCCTGTTGAATATTTTGGTGAACCACTGGAGTTGAAGTTTAGTATTTCTCCATATTGGATTGATACTGTTGATCTTCCTGATGGTGAGTTTACATCAAGGGCATGGTTAGCAAATGTTCACTATTACTTTGGTTTCTTCTTTATTCAAGGTCACCTATGGCATGCTCTTAGAGCATTAGGCTTTGATTTCAAGAGAGTTACTAATGCTATTAGTAATATTGATAGTGCCACAATTACCCTCAAGGATTAAATTTTTAAGTTTCTCATTAACATTAAAGGCCCTCTAAAGGGCCTTTTTTATTTGAAAAATTTTGCGTATTAATTTAGATTTAGGGATATGTTTTTGAAATCATTGAATATTTTTTCGCTGCAGAATAAAGATATTTTTTCAAATTCTCTATTAATAAGTTTTTTAGGATTATTAATTATATTTTTTTTGTTGATTTTTGGGAGGAAATTTAAACTAGCTGTTCAACTTGAGAGATTTGGATTACCGATAGCAGTTATTTCTGGAATTATAGGTATATCTATCGGTCCATTTGGAGTAATACACTTTTTACCAAAAGAAACAATCAATGTTTGGAGTAATTTTCCTACTCCTCTTTTATCGTTAGTCTTCGCAACATTAATGATGGGAAGACCTATTCCTAATATAAATGGTTTAGTTAAACCAATTTTTAATCAATTTCTATTAGCTCTTTCACTAGGTTTCGGACAATTTTTTATTGGTGGACTTATTGTTAAATATTTTCTTCCTCCATCTATGGATGCAAACCCTCTAATGGGTTGTTTAATTGAGGTAGGTTTTGAAGGTGGTCATGGAGCTGCATCAATAATCGGTGAAAGTTTTAATAAACTGGGTTTCCCAAATGGTTTAGATCTTGGTTTGGCTATGGCAACAATGGGTCTTTTATGCTCTTCAATATTGGGTAGCATATTTATTTTTATTGGGAGAACTTTAGGCCTTTCAGATACTGAAGAAATTCTTGAACAAAAAGATGCTCTAAAGGGAAAAAGTAAGATAGGAATTTTTGGAGATTTAAGAATTTTTATAATAAATCTTGGATTTTCTGGTTTGGCAATTTCTTTTGGTGTTTTGCTACTTAAATTTTTAAGGTATATTTCAAGTTCTTTTGGTGATTTTTCTAAGGAAATTATTTTTTCACTACCTGTATTCCCTTTTATCCTCATAGGTTCGCTCCTTATAAGATATATTTGTGAGAAAACCAAAAATACAGAATTTATTTCAAATATTCTACAAAGGGAAATTGGAATTTTATCTACAGATTTATTAATTTTTACAGCTATGGCGAGTTTAGATATTGCAGTTGTTTTTGATAATTGGGTACTTATTTTAGTCTTTACTTTTTTCGGTTTATTTTGGAATTTAATCTGCATTGCTTATTTCGCATACTTTATTTTTGAAGATTATTGGTTTGAAAAAAGTTTGATAGAGTTTGGGAATTCTACAGGAGTAGTAGCTTCTGGGTTGCTTCTTTTAAGGCTTGCGGATCCTAAAAATATTTCTAAAACCTTACCTATTTTTACATCAAAACAGCTATTTGCTCAGTTAATTCTTTCTGGGGGATTATTCACAGTTCTTGCACCATTAATGATTTCTACAATTGGGTTGGATTATTGGACAGAAATATGTGCTCTAATTACGTTCGGAGTTCTTTTTATTGCATTGATTTTTAATAAAGTAGAGATGAAAAAGTTTCAATAATAACTCTAGAATACTTTTAGGTTTAATTTTATTTTAATGTCATTTCCTCCCTACAATATTCCACCTCAAGAAAATAAAGGGAAGTGGTTTAGGAGTCATTTACTCGGCAGGGAAATCGAACTTGGTGAATTGTATAGTCTTGGGTCAAATGATTTAGATTTGCTTATGGCTGAGACTGCAGAAATTAAGAAGCGATCTTGATTTTAAAGAAAAGAATATAGGTAAATTCAGGACTGCAGGATATTTTTTAGAGTTAGCAAGAATAATTGAGAAAAGGAAGTTGTTAGAAAGTTAGTTAGAGGGAAAATAATTTTTTCTAGAATTTGGTTTCCATAATTCGTATTTATACATTAAAGATTTAAATTTTGTATTATTTTCAAAGGAATATAACCAATTTTTTATTGAGGATTCAAAATAATTTGTCCTTTTTTGACTTTCACAAGCGATTCTAAATTGTCTTACGAAAGGCCAAATAGACCAATCAGCGATTGTGGGGCTATCTCCAAAAAAGTATTTGTTTTCTGCAAGAAGTTTGTTCCACCTCTTTACAAATTTAATCGCATTTGTGAAATGAAATTCTTCATCACTATTCTTAAATCTTGTGGCATATTTAAATCGATCTAAATGATATTTGAATTCGTTATCGTTTTCATTAATTATTTCAAAAATATCTTCCTTTTTGTTCTCAGGGAAATAAATTAATTTGATATTTTCCTTTTTTGACTCTAATAGAGCCCACAGGATGATTTCAAGGCTTTCTTCAATAACTTCTCCATTTTTTTTTATAAGTATTGGAACCGTTTTCGTCTTTGAAATATTTAAAAAATCTAGAGGTTTATTTTTTAAATCAATTTCTCTTATCTCTACTTTTATTTCACAAACTAAAAGGGCCCATCTTGCACGAATTGCATATGGACATCTTCGAAATGAATATAAAATGTCGTTTTTCATATTGTAAAAACTTTAAATTTCCCTAATTCTTTTAGTATTATCTAAGTAGGAACATTATTAATTTTACAACGCAAATGTCGGGATATGTTTACCTTATAAGAGTAGGAGACCTTTATCGGATTGGGAAAACAGATAATCTTGAAAAGAAAATTAAGAAATTAAAACCAGATGAATTATTAACATCAATCATGACAAAGGAGCCAGAAACTCTCGAAGCAAGATTATTAAGAAAATATAAGTCGCAAAGAATTCCTGAAACTGGTTACTTAAAGCTCTCTAAAAGACAAATTAGAGAATGTAAAAAGCAATTTCAATTAAAGGGTAGCTTACCTCACACTTTAGATGCTGAAGTTTCCATAACTTTATTTGCATCTTTTTTATTGTTTTCATTAAGTTTCTTAATTTTTAATTATTTAAATTTTGGATTTGTAAAATCTACATCTTATTCTTTCGGAATGGCATCTCTACCAATGGTTATATTATTTATTACAGGTAGTTTTGGCGGATACTTTTCTGAAGATTTATCTCTTTTTTCATTGTTAACTAATCGAATAAAAGGTTTATTTATTGCAATTGCAATGCTTTCAATGGCTTACTTAATTTTCAATTTAGGTTAAATTTCATAATTACAATTTAAGGCAATTTCAAATGGAACTGATTGGGTCGGTAACCTCAGAATAGTTGAGCATATTTCAGCAATATCTTCAGGTTGTGTCATGCTTGATTTGTCTAAGGAAGAGATATTTTGGGCCATTTTTGTATTAACCCAGCTTGGGCAAATTGCTGAAACCCTTATATTTTTATCCCAACCTTTATTTTTCATCGTTTGGCATAATCCCATCAATGCAAATTTTGAAGAAGAATAAGCGGCTAAATCGCCTTTAGATCTTTTCCCACTCATTGAAACTAATACAATAATTCTTCCTCTGCCTGAGGTACATAAATGATCCCAAGAAAGCCTACATAAATTCCAAATTGCCAAAAAATTGATATTTAATGTATTTAAAATATCTTCTTCATCACCATCTTTGTATAAGAAAGGAACTTTCGATAATACTCCAGAACAATTTATTACTGTGTCAAATCCTCCAAATTCATCTGTGGTATTCTTTATCCAATTTTCGGCTGTAATTTTTTTTAATGCATCATAGTGGTTGATTATAATTTTCCCTTCTGGCCATTTATTTGGATCAATAATGCTTCCTTTTAATGATTCTAAATCTCTTATTCCAACACTAATTCTATTGCCTTCTTTTAATTCTTTATGTGCAATATTTAGTCCAATACCTCTACTAGCTCCACTTATTAATATGGTTCTCATTTTTAAACTATATGTTTGGAAATATTATCCTAAGTAACATTTTAAATTCTCTACCATGCATAATCATAAGACCTTTCTTTACACTCCACGGAGCCTTTATAAACATAACGCACATCGCATATACAATCTCTTTTAAGGTAAGAGTATCAGTTAAAAAACCATACCATTGATTTTTAGGTAGTTGGAAAAAACTTCCAAAAAATTCTCTCAATAGTTTCTCATCAAATCTCATGAGTTTTTCTAATCCAAATTGGTAAAGTGACTTCTTCCTTATTAATTCTTTTGACCATAAAGTTTCCCAACCTTTTCTAGCGATATGATAAGTACTTAGATTTTTGTTTTTAATTGCTTCTGAGACTGCCTTAGCGACAAGTGGAGCTCTTCTTAAAACATTACCAATTAAATATCCAGATGCAGGATGTACCATTGAAGCAGCACCTCCATATCCAAGTATTTGTTGTTTGAAATCTGGGATTGGCATATTCATAGGAAGAAACAAACCAAGCTCTTCATGTTGCATACTTGTAATTGATATATTTCGATAAGAAAGCCTCTTCTCTAATCTCTCTTTTAAATTTTCCATAGTTAGTGGATTTACTAAACCGAGAGATGTCTCTTCAAGAAAATATTTCCCATCCCCCATATCCATGGCATAAAGAAAAGTGGGCGGTTCTTTTTTTTGCTCATCGTTAAGATGGTCATTTCTATAGTCCATTAATACAAACTGCCCTTTCTTAAGTGGAGGTTTACTAAAATTGCCTACTATCCCATAACAAGTTTGGACTGCTAAAGGACCACACGATTTTAGTTTAAGAAAAACAGGATCATATCCTGTTGCATCTACTACTAATCTTGCAGAGTAAGTCTTGCCATCTTTTGTCGTTACTGTACTTTTGTTTTTTTCAAAATGTATTTTGTTCGCAAAGCCTTGATGCCATTTAATAAAAGACTTATTGCATTCATTAAACCAATAATTGTGGAGTTTCTTTTTATCGAATAGTCCATAATCTAGTGAATGTTCCGTGGCTTTATTCTCGTCGTCCTGTTCTTCTAAAGCGCCATGCCCAAAAAAACTTACAGTATTCTTCCATCTATATTCAAGTAAGTCTTGTAGCCCTAGTTGGTCAACTTCTCTCCCCCAAATGCCATATGTGTTTGGCCAAGGTTCATCTGGACCATTTGGAGAAAGCACTTCAACATCTAATTTTTCCTTTCCTAAAGCTGATGCAATTGCCATGCCTGCAGGCCCTGCACCTAAAACAAGAACATCTGACATATTTTCTTTTGACATTAAATATAAATCTTATGATTAAGGAAATTTATGGAACAAATTATTACTTCTAGGCTTATGATTATATATTTCATCCAAAACTTGTAATGAGAGTAGATTAATAATAATCAAATTACTCAATTACTAGTGACTAAGTTTTCAGTGTTTTAACAATAATTTATAAGATTACAAAATAAAAAATACTTAAAAATCTTTTTATTATAAAAAAATAAATAGCAAATTAAATGATTAAAAATCAAAATATTTTAATTACTGGAGGTAATTCAGGCATAGGACTTTTTGCCATTATTAATTTACTAAAGACGAAAAATAATTTATACGTTGTAATAAAATCTAAATTAAGAAAGAAGGAATTTCTCAAAACAATTGAGAAATATTTTGATAAAAATTATCTTAGTAAATATTTAAATATTATTGAAAATTGTGATCTTTCAAATCTAGAGAATATTAAAAAAATTAAGGATTACTTTATTAGTAAAAAGATTTTCTTAGATGTTATTATTTTAAACGCAGGATTGCAATATACGGGTTCTTTTTACCCTAAAGTATCAAAACAGGGGGTAGAACTAACTTTTGCAGTTAATCATCTTGCACATTTTTACTTAGTGAATATTTTAAAAGATTTAGTTAGAGATAAAGAAGAATCTAGAATCATTATTACATCATCAGATGTACACAATCCCAATAGTTCAGGTGGAAATATAGGAAAAAAAGCAGGACTTAAAAATCTACTTGATTTTAGAAAAAAAGTTACTGGTCAATTTTTAAATTTTAATGCTGATGAATCTTATAAAAATAGTAAGTTATGTAATATTTTGTTTGCTAAAGAACTTGCAAAAAAATTAAAATTATCATCAAGTAAAATTTCTGTAATTACTTGGGCCCCAGGTCTCGTAATACCAAATGATGATTTAGGTTTTTTTAGATATAGCAAACGTTTTAATCTCTTTGGATATTTAATTTTTTCTAAAATTGCAAAAAACATTTTAGGAATTTCTGAAAGTATAGAAAATGCTGGTAAGATTCTTTCTGAAATTGTTTTTGATTCAAATTTTAATAATATTGGTTATATTCATTTAAGTAATAAACTTATATCTTTTAAAAAACATAAATTAGTTGAAAGTAATGTTAGTGATGAAGCAAATAATTCTGAGTTGGCTTCAAAACTCTGGGTTTTAAGTGAAGAGATTTGTAGATCATTTGGCTTTGTTACTTTCAATATTTAAGGTTTGTGTTGGGAACGCAAACTCTATATTATTAACAGCAAATTCCTCAATAATTCTCAAATTTATAGATTGTTGAGCTTCCATTGCAGCGAGATAATTATTTGTTGGAATGTAATAAACAAGTTCGAAATTAAGACTGAAGTCGCCGAAATCTGTGAAATGACATCTATCAAAAGACGCATCTTTTGTCTCTTCAACTATTTTTTTAATTATTATTGGAATCAATTTCATAAGTTTTGGAGAGGTTTCATACACAACTCCCAATTTATGAACTAACCTTCTTTTTTCCATTTGTGCGTAATTTGAAATTATTCCATTTGTTAGGGCGCTGTTGCTCATTACTATTACTTCTCCATTAATACTTCTTATCCTTGATGATCTTACTCCCACTCTCTCAACCATTCCTAGAACGCCATCAGATTTTATAAACTCACCTTTTTGAAAAGGTTTATCAAGCAGAATTGTTATATATTCAAAAAACTCCTGAACTGGATCTTTTAAAGCTAATCCTGCTCCAATACCTCCTGCACTTAGTAAAGCCCAAATAGCAGTCATTTGAACACCTATATTTTGTAAGAAAAATATTGAGCCAATAGTCCATGTTAATGCTTTTATCAATGGAGTTAATGAAGATACCATTGAACTAATTGAGGAATCATTAATTTTCGAGGTCGATTCTGTTAAAGATCTTATTAAAACTTTGTTGAGAGCTTTTATGATGATTATTAATATAAATAATTTAAAAATATTCAATAAGACAGAGATAAAACTTATTTCATCAGCAAAAAAATAGTCAATTGAAAAATAAAATGAGAGGAGGAAACCTATAGGTTTTATAATTCCAGAGATCACCTCAAAAATAAAATCATCGAAATTTGTTTTTGTTCTTTTGGAAATCTTTTTAAAAAATATTTTTGAAAGTTTAGAAATTATTATCGATAATAAAGTTCCAATAAAAAAAATAAATATTGCCAGAAGGAAGTTTTCAGTAATTAATTTCATATTCAAATAAATCTTAAATTTTATCTCTAATAAAATTTTAAATTATCTCTAAACAACAAACCAGTCTTTATTTTTCTTTAACTCATAATTATATTTCTAATTTCTTTAAATTCCTTTCTATCAGCAGTTTTGCATAATTCAAAAATTATTGATTCAGTTGTTGTTAAGATCGCACCATTCTGAGTCATTCTTTGTAACGCTATTTCATGATCTACCCTATTTCGACTTCCCATCGCATCTGATATGAGAATAACTTCAAATCCTTTTTGTAAGCAATCTAAGACTGTTTGTTGAATACAAATATGCGTTTCAATACCACAAACTATCAAATTAGTAATTTTCTTATTTTTAAGTTCTTTTGAAAATTCTTCTAATTTAGATAGGCTAAATTCCATCTTTTCAAATTTTCTAAATCCTGCTTTTGGTGATAATTCAGGTATCGTCCTCCCCAATTTAAGCGGATTCTGTTCAGATATAAATATGTTTTCTTCTAAAATTTGGTAAGCATTTAAAAGCTTTTTGAGGTTTTTGATTATTGAATCCTTATTAAAAATTGGTCTTATTATTTTTTCCTGAATATCAATAATTAGCAAGGCGTTTACTTTTGATGATAATTTATCAGAAGAGATTTCTTGATCATTCATCATTTACGTATAAATATATATCTAAAATAATATTTTGAAGAACTTTAGTAAACATTTTAAATCAAAAAGTTGTTTTACTCTCATCTAGAGTTATTATTGAGAATAGCCATTGGTTGATTTTGTCATTATCCTCGCAATACAATGTCATCACATCTCCCCTTGGTGATGGTTTACACAAAGATGGGAAGAGGTTAACTCCCCAAAGACTAAAGGTTCTTAATTTATTTGAAAATATTGGCTCTGGAACGCATCTTAGTGCTGAAGAGGTTCATGAAAAGTTAGTTAAAACAAGCTCCAAAGTTTCATTAGCAACAATTTATAGAACATTAAGACTTTTAGTACAAATGGGTTTGCTTCATGAATTAGAACTCAGTGAGGGTGGACACAGGTATGAATTGCTTAGTAACGACACACGGGACCATCATCATTTGATTTGTATTAGGTGTGGAAGAACAGAAGAATTCGAAAATGACGAAGTCTTAGAAGCAGGCAAAGTTGCAGCAAAAGTTAATGGTTTTAAACTAATTGAATCCTCTTTAAATGTAAGAGCTATTTGTCCAAATTGCATTTAGCAGGTTTTAACTTAAAGTCCCTCCACAACTTGACCCTGCACCTGCTGTGCAAGCAAAACAATGTTCTTTTACAGCAACCCCGTAGTCAAAAGTAAATGATTCATCCAATAGATCAAAAAGTGTCTTTGGTCCTTTATTATCTCGGAAATTTATCTGTTGGTTAAAGTCGCAATCATAAATTTCTCCTAGCCAATTTACGCTAATTGTCTTTTTACACATAAGATTTTCTAAATTTTTTTCATTAAAATTTTCTTTTAGTAATTTGTAATAAGTATTTAGTTTCCCTTCTCTTCTAAGAGATTCTTCATATCTATTTATTGGCATATTAGTTATTGTGTATAAATTATTAAAAACGATATTGTATTTTTCGAATAGTATTTTTTTATAATCCTTCTCCAATATTTTCTGAGAAGGAGGAAGAATTGGGCTTACAGGATTGTAAACAAGATTTAATTGTAATCCATTTTCTTTCTTTCCATAGCCTAAAGCATTAAGAATTTTTATTGCTTTAATACTTTTTTCAAAAACCCCTAGCCCCCTTTGAAACTCAACATTATTTTTTTCATAACATGGTAGCGAAGCAGTAATTATTACTTTATTCTTTGCAAGAAATTGAGGAAGATCTTCGTAGCCCTCTTCAAAGAAAATTGTCAAATTGCATCTGTCAATAATATCAACTTGTTTTGTGCTCAAACTGGTGATTAGGTTTTTAAACTCTGGGTGAAGTTCTGGGGCGCCTCCTGTAATATCTAAAGTCTTAATTTTGTATTTTTCAATTATTTTTGGAATAAGAGATACGATTTCATTTGACATCTTTTCAGTCCTTAGGGGACTTGAATTGACATGACAGTGCTTACAAGCCTGGTTGCATTTATAACCTATATTGATTTGCAATGTTTCTATAGGTTCTTTATATATTGAAGGGAATTTTTCTTTCATAAGTATGTTATTTATAAATTGTCATTCGTAAATTAAAAAGTCAACTATTATTTTTAAAGTTTGATCTCTTATTAGAAAGTTCAATAAACCAACTTATATATTCTTTGGGACCATTTTTAAAAACCATATCAAACTTTAAATTGTCATAAATATCACTGATCCCCATTAAACCAGTTTTTTTTGTAGAGGGTCTATCAACTTCTCCAGAACTACTATCTACAAAAATTATTTTATTCTTAATCCCAAATTCATTACCTAATATTTGTATTAATTCTAGAAAAGATCTGTCACTTCCTCCTCTTAAATAATTTTTTTCATCATTATTTTTTTTTGATGTGACTGTGTCTCCAACTCCTACAATCAAAGGCATATTTTCTTTTTGAATAGTTCTTTTGCATAAATCAATTTTTTCCATAACAGAATTTGGAGAGTTTCTAAAATTAAAATTTCTTCCAAAAGGGGCTTTACCAGTTTTATCCGCAATAAATTTATTTAAAAGAAATAAAACTCCAGAATCTTTAACTGCTCCTTTAATAAGTAATTGTATGTCTGTGGATCCGATATCATTTTGAGAAGAAAGTTTAATTGTTTCGCTCCCATTTTTATTACCTAAATTTGGTGAAATATGAAGAAAAAATGAGTTTTTGAGACCTTCGGATTCAGCTTTTAAAATGATTTCATTCATCATTTTTTCAAAACTAATTTGAATAAGCTTTCTTTTATCAGAATCTTTATGAACTAAATCAAATAGACTATTGAAATTAATCGTTGGCGAGAAGCGTGTTTCACAAATTGATTTTACTGCGTGAAAATTGA
This sequence comes from Prochlorococcus sp. AG-347-L02, assembly GCA_003281255.1. Taxonomy (GTDB): domain Bacteria; phylum Cyanobacteriota; class Cyanobacteriia; order PCC-6307; family Cyanobiaceae; genus Prochlorococcus_A. Next base: position 124,144 of record QCCL01000001.1, read on the forward strand.
TATCTTCTTGACTAAGTTCAGGAAAAATATTCTTAACTATAAAATTAAACTTTGGTCTTATTAAACTAGGTACTTTAGATAAAAAATTTAGTTCTTTTTCTGAGACTCCTTCAAAAGTTATTTCACCTTTGTTGTCTTGATACTCTACTCCACAGGCTGCTAAACCTCTTAAATATAGTTTTTTGTTTTTAGGCTCAGTAGTGCTCTTTAAACTCCTTTCTATAATTCTGTTTACCCCTCTTGGACCTTCATGTTCCCCGCAAGTTAATACAAAGAATTCCTCGGCAAATTCTTTCACTGCATAGATATATTTTGATTCTAACTTTCTAGTCATTGGATCTTTAACTAAAGGGATACAAACTCCGTCAATATCTTGAATGATTAAGATATTTTTAGAAGAAATTAATTGTTTTTGTATCTTTAAATTTCTTGCCACATGTTCCATATTTATAATTATTTATCTTTTAATTTAATTTTCATTTTTCATAAAATTATAAATGAAAAAATTCAATATTTACAATAAATAATTTGCTATGGTCAAGAATTGCTTTAATGTAGAAAAATATTGGTATGGGTAAGTAATTAAAAAAAATTATCAAGAATTTCCAAAAATGAAGAATAATTTCATAGAAAACATAAATGATAAAAAAAATTTTTATTCATTGATTGAAGATATAGAGAATAGCAAAGTTGGATTTTACAGTGTTGGTTTATATCCTGCATCATTAGCATATAACTGTGCTATGCATGGAAATTCAAAAAATATTCTTTTAGCACCTAGGGAAGATAGAGATTTGTTAGGTGCTTTCTCAAATGATGTTCTTTCTGATATGGATAAAAAGACTATTGAAAAGATTAAGAGAATGGGACATTATTCATCTGAAGGAATAATAAAGTCTTTTGATCTAAAAGATCTTCTCTTGGAATGCGAAATAGTTATTCTTGCTTCAAATAGTAATCACATACAAGATGATGTTAAACATGCTTTAGAACTCAGAAAAATTTTAAAAAGAGAAAATGTGGTTCTTGGATGTCTAGTCGGTTCTTTTTGTATTGATAATAAAAGTAATAACCCTTTTATTCTCTGTAATAAATATCCAAATTTAGCTTTTTTTACAGGATTTCATCGTCATGGAGCTTTACGAAATCCTAATGATAGTTTTACTGCTAATTTCTGTCATCCTGATGCCCTAACTGCTTTAATAGGAGCTCGTATATTGAATCAATTGTCCCCAAAAATTCAAGTTTCTCCTGGAGTTCATAATATTGAATGTCAATATATAAAATCAATAAAAAACATCTCATCCATATTTGCAGGCTTTGTAAATAACTTTCATTCCGATAAGCCAGGAATGCTACCAACCATTAATACAATTTTGTTAACTCAATGTTTAGATCAGGCCGCATCAGTATCATTACAAGTTAGAAAAGAAAATAAATTAGAGCACAAATATCTTTCATTAAAAGAACTTGGTTATGGTGAAGAAATAATTAGTGCAAAGGAAATAATAAATAATAAATTTTGTGAAAAAGGAGATTATACTTTCTCTCAGTTAAATGCTGTTAAGGCAGATGTCTTAGGGAGCATGACTCTACCAACTGAAGGAAAACCAACAAGGAATTTTCAGGCTGGACAAGTTTTATCAGATATGCTTTTACAACTCAATAGATGTCCAAAAGATGTCTCAGAATTTGTAGATTGGTGTAATAAATACTCTCTAAATCAAGGAGGTTTAGAAGGTCTAAAATCCTTGAAATTTTGGCCAGACATTTATAAACAATTCAAAATCAAAAATAATAATTGTTCAATGATTAATATGATTTATTTATGCTTTAATGCTAATTCAGAAGAAAAAAAAGAAATTTATAAGGTTTTAATTAGTTCGGAAGAAATCACTAATTTTTGCCAAGAATCTGTGAAATCTGAATTATCTTTAGAACTAAATGAAAAATTAAAAGGGGATTATTTTTTTAATGATATTGAAAACCTTTATAGGAAATTTTTTATTTACAAAGAGAGAAATGCTCTTAAAAATGATGAATCTAGTAACCAAATTTCAAAAAAAAATCCAAGTTATATTAATGTATTGAAAATTATTAATAATTACTTTCATAATTAATTATTTGTTGAATTTGAAAAAAACTAAGTTTTTCCCATTTATTTACTAATCTTGATTGCAGGGGTAGAATTATTATGATTTTAAAAGGTTTTTTTGAAAAAGGAATTATCACATCGTTCTCATGAACTGAAAGCTCTTGGTTGGAATCAAGAAGATTTAATAAGATACGAAGATTTATGGGACTACAGTCAAAGATGGGGATTAATAAATTTAGAAAGAGAAGACAGGCAGTTTTTAAAGAAAGCAGAAAAGTTACTCCCAAAGATTCAAAATAAAAAGATATCCGTTAAAAAAACTATTGAAGAAAAATCTTATTATTTATGGTTAAATTTTTACCTAGATGAAATTAATATTTTTAGTGATTCTAATCTCCCAAAAAATAAACATGGGGTTTGGACACTCTTAATTGACGAGGAAATAAAACTTCTTAAGGAATTACAACCAGTTATGGGCCTTCCAGATACTTTAAAAGCCAAGAATCTATTCGAAAAAAGAAAACAGCTCATAAATAAAGCTTTTAGCGAATTTGACGCTAAAAACAACGATAAGGTTTTCAACTTTGATGAGGTTTTAAACAACTCTGAAAAAGATGTTGCTAAGAGTTGGAAATCAATCACTGAAAAAGATCCTGAGGCTAATAAAACTTTTCCAATAATTGATTCTGCAAATATTGATAAACTAAGATCTGCGATAAAAGAGGATTTAAGTTTATATATGAAAGATAATTACCCCTCATTAAAAAAGGATTTATAAATATTTATTTTGTTTTTGTTTTTTTTTGGGACTTTTTTAAGTTAAATAGATAGTAGGATTATTTATAAAATTTTGAGCAACCAAAAGTTCGAGACGCTTCAGTTACATGCAGGCCAAGTGCCTGATCCAACCACAAATTCTAGAGCAGTTCCCATTTATCAAACTAGTTCCTACGTTTTTGATAATGCCGAGCATGGAGCGAATCTTTTTGGATTAAAAGAATTTGGAAATATTTATACTCGACTTATGAACCCCACCACAGATGTCTTCGAAAAAAGAATGGCAGCTTTGGAGGGAGGTATGGCAGCACTTGCAACATCCTCAGGTCAAGCTGCTCAATTCTTGGCAATCGTAAACTGCATGACAGCAGGGGATAATTTTGTCTCTACATCTTTTCTATATGGTGGGACCTACAATCAATTTAAGGTACAATTTCCAAGATTAGGAATAGAAGTTAAATTCGCAGATGGTGATAATATCGATAGTTTTAGAAATAAAATTGACGATAAAACCAAAGCAATATATGTCGAATCAATGGGAAATCCTCGGTTCAACATTCCAGATTTTGATGGACTCTCTACTTTGGCGAAGGAAAATGGAATTCCTTTAATAGTGGATAATACCCTTGGTGCTGGTGGTGCTTTAATAAGACCAATTGATTTTGGCGCCGATGTTGTTGTAGAAAGTGCAACGAAATGGATTGGTGGACATGGAACAAGTATCGGAGGGGTTATTGTTGATGCCGGAACATTTGACTGGGGAAATGGTAAATTCCCACTTATGAGTAAGCCAAGCGCTGCTTATCATGGGCTCGTTCATTGGGACGCTTTTGGTTTCGGTAGTGATATCTGCAAATCTTTGGGAGTACCTGATAATAGAAATATAGCTTTTGCGTTAAGAGCAAGACTTGAATGCCTGAGAGACTGGGGATCTGCTCAAAGTCCCTTTAATTCTTTCTTGTTATTACAGGGTTTGGAAACTCTAAGTTTAAGAATAGAAAGACAAACTTCTAATGCTCTTGAATTAGCAAAATGGTTGAATTCTAATTCAAATATTAGTAGTGTTAATTACCCTGGTTTAGAATCTGATCCATATTACTCAAGTGCTAAAAAATATACTACTGGAAGGGGAATGGGTTGCATGCTTATGTTCTCCCTTAATGGGGGTTATGATAATGCAGTAAAATTTATTGATTCCTTAAAATTAGCAAGCCACCTTGCTAACGTGGGTGACTCAAAAACATTGGTAATTCATCCTGCTTCAACAACTCATCAGCAATTATCTGAAGAAGAGCAATTATCTGCAGGAGTTACCCCCACTATGGTAAGAGTTTCTGTAGGAATTGAGCATATTGATGACATAAAAGCAGATTTCGAACAAGCACTTTCACAAATCATATAGGAAAGGAGATTTATTGGCTTTAATAATTCCTAGTAACTATCACAAGATTAGTGATGTTGAGAAAAATCATATATCTTGGATCGAACCAGAATTGGCAAAAAGACAGGATATACGTCCTCTTAGGATTGGTATTTTAAATATCATGCCTCTTGGGAAGCAGTATGAATTTAACTTACTACATCCACTTGGTTTATCTCCTCTTCAAATTGAGCCAGTTTGGATAAAGCTTAAAACTCACTCTTATAAAACATGGGATCTTAATCATTTAAATAACCTTTACATTACTTGGGAAGAAGCAAATAGTCTAGAACCGTTAGATGGAATCATTATTACTGGAGCACCTATTGAGCACCTAGCCTTTGAGGAGGTTAAGTATTGGGATGAATTTGTAAACATTGTAAATGAAGCTAGAAATTCTTGTGCGAGTACTCTTGGATTATGTTGGGCTGGCTTTGCTTTGGCTTATTTGGCAGGGGTTGATAAGAAAGTTTTTGATAGGAAATTATTTGGGGTATTCCCTTTAAAAAGTCTTGTTCCTGGACACCCTTTGATGGGTACACAAGATGATGAGTTTATTTGTCCTCAAAGTAGATTTGCGGGATTACCAGATTTGGAAATGGAGAAGGCCCAAAAAGAAGGGAAATTGAATTTGTTGGCTTACGGCGAAAACGTCGGATATACAATATTTGAATCTTATGATCAAAAACAACTTATGCATTTAGGACATCCTGAATATACTGTGCATAGGATTATTAGTGAAATTGAAAGAGATAAAGAAAAGGGAGATGTTCCTCCTCCTGAAAATTTTGATCTAAATAGCTCAAAAACCGCTTGGAGATCTCATAGGAATTTGCTATTTCAGCAATGGCTTTGGTTTTGTTATCAACAAGTTAGTCTTAATTAACTTTTTAATGAGCGCTTTCTAAACCACCTAATCTTTCAAATAAGTTAAGACTTTCTTTATTTAATCCTACAATTTCAACTTTAGAACCACCATTCTGGAATTTTCTTATAATTTGCTCAAGGGCAACTACGCCACTTTGATCCCAAATATGAGCTAAAGACATATCAATTACAATATTTTCTGGATGTTCATGAATATCAAATCCTTGTAAAAAATAAATTTTACTTACAAAAAATAATTGTCCTTTTACTTTGTATATAGTCAAATTATTTTCATTCGCTCTTGAGACAGTTATAACTTTTGCGACTTTTCTGCTGAAAAGAATTGCAGCTAATGCAACTCCTGCAATAACTCCAAGTGCAAGATTATGAGGTTTTGTAAGCATTGTAACTGCAAAAGTCATAAGCATTACTGCAGTATCACTTTTAGGTATCTTTCTAATATTTTTTAATCCATTTATATCTGCTGTACTTATTGCGATCGTTATCATGATTGCTACTAAAGCAGCCATTGGTATTGCTCCAATCCAAGACTTCAAGAGGATGATCATAATTAGTAGAGATATACCTGAGGAGAGGGTTGATAATCTAGATTTACCACCATTTTCAGTATTCATTACAGATTGTCCAACTAAGGCACATCCAGCCATTCCTCCAAATAAAGATGCCACAATATTTGAGATTCCCTGTCCTCTTGCTTCTTTATTTTTATTAGAACTTGTATCAGTTACGTCGTCTAAAATGTCTTGAGTTAAAAAGGTTTCCATTAAACCTACGAGAGATATTGCAAGTGAAGTCGGTAAGATTATCCTTAATGTTTCAAGACTAAAAGGCACTTTCCCATTTTCTATTGATCCAAAAGGAAGAGAAATACTTGGTAATCCATCAGGTAATTTACCTAAATCACTAACTGTTGGGACATCTAGATTAAAGAATATGCTTATAAGAGTAATTACTACTATTGCGATAAGTTGAGATGGGACTACTTTTGTGATTTTCGGAAGCCCATAGATAATTACTAATCCTAGGATTACAAGGATCCAAACTACTGGAATCTGAGAGTTAACTGGATATTGACTTAAAGTTTGTTCAAATAATTCTTTTGATTCTTTAATACCAATTCCTAACTGGGGGAGCTGTGCTTGAAATATTAAAAGTGCCAGTGCATTTACAAATCCACTTAATACTCCTGTTGGCACGAATCGCATTTGGTAGGCAAGTCTTAAATATCCCCAAAGAATTTGGAAAATTCCTGTTAATATTCCAGCTGCAATAAGATATGGGACTCCTAATCCAGGAGCTTGTGATTCTCCATAGGCAACAAGTCCAGTCATCAAAAGAGCTGTTGAACCTGTGGCAGAAGTGATCATACCCCTTCTTCCTCCAACAATCGCAATTGTTATAGATAAGCAAAATGCACCAAAGAGGCCAACTTTAGGATCTACACCAGCTATACCTGAAAAAGCAATTGCTTCTGGGATCATTGCAAAAGCAACAACTAAGCCAGAGAGAATATTTGACTTTGGATCATCTAACCAATTTTTAGATAAATATCTTGAGAAATTTGACATTTTAAGTTTTTTTATAATTAAGAAGTTAACTCATAAAGGAGGCAAAATACCTTGTGGGTCAAAAATATTCTTTAAAATTTTTAATTCATTCATTCTATTTCCAAAGGCTAATGTAATTTCTTCCTCATGAGAATCCAAATGATTATGTAATTGGGCTAGGTGAATATTTGGATAAAAACTTTTTAGCTTGCCCCACGATTTATAAATCCATTCCAAAGCGACTTTTTTTTCTTGAAGATCATTTTTTTTCCATGATGCATATATCCAGGGTTTCCAAGTACTTTTTCTATGAACAAAAAAGCTTGAGCCATGATTTATTTTTTTAGTTTTGCAACCTAATTGTTGAGAAGCAATATAACAGGAATTATTAGGTTTATTGTCCATTATTTCATCCAAACATTTTATGAAAATTGGGATATCATTTTTTAAATCTTCTCCAAGAAGACTAATTACCTCAGAATGGTTATTTGCGTTTAGCTCATATAAATTCAATTCCTTTGGGAAGAAATTTATTTTGTTAAAGTTCTTATAAAATTGTTTTTTTAGAGCAGGAAATTTGTTAAGAGGCATTAAGTATTCTTCTGTTCTTTTATCCTCTAAATTATTTTTGAGTTCAGCAAAAATATATATATAAATTTTTTTTGCATAAATCCATTGAAGACTAATATTTTCTGGGAATTCCTCTGAAAGTTTTATTATTTCTGAAAGTTCATTTAGATTTACAAATCCTTCAATAACTTTAATCGGATTAGATTGGAAAGTCTTAAGTTCTATTTCGGTAATAATCGAGAAGAAGGGTGCTGCGCCTTTAATTGCTTCCCAAATCAATTGTTCTTCTGGATTTATTTGATTTTTATTTAAAGAGATAAACGTTCCATTACCCAAGAAACCTTTTATTGATTCAATATTATCAATGGCTAATCCGTAGGCTCTACTGAGCGGGCTTACTCCACCAGTAAGTATATAGCCTGCTCCAGGAAGTTTAGAAAGTCCTATTGGAAAACTTCGATTATGTTTTTGTAAATAATTTACTAAATCCCCCATTATCACTCCCCCTCCAATTGTTACTAAATTGGTTTTTCTATCTAGGTGGATTTTGCTGTGATTTTTTCTTAGATCCAGAGTCGTAAAACCATTTTTTGCACAGCTAGAGGTTGTACCTCCACTACATACGCAAAGGTGCTCGAATTTTTCCCTAGAAAAATTATCCTTATTAAATAAGGAATTATCCACGTCATAAATTATTTTCTTTAATTTTGCATCCTTTGAGTTAATATTGGGAACTTCAAGCAAGTTATTATTTTTCACTACATGAGATTGTTCTTTACTATTATGTTATAAGTAATAGTTTGAATTTGGATAATTTAGATTTGAAGTTAAATAATCAAGTCGCGATACTTATCTGTGGACACGGGAGTAGAAATAAATTAGCGATTACTGAATTTCAAGAATTAACTAAGTTCATCCAAAAAAGATATCCAAACTTTTTGGTTGAATATGGTTTCTTGGAATTCGCTAAACCTTCAATTGTTGATGCTCTAGACAAGTTAAAAGATTTTTCTATAAAAAAAGTAATTGCAATACCTGCAATGCTTTTCGCTGCTGGCCATGTAAAAAATGATATACCTAGCTTGCTTATGAATTATTCAAGTAAAACAGGAATTGAAATAATTTATGGAAGAGAATTAGGTATTAATAATTTAATGATTAGTGCAGCTTGTGAAAGAGTAAAAGATGTATTTAAACAAAATAATACTCTCAAACCTGAAGAATCATTATTAGTTGTTGTTGGTAGAGGCTCTTCTGACCCAGATGCGAATTCCAATGTTTCAAAAATTACGAGAATGATCGTAGAGGGTATTGGTATAGGGTGGGGGGAAACAGTTTTTTCTGGAGTAACTTTCCCTCTTGTTGAACCTGGCTTGAAAAATGTTGTGAGACTTGGTTATAAAAATATAATTATTTTCCCTTATTTCCTTTTCTCAGGTGTCCTTGTCACAAGAATTAAAAGGCAAAGTGATTTAGTTGCGATTAATAATCCAAATATTTCATTTATACATGCAAAATATCTTTCGTCACAGTCTTATGTGGTCGACACTTTTGTAGAAAGGATTGAAGAGATTCTTAATAACGAAGGTAAAAATTTTATGAATTGCTCAACTTGTAAATATAGATCAAATTTATTTGGCTTTGAAAAAGAAGTTGGAATGGTACAAGAAAGTCATCATGACCATGTAGAGGGCTTGGGTATCAGCTGTGATTTATGTGATCATGAATGTAATGGTGCTTGTGAAATACGAAATCAAATCCCAACTCATAACCAAGAAAAATCATACTCAGGAGGAGGTGATAACTTAGAACATGAACATTCAGAGGCTCATCAACATGAACATAATCACCATCACCATCACCATAGTATTTATCCCAATTCAAAACACCCTTTAGGACCTGTTACGCTTCGCTTGCCGAATAAAGACTAAATCTTAAGAAAATCCGTTGAAAATCAATGAATCACCTGTCTCTTTCTCGACTTAGTCTTAATAGACTCAGTATATATAAGTATTCTTAATATAAAATCAGGAAAGTATTTTGAGCTAGATTTTCCACAATTTACGGGTTGTTTTCCACGTCCCAATCCACATTGGATTAGAAATGCCAGTATTTTTCAAAAAAAACAGGACTTCAACATTATTGTTGACTTTTCTTTAAGATCTATTCAATTTCTTTATTTGAAAAAGAAGTTTTTTAAAAACAGACTTATAACATGAGTCTCATTTGATAATTTGAAAAGTTTTCTAGCAGATATTTTTTGATTTTTTTAGAAAAAAATATCATTATGGTTATGCAGAAAAGTATAAATTTATGGATCAAATCAGCCAATCAAATTTAACTGATAAGAAGCTTGTCGATTGCTCTTCAAATAAAGTCTCTTTAGAAACAGAGCTTTCAGAAACTCTTTATAACACTATGAAAGATTTCGTATTAAGTAATCCAACTTGGGATCAATATAAGCTTATAAATTCAGCGTTAGCTACTTTTCTCGTACAAAACGGATGTACAGATAATTCTGTCTCAGAAATTTATTTAAATCAATTATTTACACCTTCTAATTCTTTTTAATATTTAAACAGGCTCTTCTACTTAAGGCCATCATTGTAAGTGTGGGGCTTTGCCAAGATGATGTGGGCCAGCATGCTCCATCTAGTACAAGTACATTATTGCATCTCCATAATCTATTAAATTTATCAACTACGCTATTTTCTTCATTTATTCCCATTGGTGCTCCCCCTACTTCATGAATGTAATATCCAGGAGGAGGAGGGCTATCTGAAAATGCGATCAAATTTTTTGTAAATAAACTCCCTAATGGGATATTTATAAGTTCATTAATATTTTTTATTTCTCCATTTGCAGCTGTGATTGATTTTCGTATTGTGTTTTCCATATGTTTAGCCATATTTAACTCATTTTCGCTCCATTCGAATTCAATGTAGGGAATTGGGATCCCCCATTCATCTGTTTTTTTTGAGAGAGAAACTGAGTTTTCCTCTCTAGGAAGGACTTCCCCGTGTGCGATGAGAAAACCAATGGATGTGTTTGTGTCTTTTTGCAAAAAATTAGGTATTCCTAATCGATCAATTGCCCCCCAGATTCCATAACCTCTATGAAAATTTATGTCGTCAATTTTTGGTAAATTTGAACCGAATGGAATAAAGAAGCTGCCTGCTCCAGAAAGATCGGGAGTATTATCTAATTGGTTTCCTGAGTTTTTTGTTTTTGGGACTGAAAAAAATCTACAGATAGATATATGGTCCATAAGGTATTTACCTAATTTCCCAGAATTATCTTTAAAACCTGAGGAATTTGATTTATATTCTGAACTAAGTAGTATTCTGAGTGTTGAAATTGTTGATGCACAAAGAAGGATTAAGTTACAATTTAATTCTTTTTTGCATCCATTTTCTAAGTTTACGATCGTCAGTTTTGATGCAAGCTCTGTTACCTTGTTAATCTCAAAAGATTCCACTAGGTGATTTGAAATTATTTGTACATTCCCAGTATCTAGAGCTTTTTTCAAAGTGCTACCTATACTAGAAGAATTTGGCCATTTTTTATCTTTTACTGATGAATTACGGTCAAATCCTCTTGATTGTATAAATGGATAGTTTAATTTTGATCTAACTTTGCTGCCAAAGATATTTTCGTTTTCTGTAAGAGGTATTTCACCAATATATTTACCGTTTGGGACTTCTTTAATGTCATCTTTTCGTCCATAGATGCCACAGATATTTTCAATGAAATCATAGTGAGGGGAAAGTTCATCGTATGAAATAGGCCAGTTTGGTCCGAATCCGTCTTTTTTAGCCGGATGAAAATCTTCTGAGGAAAGTCTTAATGTTATGCCTCCCCACGTTAATGATCTCCCCCCATATTGTTTACCTTGGGTCCAAAAAAATGGCTTTTTTGGGGGGAAGTCATAAGGATGCTTCAATTCACTCGAGTATAAGTCAGGATTATTTTTCCAATAACCAGGATGTTGGCATTGATTTGCATGTTTTTTTGTTAAAACTCCTGATAATCTTTTTAATGTACTTTTAGGCTCATGATTACTAGCTTCATGCCTTTTAACTTGAGGCCCAGCTTCTATAACTAAAACTTTTACTCCTTGTTCTGCCAATGTAAGTGCTGCTATTCCTCCTGTAGCTCCAGAACCAACAACAATTGCATCATAAGGACTTATATCCAAAACCTAGTTCGTGATTTGCTATTTAGATAAATATAGCATTCAGTAAATAATTAATTTTTAGATTTCAACTTAAGAAGTTAGAATTTATTGAAATACTATTCAAACAAATGAGATTTATAATTTTAACTTTTTTAATAATTGTTTTAACCTTCCCTTCTAAAAGCTTCGCTGCTTTGGATTATGGTAAACAATCTTTGGTAGGAGCTGATTTTTCTGGATCTGATTTAAAAGGCGCAACTTTCTATTTGACTGATTTACAAGACGCTAATTTATCAGGTTGTGAGCTCCAAAATGCGACACTTTATGGAGCAAAATTGAAAGATACTAATTTAAGTAACTCCAACTTAAGAGAAGTAACTTTAGACTCAGCTGTTCTAGATGGAACAGATTTATCAAATACTAACTTGGAGGATTCTTTTGCTTATAGTACCCAGTTTGAAAATGTAAAAATACAAGGCGCTGACTTCACAAATGTTTTTTTGCCAAAAGATATTATCAGGAAATTTTGTGAAAGTGCCACTGGAACTAATCCAATCACAAATAGAGATACCAGAGAAACTTTAGAGTGCGATTACATTTAAATTTATGCACATACAAGTTCTTTTTTAATCTTTCTTTGTTTATAAAGTGATCTTCCAACAGGCCAACCTAAAGTAGATAAATGTCTTATTAAAGAACTTGAGTATTTGAAACAAAAATTGTCTGAGTATTTGATACCAAGTTCTTTAAGAGTGGTTATTAATAAAAATAGCTCTTTCTTGTTGCCTTTTTTCATCTCCAATAATATCAATGGTTCAATTGATAATTTTTTTTCTAGAACCTTATCATTTTTAGCAAAACCAACTTTTAGTAAATCTAAATTATCTGAATAAAGAGTATAAATTATTCCATCTTTGAATTTATCTATAGAAGTATCTTCATTAAACCTTGATGATATTAATGTTTTGTATCCTTTTATGATTTTTCTGTTATTCATAATTATCTGATTTCATTCTGAGCTATTTCATATTTCTCTAATAAATTGTTTACTTCTGCTAGTGCAATCCTCTTTTGGCAGGCAGAGTCATACCTATTTACTGCTACTGAAGGTATTGAACCTTTGCTTTTCATTTCCCTTATACCAGTTTCTAAACATTGAAAAGCAACACTTGATAGATCCCTTCCTTCTGCTGCTGCCCAAACTTTCAAAAGATAAGTAAGATTTGATGGCACTGAGATTTGTACTTTGTTTGAATTTGAAGTATTTAATGCAATATCATCGAGACTAATTTCTTTAGAGGAAATAGTTTCTTTAACCTTTTTCTTCAAAAATTTTACTTGGCTTATAGCGTCTTCTTTATTCTTTATTTTTTGTTCTATTTCAAATAACTCTTCTTCAGAATTAATTAAAACTTCTAATGCCCATTTAGCATCATCTTTCGCAACAGCGGTTCTATCAAGCCATTCATCTCTTAATTTTGACCAATTACTAGACATAAGCTTTATGCGATAATTCTATGATATATAAATCTATATAGATTGTCTATGTATTCTAAATAGATTAAATAAAGATTGTATATAGTCTTAATTTTATTTTTAATAATTCCTCATCTTAGAAATAATCTTTTACAATAATTGAAACTGCAGAATCTATCCAATGTGATCTTAGGGGTATTTTTTTGTTAATTGAAAACGAAATATTAGATAATTCAATCTTTTTTAAATTTTATTTATTTGTTTATTTAATTAAAACTTCTGAGCTTTTAATCTCTTTCAATAAGTTCAATTTTATAACCATCAGGATCCTCAACAAAAGCTAAGACAGTAGTACTGTTTTTCATTGTTTTAGGTTTGGTAGTTATTTTACAACCATTATTTTCTAATCCTTGGCAAATTAGATGAATATCTTTTACTCCAATAGCTATATGACCATATTTATCTCCAAGCTCATAGTCTTCAGACTTTTTGTCCCAGTTATAAGTTAATTCAATTACTGTATTTTCTTTTTCTGAGCCATAACCAACAAATGCCAAAGTGAATTTTCCATGAGGGTAATCTTTTTTTCGCAATAAATTCATTCCTAATCTATTGACGTAGAAATCAATGGATTTATCTAAATCTCCAACCCTCAACATTGTATGTAGGATACGCATTTTGAATTATGAACCTGATTCAATTATCTAATATTTAATAACCATCTGCCAAAGTTGATTTTTTCGTATGTAAGTCTTTTTATTAAGTTCAAAAAATTAGGTTAAGATATGAATACGAAATTTCAATAATATATTGAATCAGATATTTCAGAGACTCTCATCAGTATTTTTGTATACTTTGCCATTAAAGGCTTCAATACCTTTTGGATATTATTTGTTCTATAAATATTCATTTTTAAAAATAATATTATTACTAACTTTCCCGATAGCAATAATTGAAAAATCTTTGCCTTTTGGTAGTTTTTTATTATTTATAATTTTGTTTGCTGGATTAGCAAGAAATCCAAATGTTCCCTATTTCGTTAGATATAACGCATGCCAAGCATTACTTATTGATATTGCTTTGATAATAATTTCATATCTCTTGAGAATATTTCCCATAGTTGAATTAGGCGCAATAATTTTTATATTTACACTATGTATTTTTATTTATTCGATTTCTCAATGTATTTATGGAATTGAACCTGAAATTCCTTTAATTAGTAAATCTGTAAGAATGCAAATTTAAAAGATTTATATATTCACTGACTTTCTTCAGCACTCATTCAGAATAGATTCCCATCTTTGTTGACTTGCCTTTATCGCTTGCATTGGCGGATTAGCTCCCTCTATTTCAAAGGCTTTAATTAATGATTTATTAGCTAGTAGTCCTAATCTTGCGGCCTCCCTTTGCCTAGAGCATACTTTTTTTCTTGATCCCTCTTTTAGATTATTTTCGATTTCTTTAAGAATCTGGCTAGCTTTATTCGATTTAGAATAAAAATCATTCATGTAAACATCAAGTGCCGTATCAGCAAAGATTTCAACTGGAGAGATTATTGTGACTAAACACACTATAAAAATTACAAATACAAATATTTTCATAAAAATCTTAAGTAAATTTTTTGTCCGATCTCTTTAATACTAAATAAAAGGTAAGAACGCTAATTGTTCCAGATGGGCCTATTAAAGCATGCCAAAATTGATCGCCACTAATTGAGAGCTTTGTTCCAAAGAAAGTCGTAAAAATAATACCAAATATTGGGTAAAGAATAAAAAGCCAATCTTTAAAAACTCTTTGCCAATTTATAATTAGAAGGATACTTATTATTACTTGAAAAAGAAGAGCAATAGTTTTATCAAATAAATAATATGAGATTATTGAACATAAAGAAATGCAAAAATTAGTTTTTTGAATAAATTTATTTTTTATAACTGATATTGATAAACATGTTAGACCTAAAGATAGGAAAGAATAAAATAACCAATTAAATAAAGAGGAGTGATCTACATAAATCCAAGATGTTTGGGTATGATCGATCATTTCAGAAATCGATGCCAATCCTAAAAAAATAAAACCGAAAGGTATTAGTTTGTTTTTGCTTATATGTTTGAATTTATTGAGCGATCTAATACCTAATAATATTGGGATGATTGCTGCTTGAAAATGTGCAAATAATAAAATAGAAAAAAACAAAATAAATTCTCAAACTTAATTCATAGTAATTTAAATAAAAACAGTTTCTGGTCACCTGAGTAGAGAAAGGTACCATTGCCCAATTACTATAATCAATATTGTAAGAACAAAAGGGAAAGCAGGATATCGTGTTTGAAAATTAGCAGGTGGCCAAGGAGACCAAGATATTAATCTTCCTTGCGGTTCATTTGAAATGACTTTTTTTTTCGATTTTTTGGATATTAAATTATCTGTGGCAAATCCTTTACTCATAATCTAAATAAAATTTATCCTAACAAGAACCTTTCAAAAGGGCGTTTATATTATTCGGTTCTTTTTATATGAAAGGAGGGGAGAGGTTCGATTCCACGGTACCTTTGCAGACACGCTAGTTTTCAAGACTATATTAAATTAACTTATAGCAATAGATTAGATGGTGTCTAAAGAAAAGATGTAACCGAAATGTAACCACTTTTTTCGTTTTGTTTTTTCTTTTAATGCAGAATTAAAAAGGGGTAATTATCCCTTTTTTTTAAATCTTGCTATACCTGTATAAATACTATTCAATCAAATGAAACTACTTCTTTTATTACCTTTGTCATTAGGTTTAGTGTCTCCAGCTATTGCTCATAATATACAAAATACTAATTGCCCCCCAGGATATTATCCAATGTGTCTTACTCCTAGTAGTTGTGCTTGTATGCAGACGTTGGTGAAACAGAAAAGTAAAAAATTAGTAAGGAATTGACAGTCGATATAAAAAAAGGGGCAATTAGCCCTTTTTTTTTTATCTTGCTATAAATAAATATATAGGATTTAAATTTATGCGTTCACTTCTTTTATTACCTTTGTTATTAGGTTTAGTGTCTCCAGCTATTGCTCATAATGAAGCCAATACTAAATGCCCCGAAGGAGAAGAACTAACGTGTCTTACTGATAGTAAAAAATCTTGTTTTTGTATGGAAAAATTTATTTAACAGAAAAGTAAAAAATTAGTAAGGAATTGACAGTCGATATAAAAAAAGGGGCAATTAGCTCCTTTTTTTTTCTTGCTATATATATAGTATTTAAGCTTATGCGTTCACTTTTATTTTTGCCTTTGTTATTGGGTTTAATCTCTCCAGCTATTGCTCATAATAAAGCAAATGGTGGCTGTGGAAGTCATTGTAATGAAACAACAGTTGAGTCTTCAACGGATGGTGCACCTTGTACGTCTACTAATTCTCTTATTTGTGATCCATTTGTCTTTAATTCAGAGTCTGATGAATAATCAAACGCTTTTTACTTGCAACGCTTAAAATGTGTAACCGAAATATAACTGTTTTTTCCTCTATTTACGGTAATGGAGAGGAATTCTAAGGAACTTACTTTAATCTTCAGAAAATAAAAAAACCCCGAAAAGGAGTTGTCTCTTTAGAAGTCAGCTATGTAGTACGGAGGGGGTGGGATTATTTTTAAGTCAAAATGACGACCTATGACAACCTATGACAGTGAAAATCTGAAATAGATTGTTGAATCTGCCAACAAATCTGCCAACAAACTTTTCAGTAAAAAAATTCAATCTAAATAGAATCTAGTATTTAATTTACCCCTTTCCATATTTGTTAATCGCACTCTGTGCATTCCCATTTAGGGAATTCTTTATTTAATAAGCGGGGCTACTAGTAAGCGTTTTATTTTTTGAAATCAATTTTAAATTGTCCTTCTTGAAAAACATCTTCACCATCACAACTTCTTTCCCAACATTTCCTAAATGATTGAAAACATAGATTAAAGTCTATATCTTCCAAAAATTCGTCAAAATTTTTATAGAAACAATCTTCAGTATTTCCTATAAAAAAATAAGGACCTTCTGGTTCTTCTTCTTCTTCAAATCTAACTTTTAAATAATCCTTTAACCCTTTCTGGGTACTTGTCCATTTATAAATATCTTCTAAAAAATCAAAAAATTCAATAATCCCTTCTTCATCTAAGTCTTCATCATCTGGGCAAATATGATCCCAAACTACAGATACAGCAGAGATAGTTGCTGAAGAACAGCAAGTTGGTCCCTCTTTAATCATCTGATCAAGATAATTTTCTAGAACTATTGAATAAGCTGAGATAGTTACAGGCTTCAATAAACTAATTAATTAAGGAAATGATAAGGGTAAAAACTTTTTCTAACAAGAAGTAGATGTTCATTCCGTGAAGTAGTGAGCTTTAATTGACTTTAATAATTTGGCTAATTTAAATCAATTTTAAAAGCTTTTAGTACGATCTCATCTGTTAACTTGATACTTTCATTTCCTCCAAGCTTGCAGTCATTAAGAAAGTAATTCTCAAATCCAATCATTGAGGAATGGAGTAATATCATCTGTATTTTTGTTGATAGTTCTTCTCCGATTGAATTTGTTTCAGCAAAATGTGCTCTCAACATTTCCGTCACAAATTCTTTCCCTTTTGATTCATACTGATCAATGCAAGATGCGGTTAAAGCAGCTGCACACTCATATTCCCAATCTTCCACTTTCTTCGGATCCCACCAAAACTCTTCTGGCTTAGATTCAAAATGTCCATAGGTTCTTTCCTTTGTCTTCTCTACTAAAAAGTTAAGCCACTCCTTGGATTCACTTTCAAACCAGTTCTTAGTAAAATTCTTTAAATATTGAAGTTTTTCCGAGCTTTTCACCTCAGTAGATTCATCTTCTTTCACCTCAGTAGATTCATCATCCATAAAATATGGATCTAAACTTTTTATGTATTTTTTATAGAATCCAAACCATTGTTTAACTAAATCATTACCCTCATCAAAATCAAAATCCAAAGGTAATTTGTGAAAAACTAAAATAACAGATTCTTCAGACTCATCAGAAATTGTTGGAAAATACTCTCCAACTTTTGTGCAATCTAAGAAATTTGAGGTATTTATTTTATATCCAAGTTTCTCAAGTTTTTCTCTAACTTCCTCATTATCAAATAATTCAATACCAAGAGATTGTTCTTTATCAAATTCCCCATCAAATTCCGAATAAAAACCATCCCAACTATTTTTTGATTTTTCAAACATCTCTTTTGAAACCTTAGCTATTTTCTCTTCAATAGAATTAGTATTTGATTTCTTATTTGAATTAAGCTGAGAGCGAGGAAAATCTATGGATATTTGTTTGCGTCTTTTTTTATAAAGAGTATTTAAATCTGGCGGAATTGGAAGATGATATAGATAATTTTCTCCTTCATAATCTTCATTTCTAATAGCCTGTCTTATTATTTTTAATGCACTACTTATTGCTTCAAGAGTATTAGCTTTTTTTTGTAAATCGGGAGGCAACTTTAAAGGGAGACCCATTCTTGGTTCAAGTTGATTTTTATAATTTTGAATTTCTTCGCTGAGAACCCAAACAAAACTATCATATTGATCCAGAATTAGCTTTCTTGCGAATGGATCCATCGTGATTATTGTGTGAGTCCAAAACTTTTTAGCTTCTTCTAGTTGAGAAGAGGCATTCTTAAACTCTTCAAGATAATTATTCCCAAACATAAAAAAATACTAATTGACCCTTATATTAGATTGATTATTAATTATGAGTTCAATCTGCCAACGCTATTTACAAATCTGCCAACAAATCTGCCAACAATTAGTTGAAGTCATATGAAGGTTAGTGATCATCTATGACGAGGCTAATTTTCTTAAATTATGCAAATTTGGCTTTATATCAGCGATTAAAATAATTTTGAAAGCTTATGAAGGCTTATGACGACATATGAGTGCTTTCTAAAAACGGAGGGGGTGGGATTCGAACCCACGGTGCCCTTGCAGACACGCTAGTTTTCAAGACTAGAGCCTTAAACCACTCGACCACCCCTCCAGGTTAAATATTTAGTTTTAACTTTTGAATTATAGCAGTAATGAGTTGCAGAAAGGTTTTCTGATTTAGTGGATATTTAAAAATAAAAATATGTTTTATGATTTGAATTTACTAATGAGGTTTTAAAATTAATTTTCATAAAAAATGGTCCCTATTTGGTCCCCTAAATTTTGATCGACTGTCAATTTAGAGTAGTAAGCGTTTCATTTTTTAAATAAATTCTGTATGACATAAATATCTTCAGCCTTTGGATATTTTTGCTGAAAAACTTTTATTGCATGATTAGGAGAAATTGCAAAAAGATTAGTTTTAATTCTGTATTCATCTACTAAACCTGATATGAGATAACTTTTCACAAAAAAAGGAGCTAATTGCCCCTTATTTTAGATCGACTGTCAATCTCTATCTATGAGTAGACTTTAGCAACTATTGGACCAGCTTCTTCATCAGTAAATACAGGTATGGTTTCCCAATTTAGAAATTCAGCCCATTCAGCGGCATGTTGATATATTGCCTTTGGATCATCAGTCTTTAAAACTATCCAACCCTCTAAAGAACCAGGCGCATGATACCTTCCAATCATCTCAACTCCAGGATAATCTCCCCCACCACCAAGAAATTTTTCTGCACCTTTTTGATGATATCCAGTCTTAAATGACCAATGCTGAACATAAAGCATTTTTTTTAATTTTATAGGCTTTATATTACTAGCAAAAAAAATAATTCTTGAAAACAAATAATGTTAATTGCCCCTAATTGTATCAGTGAGATTCATAAATAATATATATTTTTACTGGTCCCAAAATGGTCCCCCTGTCTCGATGGCTAAATTTTATTATCAATATTGTCTTATCGAGATCTGTCTTATATCAATGCTTTTAAAAAATTCTTATAAATTCTTTTTATTGAGACTCCCTAGTTTTCAAGACTAGAGCCTTAAACCACTCGACCACCCCTCCAGGTGATAGCAAATATTAAGCTAGCTCAATAATATTAGCAGAGGGCTTATCAAAGCTGAGGTATTTAATTTCAAAAAAAGAGCAAATTTAAATAAAAAATCAGTTTAATTTTCTTAGTCCTGAGAATTCTCGATATTGTATCGACTAAAAGTGGTCACAAATAGGTCACATTATTTTGCGCTATATTAAAGCAGAATTTTTAATTTCCTATATTGAAAAACAGTTCTAATTAATCTAATATCTGATAAATTTGAGCGAATATGAAATTTTTAGTAAAAGCTTTCTTAGTAATATTTTTTGGTTTCGTACCTAGCAATTTTTTAAAGGCAGTTGAAATAAATTGTTCTTCTCCTGTTCATAAAAATAAACCCAAATGTAAAGGCAAGTCAGAAACCAAAACCACCAAGGAATTCGATACATGGTTCCCTATTGGATTTAATGAAAATAGAATTGCAGCTGCTTGGGTTCAATTTAAAAGTTATGAAGAGTTAAATGAAAATTCTTTTAGAGTTAGAGGTAAATTTACTTATCCAAATAATTTGCAATATATTGGCAACCTTGATATAAATTGCAAAAATAAAGATTTTTATTTTAGACCTAAGGGTGTATGGGGAGCAGGTCCTGATTGGGCGGCTATTCCTCAGGGCTCGGGGATTGAGAGCGTAGCGTATTTCTTTTGTAAACGTACAGCTGCGAAGAAAGACTGGGGTTACACAGATGCAACAGCTTACTTATGGGATATTCCTGAACCTACTGGAGACCCTGCTAATTTAGATGGAGAATGGATTCTTCAGTATGATAGAGATGATGGAGAGGCTTATTACAATACCTCAGTTATAAAAAATGATAAGACTGTTATTTATGGCTTTTTCTCAAGATCAAAGAAGGGCGATAGATCCGCTGCTCAACCTTACGATACGAGTAAATATCAATGGATTAACAATAGTTGTACAGAGAATTTGGGATCAGTTTTTTTTAAACCTGAAATATCTGTAAAGGGAGTATGGCTGCCGCCAGTACCAGGAAGACCGGGCGGAACAAATATGAAGGTTAGAAAAAAATATTGTAATTAATAATAGAATTTTAGTGGTCACGAAGTGGTCACAAGAGTCTCGACAATTTGTTGAATTATCATTTATGTCTTAATAAGATTTATTTGATATCAATGCTTCTGAGGAATTTATAAATTTCTCTTTTTTCTAAAACTTACAGTTTTCAAGACTAAAGCCTTAAACCACTCGACCACCCCTCCAGGGTTAAATATTTATTTTTAACTTTTGAATTATAGCAGTATTATGTTGCAGAAAGGTTTTCTAATTATCTAGATATTTGAAAATAAAAATACGTTTTTTGATTTGAATTTACTAATGAGGTTTTAAAAGTAATTTTCATAGAAAATGGTCCCTATTTGGCCCCCCATATTTACCTTTAATTAAGGTAGTTTTATAATTTCTCTAAATCTTCAAACCAAAACCTTCTAAGAGGGACTTAATCAATATTTGTGTTATACATAGTTAAATATCTTTTAAAATGGGTTTTTTAAATTTAGACAAAAAAGTTTCAGAATCAATTCAAAAAAACTTAGGTTTAAGTAATTATCAAATGCAATGGTTCGTTTTTATATTTGGTTTAGTTTGTGGACTATTAATAGCTATGATTTTTTAAATTTCTTATATTTTGAATTTAGTAATTAAAAAAATAATATTATTTTTAATCTTTATACCTTTAAAAGTTTTTGCAACTGATGATTTAGATAAAAAAGTTACTATTAAACTAACTAACGGGGATGTTTTGAATGGAACGTTAATAGATGACAAAAGTTCAACTGATACAAAGGTAATAGATCACCCTCAATTAGGAGAGTTAACTATTGGTGCATCAAAGATTAAAAGTTTCAGCTATGATGTTGAAACTTCATTAGGCGACAAATCTGAAGACAAGATAACTGAAATTAATGATGATTCGAAAGTCTCAACTTCTATTTTAATCGGTTCTATAAATTTTGGTTTTAACGGAGATGTAACGGAAAATTCTTATTACAAGTCGATAGATTTTCATCTTAGTGGAGATTTAACCTATGAAAAAGGTTCTTACACAAATGCACTTTCATTCGATTGGGAGAATAAAGAAGATAAATATAATAAGGCCGGAAACTTATCTGACTCTAACTCATTAGAAATTGATATTGCTAGAGACAGAAAAATTCAAAATAGAAATTTAACGTATCATTTTTCTAATAAATATGATTATGATTCTGATGCAGATTATGGAATGTACAACACAGTAACCACTTTGGGATTCACAAAATTTTTCTCTACAAAAGATGACACTTTTTTTTCAATAAGTTTCGGTCCTGCAATAAATTTTGTCTATGGCGGTGATGATTGCAATATTGTAGTTGACTGTGGGGCGACTTACTTTGCACGTTCTATCTCAGCTAGTTTTTCAAAAAAATTAACAAATAAATTGGAATTAGAATTAGAAAACCAGTTCACTACAAGTTATGCAAGTAAACCCAAATATGGGCATGAATTTACAAGTACTTTAACTTTTAGGCCAAGTGATAGTTCAGGGTTTAATACTTCTTTTGAGTATGAGAATGACTACCAAGAATTAAGTCACCCTGAAATAGAACATTCCTACACTTTAAAAGTCGGTTATGATTTTTAGTCTTTGAAATTTTTAATTAAAGGGGATATCCTACAGGCTATATAAAATTGCCAAAGAATAAGAGGGTAGGTAAGAAGTCTCTCCGTACCACCAGCCCCAAGTCCCAAGAAGTCAGCCTTGTTACTTATATATCTAACACCTGAATCAGAAAGAATTGATGTATATTCACCTTTTATATGCGCATAATATATACCAACAAAAAAAAGTAATATAGAAAAATAAAGTGATGTTTTAGACAAGATATTTAATGATTTACTTTTTCTAAAAAGGAATGAAGACCAAAAAATTGCCACTAATGTTAAGCCTGAAATATTTGCACCTAATAGATGTAATTTAATACGAAGATTTTCTGGATCTAATCCAACCAAAACTATCCCAAATGCCCCACTTATCAAAAATAATAAGATAAAAACACCTTGAATATTTTTGAATATAAATTTGCGCAAAAATAAAGCCCCAATAACACTCAATACTCCGGTGAGAATAAAAGAAAAATTCATTAGGGTCGAGAGTGGAGATATAGATGTATTGCCAAGATCACTTATCATATTATTTTTCCAACTATAAGCCGGATCTTTCCAAGATAAAGATACGATAAATTGAACTATAAACCACTGAATATTGCTAAGCCAAATTAGCTTACCTATTTCAGCAAATTTTTTAACATCAGAATTAATAAATATTTTTACTAGTCCCACAATGGTCCTCCCGCCTAGATTAAGACATTCTCTTGGCAATATTATCTTATTAAGATATTTCAAAAATCAAAACTTTTTTAAATTTTTTTAAAAATTATTTTTAACTAGACCCACTAGTTTTCAGGACTAAAACCTAAATCACATTGTTAGTTTTAAATATTTCATGAAATTGTTCTATAAGTAATAACCATGTATAACCGCTACTAATTTACTACTCTGTTCATCCTTCTAAACCTTTTTCTATAGTTCTTTCCGTAATAACTTTATTTCTATTATTCAAGCTTTAATAAGAAAAATTAATTTAACCCTTATGTTAATTAAAGTCCATAAGTTTTTATTTATTTATTTAAATTTCCTTTGATAAAAGTTTTAAAGCCATTATTATTTTCCTCGCCAGAAGGATATATTGTAATTGAATTAAAGGCAAAATCACCGCCTTCCTCTTTTACACTTTTTGAGATTTTCAAAAAAATATCCTCCTGAATATTCAAGAATTCTCCATAATTTTTGGTAATGGTATAGCATTTCACTAAAATGTTTATAGAGGATTCTTCCCATTTGTGAAATTTAACAAAAATATCTTTGTTTTTATCAACTCCAGGATGAGAATATAAATCCTTTTTAATAGAACTAATTATCCTGCCTACTTTATCAAGATCTTCATATCTTAGAGTTACATCTGCATTTATTCTCCTTTCTGTCCTTTGTGTTAATTGATGAACCATTTTATTTGACATTTCCGAATTAGGAACATATACAGGTATATTTTCAAGGGTTCTAATTTTGGTATAGAAAAGCCCAATATCTTCAACTTTACCTGTAATGTTTGAAGTAACTATAAGATCATTAATATTAAATGGTCTAGAAGTAATTAGTACTAGTCCTCCGATTATATTCTGGAGGAATTTCTGGGTTGCTAAACTAAGACCTATTGCTATTCCACCAAATATATTTGATAAAGAAGAAAACTTAATGCCAAAAGTTATGAAGATACTTAACAAAGTAATCAAAACAATTACAAAAGAAAAGATTCTATAAAATAACTCATTCAATTCTTTTGTATCCTCTTTAGTTCTTGCTCTAAAAATTTTTTTTGATAAATTTGTTTGCTCGAAAAAATATCTTGATAAATTGTAAAAGAAAAAACCTAATCCTACTTGAAAAATGATAATTGGCCATAAGTCACTTCTTAAAGGTAATTTATAGTTTGTAGTTTTAACAAAAAAGCTGAGAAACCAACTTGTATAAATACTCCCACCAAATCCAAAGAGAAAAGGAATTTTTAAACTTTTAATTGAATACTTAATCCCACCTTTTTTTCTTAAAAAATACTCAATTAAAAAAAAGACAATATTTAATACAATAAGAACTAATGAACCATATATTATGCCAAAACCTTGAGATAGAAAATTAATATCAATAACTATATTGTCCGTCATTATATTTTTATCGATAGTATGTTTAGATTTAATTTATCAAAATTAATTATAATTTACAGCAAATCCTATAGATTTAATATTCAACAAAATCTTTTATATTATTTTGTGTCAAAAAATTTTTCTCATTACCTTTTATCTTTAAGTTTTCCACTTCTATTTTTTAAACTTTCCTAGCAATATTATAAAAAATAGTGAGAATTAAACTTCATTATCTTATTTTCGTACATTTAATTTAAGTTGGCATTTTAATATTTGTTGTAGTTTTCCAAATAATGTCTTTAACCTTATTTGAATGCTAAGTATTCAGATTATCAATAACACCTTAACCTGTGGGCAAAAGCTTCCCAGTTCAAAAATAAAGATCTAAAATATATATTTGATTTTTTTCCTTCTTGAATACCTGATTAATTCATTATTTGAAACACATAATATTTTTAGCTTTTATATTGATATCACTATTTAATTATTTTATTTTTTTTTAAATTATGTTTAGGTTTAAATTTAAATTATCAAAATTTAATTACATTTAACTAATACTGTTTTAGATTATTAATGATAGCCAAAAATTATTTCGTATTTAGAGAGTAATGGAAGTTAAAGGATATTTCCCAATTCCAATTTGGAGAGAGCAAATAAAAGTTGAAAAAAAATTCAAAAAACATGTAATTAATTATATTGAAAATAATAAAATGCTTTCAAATAGATCTTCTCCTAAATTAAGTCACTCACAATCACTAAAATCATTGAATTCAAATATGAATAATAAAAATAGTAATTATGAGGAAAACAATATTCTTGATAAACCAGGTTTTAGTAAAATAAAAATTGAGATAAAAAAAATACTTAAAAATTGTTTTATTGAATATTTAGGCGATAATCAAAAAGAAAATGAGGTTGTTTTAAGAGAAAGTTGGATAAATAATTGTGATAAAGGAGGTTCTCAATTTGCTCATAATCATGGAAATTCGATATTAAGTTATACATATTACATAAATTATGATTTCAACAAAGGGCATGCGCCTATATTTTTTGAGAGGCCAATTTTTAATAGTTCTCCGTTTTTTTCACTATTAAGTTGGACAAAATGGACAGCTTCAAGGAATATTTTATTTGAAATAATGGAAGGAGATATTTTGATATGGCCAAGCTATCTTCAACATGGTTACTTTGAAAATAAAGGAGACTATAGGATCTCAATCTCTGGTAACGCATTATTAAAAGAAATATCTAATTCAGGTTATAGCTTTCAAATAAAGAGTTAATTTAAAGGATTATTGTTCAAGAAACTATATTATTTAAATAAAAAAGGATATCTTAAAATTCCTTAAACCCTTTAATAATTAAAAATTAATCAAATGAACTTAGCGATTGTTAAAATCATAAGCCTTTTATTAGCTTTAACTATAGCTTTAACACACCTCAGCGTTGTTTATTTAGCAAAGATTGATAAAGATAAACAAAAAATTATTACTTCTATAGGAGGGGGTATATCTGTTGCTTATATTTTCTTACACTTGTTGCCAGAATTAGCTTTAAAAGGAAAACATAATATTGAAAGTTTAAATATAAGTTCAGAGTTTTTAGAAGTATCATTTTTTTTTGTTGCTTTATTAGGCTTACTTATATTATTTGTAGTTGATGCATTATCTGAGACATCAAAGATTCCAAAAGAAAATAATTTCAAATTACATTTGATTTATAACATTGCAATTACATATTTATATGCATTTACATTGCCTGAAGTAGTAAAAGAGGGTGTTTTTTACTCAATTCTTTATACTTTTACACTTTCAGCTCATGTTTTTAGTTCTGATAGAGTTATATTTAAATTTCATGAGATATTTTATAAATCTAAATACAGATGGATTGGATTCTCAGCAGTTTTATTGGGCATAATACATTCATTAACTGTTGAATCTTTTTCCTCTATTCAATTAGATTATGCATTCGCCTTTCTTAGTGGGGGAGTATTGTTGAATACTTTTTTGGAAGAGCTTCCAAAAAAAAATATTCTAAATGTTAAATGGTTTCTATCTGCAATAATGCTCACCTCTACATCTATCCTTATAACTACAGTTATTAAAAATTGATTTTAATTAATTTTAAAGTTGCTTAAAAATGTTATTTATCTTCTAATTATTTAATTTAAATATAGCCCTTCTTATGCCAAATATTTTAGGCATGAATAAACCATACCTAGGATGGGGTAAAAAAGAAGTCTCCTCTGATCCTGGAATATATGGAACTAAATCTAAACAATTTAACCTTAAAACTGTAAACGGCTTAGCATTTAGAAATTGAAAATAATACAAATTTTTTATACTTAATTCTTCAAATTTAGTCATTATGTCTCTTATTGCATCTTTGCTGTTTTTAAATAATTGATATGTTTGCTTGTATTGTTTAAATTGATTGAATTCTTCCCTAATAATTTTTTTAGAATTATTAAAAAATATTTTATGAAAATTACCAGCTTTTAAAAAAACATTTTCAGTAAAATCATCTCTTGAGCCAGCAATAATAATTGTACGAGCTTGAACTGCTTCAGTTATAGATCTATTAATAGCTATTTCTGGATTATGATGACAACCAAAACCTTCACAAGAAGATATTGAATCATCAACATCTCCGCAGACAATACATTTGAAAACGGGGATATCAATATCTGTTGAAAAATCTGAAATATAAATTGATAGTCCAGCCTCTTTTACTTTTTTTAAAAGTCTTTTTGTTGTTTTATAAGGGATAGTTTCTTCTCTAATAAAAGCATTCATTAACTTCCTATATCGCATACCATATCCCCAACATTTTATGGCATCTCTCTCAATTAATTCATAAAGACCAGACAAAAATGCATCTTCGAAATTCATACCTGAAGCTAATCCATTACTTCCCATAGATGTAACTGTGAATTGTTCTTTACAAGATTCCTGGGACATTGTTACCAAGGAGGTTGGTAAAAAAATTTCTTTCGAATCACAAAATGATTTACATAAAGTCCATGAAATAATATTTTCTTTTTTTAGGAGGAAATTACTTTTGATGGGTAGCAAATTTATAGGAACTCTATTGTTTTCAGGTAAATCTTGCCAGGAACATGAAAATATAAATTTCTGATGAAGATTTTCCGCAACTTCTGTTTCAATTGATTCCATTACTGCTGATATTAATGATTCTTTATCTGTAAGACCTTTACCAGCACTAGAAACGATAGTTTTTGAATTAGGCCTAATAGCAGAATAAATAGGAATACCCACATGATCAAGGCCTGTCACATTAGCTATTCTTGTGATCCCAAATTTCTTATAATTTTTTTTTAACTGTTTTAAAGTTTCATTAGTAGTTTTTGACCTCCAATGTAGATGATCTTTTTTCATCATTTTATTTTGTAATTCTTCCTTGTAGATTAATATCTTGATATTTCGATGAATTTAATTTTTCAATTTCTTTAAATGAACTCAGATCCTTATTTGAATTTGAAAAAAAATTTTTATTTTTCGATAAAGACTCTACTAAAGATTTTGATGATAAATAATCTTGTAAAGGAAGTGTAAGGCCAATATCACCTAAAGATCCTTTTACAAATGAATGTAATAATAATATGGTTAGTTCTTCTTTCGCAAATTTATATTTAATTTTAGGATCGGACGATCTTGCTATATATGTAAATTTATTTTTGAAAGAGACTTTTCCGCTTTCTTTTATAAATTTCTGAAATTCAAATACATCTTCATCATTTGGATTAATTCCTAAAGATTGTGCATATTTGAGGGTTATAATTCTGTTAAAAGAATTGTACTGCAATCTTTCATAATTAGAAGAATTTAATTTATTAGGCAAATTTGAACCTTTTATTAAATTCTGTTCTTGAATATCTGATGAATAATTTATATATGTATCAGAATAATAATTAAGGAAAAAAGAACCATGATTAAGATTCCATTCTTTAATATCTGACTTAATAGTATTTTGGGATTTCATAAGTTTTAAAGCCTCAATAGCGTCCCTCTCCTTCCAATTAACATAAAAACTTTCTATTACTGGAACAAACTCTTTAATAAATTTAATTTCTTTGAGGTAATTAAAAGTTCTATCAGAAAAATGAATTTTTTTAATTAATCTTAAAAGTTTTTCTTTTTGATTTTTATCTATTACTTTTTTCTTAAAAATATCATTAATTGCAAAACGAAGATTTATTAAAGGAAGTGATAATTCCTCGTATGGTTCATTTGAAGTATATGTAACAGCAACCTCATCATCTGACGTTACAAATTTTGAATTAAAAAAATCAAATATTCTTCCAACACCTTTCATTCCATATTTTGAACATTCAGCTGCTCTTAATGCTCCAATACTAGAAGAACCATATACTTCAATACCCTGATTAAGTGCGTATAAAATTTCTTTGTGTCTTACTGATAGCTTACCGTGAAAAAAACCATCAACAATTAATATCCTACTTGGATAATCTTTTTCATTTGAGTTTCTTAAAATGTTAATCAAATCAGAACTCTTTATTGGTGGTAATAATTTTGCTTCAGGCAATATTTTATTAATTTTATTTTTTTCTAAAGTAGGCCCAGAAAAAATATAGTCCATTGATATTAGATATTTAAACAATTATCATAAATTGCTTTTCTCTCTTCATCTAATTCTGATTCGTAAGAAACTAATGTAATCTCTTTCCCTTTAAGGTATTCAATTAAAATCTTTAGTTGACTATTATCAAAACTTGATAAGGTATCTTCTACAAGTAAAACTTTAGGTTTTCTACAAATATTCATTGCTAAAGAAATTTTCTCAACTTGATTAGTTGAAAAACATTTTCCACCTTCTGGAACGGGCGTAGATAAACCCATTCTCAACTGCATAAATAAATTCTCAAGCCCTAATACTTCTATAAGTTCCTGAAGATCCTCTTCTTTATTTATTAGTGGCCCCTCGAGTAAATCTCCTATTGGCCCCATTGGTAAATATTTATCAATTGATGAAAAAGCTATTTGAGATCTTAATGAAGGAACTGAAAGTTGATTAATAGGTATTCCAGAAATAAATATTGAGCCAGAGTGACAACTCTCAATATTTAAAATATAATCGAACAACTTTTTTGCAATTCGATTATTTGTTATTAGAGTTGAAGATTCTAAAGATTTTATTCTAAGATTTAAACCTTCAAAAATAATTGATCCATTAATTTTATCTATAGACTTAATATTCTCAAGAAAGATACTCCCATCTATCTCATTTGACTTAGCACCTGGACTAAATCCAGCTTCTAAAGGAGTAAAAACTATTGGCGTGGCCCTTTTCCAGTATGCCAATACTCTTACAAAAGAATCAGAAACAGTATTTAGACCGTTTGATAAGTTTGAGGTGAATAGGGTAAGCGCTGAAGTGTATCCAAGCAAAGGTACTAAAACATCTTCATTGGCTAAGTTATTAAGATTAATTGTCTTTTGAATAATTATAAAACTTACTAAAAAGCAAAGAGGTTGAAGAGCTTGAGACATAATTTCGATACTAATATCTCTTGTCCTGTAGGCTGAAGATAAAGAAGCAAATTTTCTTGTTAATTCAATCCATCGTGAAGTCAATTGATTACCAGATCCTCTCGTTCTTAATTCATTCTGGAGTAATATTATTTCGTTTGTTAGGGTTGTAAGGCTTGCTCTCTGATCAAGAGATTTACTCAACAATGCTCCTCCTTTTTTAGCTTTATTAATTATAAATATTAAAAAAATAAGAGTAATTGGAATAACCCCTAATAAAGGCTCTGGAAAATAGTTATACATTATAAATAGATAAAGAAATGAGAAAAATATTGAAATCAAAGAAGAGATATTTGAACTACTTAAGAGGTTTTTAATTTCTGATATCGTAGAAGCTCTAAGAGTTAAATCAGCAGAGGTAAAAGAGCTAATGTTTTCTAGATCAGCCTTCAAAAGTCTATCCCATACTGAAACTTGAGCTCGTTTATCAGTTTCTGATTCAAGTTTCAAAATAAAAAGTGATTGTATATAAAGAGCACCTGAACTTAATGCAGCTAATAATAAAGCTAAAACTCCAATTTCCAAAGCGAATGGAATTGACCCTAAAGAAATAACATTAGTAGCTACATAAACTGTTAGTTGTGGAAACAATAATTGTAGTCCCATAGCTAAGCTTGTAAAAAAAATAACAAAACTTATATCTTGTGTAAAATTTCTAAAAATAAAATTAAGGAATCCAGAGAGATTATTCATGTCGTATGGAAGAGGAGGATATATCTCTATGATTAAAGAAGAATTTTCTAAAAGATTATTAATATTTTTTAAAGAATAAAAACTATCTCCAGATAATTTTGAGAAAGAATATATTTCACTTTTTGAATTCTTATAAGTTACTACTTCTGTTGAGTTATTATCTTTAGAACAGACTACTAAGACACCAAAGTCGACATTAGAATTAATTTTTTCATATTCAATAACTCTATATCTTATGCCATTTTTATTTAATTCAGTTTTTAAATCTATTGCGTAAGATAAGTCTACCTCTAATTTTACTTTTAATAATTCTAAAGCTTTTAAAATAGCTCTTGTCCAATGATTTTTATGTACAGAGGATTTAACAAAATTATCAAAACAAGCATTCTTTTCATCTTCATCTAAAATTAATGATTTAGGTAATTTATTGAATATAGAATTAAAAGTAAAATTCATTTTTAATTAATCACAATTTTATTAAATGATGGAAATTTATTGTCTTCCATATTTGTAGTAAGAAATATTATTCTATTTTCTTTTCTTAATTCATCAAAAAATATTTTCAATATATCTTCATCAATTTGAGGATTGAAATCATCGAAGAAAATAAATTTATCAGGAGAAACAAGAGCTCTTGCTAATGAGATTTGATTCTTTTCCTTTATGGTTAAACCTTCTCCAAAATTTATTATTCTATAATTCAAATCAATAGAATCTTTCCCATTAATTCCTAAAAGAGAAGCAATTCTGTAAACTTTTTTTTCTGAAATTCTTTTATCTGTCAAAGATATATTTTCGAAGACATTACCATCTATCAGCGTAGGAACTGATGGAATAAAGGTACATTTATAACTACCCGCGGAAAAACTTTTTTCATTTATATTAAATGAGATTTCTCCTTTATCAATTACATAATTACCAATTAATAAATTTAGAAAAGTGGTTTTACCTCCTCCAGGTTTTGTTTTGATGATATTAATAGGGCCAATTTTATTTTTAAATGTAAATTCTGAAAAAATATTTTGCTTCCCATCATATGAGAAACTAATATTTTTTATATCTAACTCAGCCTTTTTAATTTCGATTTCGTTTAAGTCGATTCTTGAATTTTTGACTTCATCTTTTGGGCTTTCAAATGAATCTCTAAGCCTTTCAACAGGGCTTTTGACACTTTGATATAGAGTAAGAAGAGCAGGAGAAACTTTAATCCCGTTCGTAACAAGTCCCAGAAGATATTGTATAGCTACAAAATTACCTAAAGATAATTGTTTTGTAATTATTAGAATTGGTCCAAGTATTATTAAAGCTGTATTGGCTATATAAAAGGAACTATTTGAAACTAGTCCAGCTAAAACTTGTTTTTTTGAAACTTTTTGTTGAGCATTAACGTAATTAGTGTAAAGTCCAGCCCATTGCGAAAATCTAATATTTTCAAGATTCGCAGACCTAATAACTCTTAATGAGGTAAGAGTTGTTAAAGCTACTCCAGCTTGTTTTCCGTACTCAATAGCCATCCTCTTATTATCTGTTTCAGTTTGCTTGTCAATCCATTGGCTTATGTACAACTGCAAGGCAATCAAGGAAATGCAAACTAATCCAAGCCAAGCATTAATAAACAAAATCACAAAAGTTATTATTATGGATTGAAAAACAGCAGAAATTATAGTAATAGAATCATAAGATAAAGATCTTGTGGTGGTGGCAGCTAGTAAAGGTCTACTTACAACTTCAGAGACATTTCTACTCTCGATCCATCTCAAAGAAGAATTTGTAATGCTTTTTATAACTAAGTATGTTTTATAAACAGTACTGATAAGTGTTGCTTTATTTGCTATTAGAGTACTTGTATATTTTAAAAGAGCAGTAACCCCGCAAAGAAAAAAGAAAATCCAAAGGAATTGGGTTGCTAAAGTTCTCTCCCCTCTCAGAAGGATTTGATCTATAAAATATGAAGTTAATTGTGCAGTAGCAACAGTTGGTAAAGATAAAAATAACGAAATTATTAAAGCAACAATAATTTCCTTGTAAGAATCGGATATTAATGAGCTTAAAATAGTATTTTCTTTGATTAAATTAGGAGATTTATAAGAATCGGTATTTTTTGGTTTAGAAATAATCTTAAGCATTATTCCTGAGAAAGATTTAGAAAACTCTTCTTCTATTAAAAATCTTCTTCCTTCAGCAGGATCATTAATTACGAATTTATTATTAATTTTGCCTTCATACACTACAAAGTGATTTCTATTCCAAAACATCAATAGAGGAACATCATTAAATTGAGGATCCTTATAATTACCTCTAACAGGTTCAATTTTAAATCCAATTTTCAATCCTCCGTTAATAATATCTCTTAGTGATGAACCATCTCTCCCTACGCATATTATATTTCTTAATTCTTCAAGAGTATATTCATAATTCAAGTCATCTAGAAGCATTTTTAGAGAAGCAGCTCCACAATCTGCTGCTTCCATTTGGAGAGTACTAGGAACTTTGTGGTAATTCATTCTTGTCCTGTTAATCCTCTGAGGAAAGGTAATAAAATTGAAATTGGCCTTTTACTTTCAGTGATTACCTTCACAGATGCTTCAGTTCCTATTGGGATTGAATAACTGGGACCATTGGATGAACTCCATTCATATCCACTAATAGTATCTTTAGCTTTGAGAGTTAACTCTGCAAAAGTCATTGTTTTATAATTACTAAATAATTCATCAGCTCTTGCTTGAGAACCAACTATATATATGGCGTTTGTTTTATCTATAGGGACTTTATTTAAGGTTTTAATTATACCTTTTATAGATCCATAACTATTTACATTTGTATTGACAGGGCTCACTAAAACTTCAAGTCCATTACTAATTCCTTGCAGAGAAGTTAGAGGAAAAACTGCAGTTATATTTTTGGGATTTTCAGTATTATTATTTGTTGAGACTATTGAAGCAACCTGCCCTTCGGATACATATTCTGATGATTTAAGTAAAGTTGAAATAATAGTTGATGGACCTGATGGTTTGACTTCTAATTTCTCAGAAAGATTATAAATTTTAGTTATTAAATCTAAGGTCGCATTTTTTAAATTGTACTCTTCATTCTCAAATTCAGCTAAATCTGACGTTTGTGTTCTTTCTAATGTAATCAAGTTTTGCTTTGCACTTATCTCTTCATTTTGAGGCAGTATACCTTTCTCAACTAACTCCTTAATTATCTTATATTGTTCATTTAGATCTTGGTAAATTGCTTCAGATTTTGCCCTTAAATTATTAAATGATTTTTGTTTAAAAACAAATTTGTTTTTTTCATTTTCAAATATAGCAATAGCTCTAATCATTTCAGATAATATCTCCTTACTGAAGATATACGCGATAGCTTCTTCTTTGAATTCAGTTTTGATTTCATCTAGAGTATTATCTTTATTTAGAAGGCTGTTAGAGTCAATTTCTGATTTAATTGTCAAGCCTATATAGTTATCGGCATATTTCAAAATTCCATTGACCATACTGTTTAATTCTTTCGTTGTTAGTTCTGATTTTTGTATCTTTACTTTTTGAACAACAGTATCTAAGAGTTTGGAGAGATCAAATAAATTATCTCTAAAAGAAGCTTCTAGGTCATTCCTAAAAAATATGGCCCCAGTACTTTTTGTATTGACTTCTCTTAGACTTTCAGGCTCTACAAAAGATGCTTTCCCTGATACAGTTACTGGAATCTTTCCAAAGAATGACCAGATAATAAGTGTAAAGATTGAAAAAAATGAAATTCCAACGAATACTTTAACTTTAGGTTGAAATATTTGAGTAGCTGAATTTAATCTTTCTGGATTAATCCCAGTTCTTTTTAAATTTGGTTTAAGTTTATTAATGTTGCTCATACTTATTTAATTTTAATTTGTTTAAAGTTGAAGTTTGAGTCATTTAATTTATTATTGATTTTTGAAAAAGAAGGGAAAAGCATTTCTGATTCAAAAGTTAAGAACTCTGTAAGCAACTCTACCCAAACCGAAGTAACTTTTCTTGCAACTTGATAATATTCTGTGGCTGCATTTCTAAAATCAAGAGAACTTTTAAAACCATTTACATATCCAGTATTATTTAATTCAACTTGTTTAGAAAGAATATCTAAACCTTTTTTTGATAATTGAAATAGTTGCAACATTTTATCGATTTTATCAATTTTGTATCGCAAATCATTTTCTAAAAAATATTCTTTATCTTTTAATAATTTACGGATAGACTGTTTTTTTGCATAGGCACTTTTTTTGTCATATCTCGTTTGATTACCATTAAATATATCCCATTTAAATGTGCCAACTAAAGAATAATCATAACTATTTTGATACTCTCCATTTTTAAAGCCACTTACATTTCCTGATTTGAAATCTGAAGTTGTTGATAAATTAAGATTAAAAGACGGTAGGAAAGATTTTGTAAATGACTTTTCTAAATAATCATTAGCTCTAATTAAATTTTTGTAATGAACTATTTCAGGAGACAATTCTAAATACAATTCTAAGGTTTCTGAATTATCGTTTTTTGTTGGAAAATTAAAATCTATTGATAAATCCTTATTAGGGGGCAATTCGCAAAGTTGCAAATATAATATATTCAAAATTTGTTTCTTATAAAAGTCAACTTTATCTTGAATAATTTTTTCTTCGCCTTGGTAATTAAGAAAAGAAGCTTTTGCAGAATTAAGGTCAATATCTGATGCCTTTCCAGCTTTTTGTAATCCTTCAGTAACTTCAACATGTCGTGCATATAATTTTTGAAGCATCTTTATGATTTCTAAGTCTTTTGAATATTTATATAGATTTATATATGAAGTAGAAGCTAATAAAGCTTGATTAAGAATTTCTTTCTTAGAATTTGCTAATTCAGAATATGCTAGAAATTCAAAATATTTAGATGATTTACTAAGTCCAAAATCATAAACTTGCCAATTTAAGGAGGCATTTGGTAATACTTCTGAATATTGAATATCTAAATCAGAATTTTGATATTGGGAGCCATTATAAATTTTTTGAAAAGTTGGATTCCAATAAGATCCAAATGAGATTCCTGCATTTAATTTAGGGAAAAAATAATTCTTATTTTTTTTGTATGTATAGAAATTAGAAAAAGCATTATAAATTGATGAAGTTGAAGAATTATTTTCTGAAGCTCGAACCATAATTCCATCTAATATTTCTTTTAAAGATTTGTTTTTTGTATTAAGGCATGATATTTCAATAGAAGTTTTATCAATTAACAAATTTGAAGAGTTAGCAAATAAGTTAATATTATTATTTGAAATATAAATAATGAAAAATGAGATAAACAATTTCCATTTTGCTTTAAACATAAAAGAATTATTTATTTTTTATTTTTAATTAATCCAAATTGAAATCTAATTAAAATTTAATCAAAATATAATTTTTTGACAACAATATTTTAATCAAAGATAAATTTCAAGTTTTTATTGATTGAAGATTAAAATAATAAACCAAGATAAGATTGGTGTTATTCAAATTCCCAAAAAAAATGTAGTTTTCTATACCGAAAATAATCTTTAATCTTGATTCGAGTATAATTATCTTTTTAAATTAATCCTCATCTCATTGTTAATGCTATAGTCTTGGATGCATACAATATGGAAATTAAACTATGGCTTCTGACATCCAAGTTTATTTATCAAAACTGACATCTGGTGAAATTGCTCATCCAGGACCTGATTCAACTCCTGAAGAAATAGTTGAAAGTGCTAAAGCAGCTGGTTTCACTTTTACAGTTGAAGATTTAGCAGCACACGCTGAAGATGATCTTGACCAAGGTGGCGGCGGAAGTTGTTACTTCAATACTGGTTGTATAAATGTAGTCGGTGGTTAAAAACATCATTATAAAATATTATAAATAAAAATAAATTCAGGGTAAATTTTATTGTTCGATATTAAATTTTTAAAAATTTAAATTTCGATTTACCCTCTTTAATAAAATTTTCTATGGCTTCCGACATTCAAGTTTATTTATCAAAACTGACATCTGGTGAAATTGCTCATCCAGGACCTGATTCAACTCCTGAAGAAATAGTTGAAAGTGCTAAAGCAGCTGGTTTCACTTTTACAGTTGAAGATTTAGCAGCACACGCTGAAGATGATCTTGAACAAGGGGGTGGCGGAAGTTGTTACTTCAATACCGGTTGTATTAATATTGAAGGTGGTTAAGAAATAAAAAAATTAATTATTTATATATTTATTTTTTAAAATTAATTTATCCTCTTAAGTGAATATTTATTTAACTTGTTTTAATTTTGATCTATAAAAGATTAGTTTTTTAATTTTACTACAATCCTAAAATGATAAAACCAAACTTAATTTATGTGGAGATCTTAAATCAATTATATGGGCAATGTTTTGAATGAATAATTCAAAATTATTTTACTATTTTCTTTACAGGATTTTTAATGCCTAAAATTAATATACCTTCTTATTTACAATCTAAACTTGATAAAAATACAGAGATATTTTTCAAGGAGGGTTACATTTATGAATTATTGCAATTACTGATAGAGATAAATCCAGAATTGAATGATATTTTATTAGATAAACAAAAAAAACTTAGAAAATTTGTCAAAATTTTTATTAACGGGAAAGATATAAGATTTATTGATAATGAAAAGTCATTTGTTAACGATAAGGATCAAGTAACAATAATTACAGCAGTAGCTGGAGGTTAAATATTTTAATTTAATATTAAATATGCAGTTTATTCCAAGCGTCCATTCCCCCTTCTAACATTTTGCATTTAATATTTTTTTCTTTTAAATGATTAAGAGCTTTTAATGATCTTATTCCAGATTTACAATATAAAACAATATCGATATCAGATTTATATTTATCTTTGAGTAAATCTATTTGTGAATTATCAAGAATATTTTCTAATGGAATTGAAACGGAATTTTTAATAAAATCTATAGACCTTTCGGTTTCTGTTCTAACGTCGATTAATAATAATTTTTCAGCAGTTTTTTCTAAATAAGCTTTGATTTCCTTACATGTTATTTGATCATATTGATTTGGATTTATTGCCTTAATTCCGCAAAAATTTTGATAATTAATAAGCCTTTTAATCTCAATAGGGGGGTTTGATTTTTCTAATTTTAATTCCCTAAATTTCATTGATAGAGCATTAAAAATTAATAACCTTTTATCTAAAGTTTCACCTATATTGGTTATTATTTTAATTGTTTCCGTTGCTTGAATTAAACCTATTATTCCTGGAAG
This sequence comes from Prochlorococcus sp. AG-347-L02, assembly GCA_003281255.1. Lineage (GTDB taxonomy): Bacteria > Cyanobacteriota > Cyanobacteriia > PCC-6307 > Cyanobiaceae > Prochlorococcus_A. The sequence continues at coordinate 162,377 of QCCL01000001.1, forward strand.
TATTCCTATAACCCCTCCCTCTGCACATGTAGGCACTATCCCATTTGGAGGAGGTTCAGGAATTAAATCTCTATAATTCGGAGAATCTGCGTTTTTATTAAATACGCTAACTTGGCCTTCAAATTTGAATATTGCACCATAAATAAGTGGTTTATCAAGAATAACGCATGCATCATTAACTAAATATTTCGCTGGAAAATTATCGCTTCCATCACAAACATAATCAAAATCTTCAATAATTTTTAATGCATTTTCTGAGCTTAGAGTTTCATTAAATATCTTTACTTTGCAGTTAGGATTGATTTCGGAAATTCTATCTTTTGCGGAAATTGTTTTTAATTCTCCTATTGAAGAAGAATTATGAATAACTTGTCTATGTAGATTAGATAATTCAACAATATCATTATCTATTATTCCAATTTTTCCAACTCCTGCTGATGCTAAATATAAAATAATTGAAGAGCCCAAACCCCCTGCTCCAACGCATAAAACAGAAGCTGATTTTAAAAGCTTCTGAGATTCTATTCCAAATTCAGGAAGAGTAATTTGTCTAGAATATCTTACTAATTCATCTTTAGAAAAAGATATTTCATTTTTAAAATTTTCATTCATTTTGTTGTTCTAATGTGATTTTTTTATTATAACTTTTGAGTTATATTTAAAATATCTTCTCAAGCATTAATATTGGAATTAAATAATATTTATAATGGTGAAATATTTAATACTGAACAAAAAATTCTTTCAATAAGCGCGTGTGATAATAATGTTTACCATATAAAAAAACCCTTAAAAAAAGAATTTATTGCTTATTTAAGAAGTTTAATTCCAGAGATTGTTCCCATTAGTTGTAGACCTGGGAAAGGCTATCGTCTAAAAAATAGTGAAGTTGAAATTCCTAATTCAATGAGTTCTTTTCTTATACCTGGAGAATATGTAGGAATAGAAGCTTCTTCAATTGATACCAGATTATTAAATTATTTGTTTTCAATTATAGAGAAAAAATTTAATTTAAAAAAATCTTATCTTTTAAGCTCAAGATTCCAGTTTAATATATTTCCTTTAAATGCTAGCTATAACGCCTTGAGCTTGATCCCACATGTTGATCTTGTAAGTAAAAAAAATAATTATGTACCAATAGCCTTAAATATAAATTTAAATATGATTGAAAATATGAAAACTGCTTTTTTTGAAAATAATATAATTAAATCTAAATTTTTTAATAAAAAATTAATTGATGAGAATAAATTAACTGGTGATTTTTTTAAGGATTTCGATAGTCAGTCTATTTTGCAAATAAATAATACTTTTACATTTAGTGATGAGATAAAACTAAAGTATTGGCATAAATACCAAGAATTAAATTTAGAACCTGGGGATATTTCGATTTATTTAGGTAATTATTTCCATGCTCCTGTATTAAATAAAAATTCAAATCTTCCTAATAAATTTAGAGTTTCTTTAGCTGGATTTTTTATTTATGCAGATGATACTACAGCAATGTTTATGCAAATGCGGAAGTCCAGAACTGAAATAGTTCATGGGAGTTTAAATGGTTATAGGCTTAAACCTTAAATCATCTATTTTAGTTTTGGACTTATCATTATCCCAATCATGAGGTTTTACCAACCCGTCTAAAATAGCTTTTTGAAAAATATATTCATTTGTAAAGTATTTTGAAGGAGGGCATTTAAATTCCTCGTTTTTATAGCTGTTTGAAATGTAATTAAAACGGCAAGATCCTCTGCATGATCCTAGTAATTTGCAACCACTACAATTGGGATGATCAAAAGCTGACCATGAGTTCCATTTTTTAAAAGTTCTAGATTCCATCGAATCTTTTATATTTTCAATTCTGCCAAATGACTCGTCTGGATTTGCAATTGGAATATAACATTTAAATAGACTTCCATCTGGTCTTATTGCAAAACTTTGTTTTCTGCTAGCTATACATTCTCCTTGATTACTGGGTAATTCTATTGCGATTGAACCTCCAAGTTCCCTTACATAATTTCCCATATCAAATTGAATCTTTGCAAATTCATGATGACTTAATAAAGTTGAATCTACATTTTCTTGATTCTCAAGCATATTTAACTTTGGGTCATAAACATGTGCAAAATAAATTGAAAAATATTTGGAATTTAATATTGTTTTTTTATGTAAATCTTCAATTAGATTCTTGAGATTTTTATGATTTCTTTTATCTGTATTTACCCTAATAACAATATTCATTCTTGAAGTTAAAGAAGATTTAATATTATTCATAATTTTTTCATAAGTACCTTTACCTTCAACAACATATCTAGAAGCATCATGAGAAATTTTATCGCCATCAATACTTATCTGACTTATTAATACTCCTGCTTCATAAAGATCTTTAGATAACTGTCCATTTAAAAAATAACCATTCGTGACCATAATAGAGTTATAGCCAATGTTATTTTTACTACAAATATTTTTTAGAAAAGTAGAAGATTTAATGATTTCTTTTGATCTTAATAATGGCTCCCCACCATACCATGTTATTTCAAGTTCTTTAGGTAATGGATCAAGATTTAAGATATATTCTGATATCTTCTCCATTAATTTTTCATCTACATAGCCAGTGGATTTCTCTAAACCTTGATTACAATATTTGCACCCAAAATTACAACCTTCAGTCATCATTATAGTTAACATTACCTTCTCATTATTTTGTTTGATCTCAAAATCTGAATTTTTCAAATTTTTGAGTTGTCCTTTTGCTGAAGCTGTAATTGCTTTAATTTTTGAAAGTTTTAAAAAAAAATCAAAAGGTATTTCAGATTCGATTTTATTAGAAGATTTTAACTCTTTTAGCTTTTCAAATTGATTGACATTTAATAACAAAGTTTTTTGAGAAAGTGTATTGTGAATTAGGCCCTTATTACTTCTTAGAGGAATAAAAATATTTAAATTAGATAGTTCCATATTAAAAGAATATAGAATCATCCTAGCAAAAATTTAATTTTTGGATATCTAAGTTATAAATAAGAAATTAATAATTTTAAGAAAGTAAAAAGATAGATTTTTATAAACATTCTTTTTTCAAAATTGTAATACTTCCCTGTCTATTTTTATGAGGTTCAACTATATCGAAAATAATTGTATTTTCGTTAATTTTTTCACGAATAATTTTATGATTTAAATTTGGTTTGCCATTTGAATAAGTAAAATGAAACAGAATATAATTCGAACAATAATTCCAATATTCTCTAATAAAATTTTCGTATTCTATTGGCCCCCCGCAGTCAAACCAAACAAAATCAAAAAAACCATATTTTTTGAATAGACACCTTCCATTACCTTCAAAACTACCTTCAATAAACTCTGTATAATTTGAGTCTATTATTTCTCTCATGCCTTTGTTTTGAATTAATTTGCCTAAAGTTTGATTATCCAGAATAATTAATTTTGGATCATAGGAATAATTTTTAAAATAATTTTCTTTAAGGTTTCCATCATCAAAAACCCTCTTATTATTAACTAAACCTTCTAATAAAAAAGGAGTTGAATAACCTGCTCCGATTTCCAGAATTCTATTAGGCCTTAACATCATTATTAGAGATCTTAAAAAACCACCAACATTTTCGGTGCCCATACCAGGTCTAAAAAAGTTTGAATATTCAATAGGACTTGGTTCTTTGAATAATACTTTTCTATCTTGTAAATGATCTGATATTTTTAAATTGTTGATTGATTTTAAATCTAAAAATTCTAAAGATTTATCATCTCCTTGATTTCTCTTTATGTTTTTATTTATATCTTTATTATTTCCCATTTTTAAAATTTTTATTTCTAAAATTCAAATATCTCTATTAAGATGGTTAACTTTAATATATTTATAATTTAGCATTCAACTTTAGGATAATTTTAAAACTTCAAAAAAAGTAAATTAGCTTTTAAAGCATCTTTTGCTAATTAGATTAACTTAAGTAGTTTCATTTTTTAAAAACACTTTTATAGATATCGCAAGATAAAAAACATCTAGTGAAACTTATTTATGAAGGTTATGCAGAATAAATAAATTTTTTACTGGCCCCTTTTGGCCCCCTTGTCTTGATAGGGTGTAATAGTTATCAATTATGTCTTAGAAAGAATGTAGTTATATTTATTAATCTGAGAGAGTATATTTTTTTTCTTTTTAAATTCTTTGCTAGTTTTCAAGACTATATCATATTCAGGCATAGCATGGGATTTAGTATACTTTAAGGAGCAGTTGTAACCGAAATGTAACCACTTTTTTTCGTTTTGTTTTTTTAATTGATATACATATATTTATAATATTTAGGTTTATGCGTTCACTTCTTTTATTACCTTTGTTATTAGTTTTAGTGTCTCCAGCTATTGCTCATAATGAAGCCAATACTAAATGCACCTCACCTCAAGTAAAAGATTGTTTTTTGGGTAGTTGTACTTGTATTACCCCGATTTTTAGTGATGATAATTAGTTTACTTGACAGTCGATCCAAGATAAGGGGCAATAAGCTCCTGCTTTTATGAATATACTCATCATTTCAATTTTTAGCTGAACATTTGAAGAACTCAAAACCAAAGTTTCTGGATTTATAACAGCAACTGGGTTTCAGAAAATGAGTCCGTAAAAGCTAGCGAGTATAAATCTCATTTACTCATAAACGTCTTAGATATTGAAGCACTTGAAGCTGAAATGACTTCAGATGCAGCTAAAGACTGGGAAAAAAATAATTCAAGGTTACCGTCGATGCAATTGAGATTATTGAAAAATTAATTTAACTCTTACTAATCCCGCTATCCGAAGTTCACATTTTGTTGAAATAAACCAAATAAGTTATTCCCAACTATGGCGGCGATTATTAAAACGAAGGCAACTATGGCGAAAAGAGCACTAACATCTTTTATATCATAAGGTGCTTTAAATAAAGGTTTTTGATCTGCCATGGTTATCTAATATATAAATGCAATTGAATCATATTATTTTAATGCTTGTGAGAAGTATTAAGTTATTCTTTAGTCTATGAATGGACAATAAAAAAGCCACTAAAAGTGGCTTTATCTATTTAATGGTTAAATAAACTAGCTTGTGTAAGCTTTCCCTCTATAAGTTAGTTCATTGTGCTGCTTTTTAGCTGCTTCTTTGTTCTGGACGTACTTTTGTCCTCTGTAAATTAGAGTCATTTTTTAAGCTCCGTTTTCGCTTAAGTCCCCGTTCCATGGCTTGAGTCGATTTGCGGCTTGCTATACGCAAGTTGAACGTTTTGGTAGCGGTTGCTACAAATTTATAGTAACATCAATTAAAATGACTTGTCTAGGGTTTTAATAAATAAACTTAATATATTAATGATAGAAAAAGTTTTTGATAAAAATATTTATCATAATCCCAGCGTAATTGGCTACAGGTTACATTTTGTTCGTTTTTGAGAAGTATTTTTTATTTAATGAACTTTTAAATGTAAAATTCTTAAGATTATAAAAATTGTTTTATGTTTTCTAGAAGCAAAAAACCTACAGTAAAAAAATCTGCAATAGTTGAAGAGACTCCATTATTTGCTCAATTATTACCATTCGCAAACAGAATGAATGATAAGGTTCAATTAGTAAATGCTTTGGCTTTTACTTTTATTATGGGATTCTCAATTTTTGGAATTGCTCTATGGAAACTATCAGGGCTGACCTAATTATTTAATTTTTGCAAAGCATCAATTTTTGATTCTTTGTTTTCAATTATGGTTATTAACCATCTAGAGGCTAGGCCTCTGGATATTGATCTATTTTTTAGAAATCTACATATATATATGTGTAGATTTTTTTCGTTTTTGGAGTTAAATTTTTTCTCAAAATCTAAGATATCCTCTTCTGATGTTCTTTTTCTTAGCTCATCCACTAACGCATGACTAGAGGAATCATTAAAAAAGTTACCAATATTTAAGCTTAATGTCATAAATAATTTATGTCCCTATTTAAGAGGTAGCCATAAATTAAATTTTTAAAAACTAATTTATATTTTTTATTTACAAATAATTCAAAATTTAATCTTTAGGTTTAGCAAGAGGAAGTAAGCACTTGTCTGAATCACAACCTGCTGGTCCTGCTTCAGATAGTTCTCCAATATCATATTTATTGAGAGCATCAAAGAAATCGTTATTAACTTTCCTTTCTATTACTTTATTTTGCAGTGATATATATTCATCTTTGCTTATTGGTTCAAAGGGTAATCTAGGGAAAGTAGCGTTAGCACTAAATCGAGCTAGCAATGCCGCTGAAATATATCCCTCATTATTTTCTATTGCATTATGAATAGCCTTAGCTAAATCCTTGATTTCATTTTCTCTAAATTCTACGGTTGCAGAGGTATTATGCTCTGTGTAAAATTTCTGCACTTGCATGTAAAAATCAAATTGAGCTAGTGCTGAGAAATTATTGATGTCTATTTGGTCTGCTCCATCTATATTTGCCCAACTAACTTCTGTAGGGATTTCAACTAACCATTCTGTACATCTTGGATCAAATGGATTATCGAGTAAGCAACCATTTTCATCTTTATCAGATTGAGATGGTACAACTGAGTAGCCATAATCCATGCAAGCTAAAGCGATTGGATCATTTTTTCTGAAAGTTATTCTTCTAATGAATCTTTGAGCCTTAGGAGGATGCCATCCTGGAGCTGCTCCAGTTAATAGACTTTTAGTTCCAGCTGGCTGGACTGTTGTACATCTATTTGGTCTCCTTAGATTATGTTTATCACAATATTCCCAGACAGTTTCTTTGACTATTTTTCTCCAAGAATCGAGGAATTTAGCTTCCTTCTCCTTGAAAACCTTTCCTTCTTCACTATTTGGTCTTCCTGCTTCCCACCATTTCAACCATGGCGTCCCAAAGGCATGGACACAAAAATCAAATAATCCAGTGAAACTTACTCCCACGATAGGATCATATTCCCTACTTTTTCTGTAACGCTCAACTTCAAATTCATGATTAAGTAAGCATGCTACAGAAAGAGCGGCTGCTTTAAAAGCTTTTTTTTGCTCTTCAAAATTTCCTGGATCAATCTGATTTAAATGAACTTCAGCCAAATTGCAATGGAAATCATTTCCCAAGATCTCCCCACAAGGGTTAAGTCCATATCGGCTCATCCTGTGGTCTAACTCTTCTTCTGAAAAAGGACCATAACTACTATTTATCCAATTTCTCGCTTCATCCTTGCCTTGTTCTGAGTAGATTTCAATAAATTCCTTTCTCAATTGATCATCTTTGAGAATATCTGCATTTGATCTTGCGATTGCTTCTGGAGCAAATTGAATGGCTCCCTCACCTGAATGGAATTGTTTTGTTACTGCATCCAAAACAGTTTGGTAAGTGGGTTTTGTATGGTAAACCCTGGTATGATTGGCCATTCTGAGGGCATCTTTTTCAGGATCTATTCTCCAATTACCATTCTCATCTTGACTCCATAAATTTTCTTTTGCTGTTGCGGCTTCCTTATCATCTGAAGCAAATTGTCTCATTCCAGCACTTCTTCTTATATTCCCAGCAACTATGGTTACTGCAGCTTCATCAATTAATAAACAACATTCTACTGTACTTAATTTCCTGCCTATGGCCTTTCCAAGAAGTGATGCGACTCTGGAGTAGAGATCTTTCAATTTGATAGGATTTGCCATACCACCAAAACCTTTTAATGATTCTCCAGCAGGCCTAATATCTTCCAAATCAATATAAATATCAATTTCTCTTTCAAGACTTTCGTTACTTGATGCCTCAAGAAGATATTTATAGCTATCTACCCATCCTCTTCTGCTATCTCCAACTTTGATATGAAGATCTTTTCCTTTAATTTCTAATGATGACTTTTCTTCTCTTAGATCTTTAGGAGTTATTCCAACTTCGCTGACTGATTTAATATTTATTTTGTTAATTACCGTAGGTAAATTATTTATAAAATGAGGCTCAATTATTGCACCTGTTCCACATCCCATCATTGCTAAGTCCATCATTAATGCGAAGGCTTCCCAATCAATTAAGTTTGTTGAGGTACAGTTGTATGCTCCTGAGAAATTTTGGTTCTTATTAATCCAAGGGGTTCCGCCTATCCATAACCATCTTCCTGAAGGTTGGGCTTTTTGGTTACTTTGCATCTCTCTCATTAGGATTAATTCTTCTTCAGAAAGTTTTCCTAATTCTTTTAATCCCGATAAATTCCTTTCGCCTACTTCGCTCCAGTTCTCCCTTTTGCCGGATGAAGTTTTTCTACTATAAGATCTGAAAAAAACTGGATAAGCAGCTGGCGCAGTCTTTGGAAAATCATCTTTTTTAAGATTATTGGAATTGCTCTCTGAAGAAGCTTTATTTGGTGCAATAGTCACGATAAAAAAAAACGTATGTAAATAACCCGTAATGGAAGAATAACTCTACCTGTGGCGTCTGCAACTATTCTTACCACTATTTAACGGTTTGTGTAGAATTATGTTTAATATGAAATCTTTGTTTCAAGAAAGGATATGGAAAGAGTACCCGAACCTGAATTAATGGAAGAAAAAGAGCAGGTCATTTCTTATGACGAAGCGGATTTTTCAGAAGGGGAAGTTAAGCTAATTAATCAAATAAATCAATATCTTTTGAAAAAAAATATTTCTTTAGGTGAAAAAGATTTAATAGTTGATTTAGGATGTGGCCCAGGAAATATTTCTGAGAAGTTAGCAACAAAATGGCCTAATACTGCAGTTGTGGGAATAGATGGTTCTAAAGAGATGATTTTGAGAGCAGAATATAATAAAAGTATTTCTAATAATCAAAAAAAATTAAAAAATTTAAGCTACATTTGTTCTGACATTAAAGACATTAAATCTAATAATTTTTTATTTAAAAAAAGAATTAGTTTACTTGTAAGCAACAGTTTGATTCATCACATAACCAATCTTGAAGATTTCTTCAACACAATAAGAAGTTTGTCTAGTAATCTGACTGTAAATTTTCACAAGGACTTAAAAAGGCCATTAGATGAAAAGTCTGCTTTAGAACTCAAAGCACAATGTTCAACTAAATACAATGAGATTTTAACTAATGATTATTATGCATCTTTAAGAGCTTCTTATACTTTTAAAGAGTTAAAAAATTTCACCTTAGAGAATGATCTATCCTCTTTAGATGTATTTGAGGAAGGAGAAAATTATTTAATAGTCTATGGTAATGTTTAAGAACTAAGTGAAAGGCACTTATATTATATAAATGAGCTTAGGTACTAAAATTCTAAATAATAAAGAAATACTGGATGCGGTAAATAAAAGAAGAAATTTTGCTATTATTTCACATCCAGATGCTGGGAAAACGACTCTTACCGAAAAGCTTCTTTTGTATGGAGGTGCCATTCAACAGGCAGGAGCAGTAAAAGCTAGGGGTAATCAGAGAAAAGCCACCTCAGACTGGATGGAACTTGAGAAACAAAGAGGTATTTCTATTACATCAACTGTATTGCAATTTGAATATGAAAGATCAGTAATTAATCTATTAGATACACCAGGACACCAAGATTTCTCCGAAGATACTTATAGAACATTAGCTGCTGCTGATAATGCTGTTATGTTGGAAGATGCTGCTAAAGGACTAGAACCTCAAACTAGAAAATTGTTTGAAGTTTGCAAGATGCGAAAAATACCAATATTTACTTTCATAAATAAAATGGATAGACCAGGAAGAGAGCCATTTTCTTTACTTGATGAAATTGAATCAGAACTTGGATTAAATACCCTACCTATAAACTGGCCAATTGGTAGTGGCGAGGAATTTAGAGGGGTTATTGATAGATTTTCGAGAGAGGTTATTTTATTTGATAAAGCGGTGAGAGGGAAACAATCGAATGAGAAAAGATTAAGTCTTGAAGATAAAGAGCTATCAAAATATGTAGAGAGAGATTTACTTGAAAACTCACTTGAAGAATTGGAGGTTCTTGATGAGGCAGGATCTAAATTTGAAAAAGAAAAAGTTTTTAATGGCTCTTTAACCCCAGTTTTCTTTGGATCTGCCATGACTAATTTTGGCGTAAGGCCATTTTTAGATAGTTTTTTAAAAATGGCACAAAAACCAACTTCAAGAAATAGTAATAAAGGGGATATTGAACCTGCAAGCGATGAATTTAGTGGGTTTGTTTTTAAGCTTCAGGCAAATATGGATCCAAAGCACAGAGATAGGGTTGCTTTTATAAGAGTTTGTAGTGGCAAATTTGAAAAGGATATGTCAGTTAAACATTCCAGAACTGGGAAAACAATTAGATTATCAAGACCACAAAAAATATTTGGGCAAGATAGAGAAGTAGTTGATGATGCCTATCCTGGAGATGTTATTGGTTTAAATAATCCAGGGATGTTTTCTATTGGAGATACTCTTTATACTGGTGCTCATCTGGAATATGAGGGCATACCATCCTTTAGTCCTGAAATATTCAGTTGGCTAAGAAATCCAAATCCCTCAGCATTTAAAAACTTTAGAAAAGGTGTTAATGAACTTCGAGAAGAAGGTGCTGTTCAGATTCTTTATGACTTTGATGAGAGTAAAAGAGATCCCATACTCGCAGCCGTTGGTCAATTGCAGTTGGAGGTAGTAACTCACAGATTAAAAAGTGAATATGGTGTAGATGCAAATCTTGAAGCAATGCCATATCAATTGGCTAGATGGATTTCTGATGGATGGCCAGCCATTGAAAAACTAGGCAGAATATTCAACTGTAAAATAGTTAAAGATTGTTGGAATAGGCCAGTTATTCTTTTCAAAAATGAGTGGAATCTAAATCAATTTGTTGAAGACAATAATCAATTAAATTTAAACAAAGTTGCGCCCGTTGTTAGTGGAGTCGAACCAATTGTTTTATAAAGTCTTAATGGATTATAAAATTAGTTAATCTGTTAGTATTGGTAAAAAATTTTGGATTCAAACAGTAATAAAAATAATAACGAAAAATCACCTTATGAAATTTTAGGTGTAAAAGAAGGTGCTGCTTTTGAAGATATTCAGAAGGCTAGAGATATTAAAGTTAAAGAGGCTGGTGAAGATTTAATTTTAAAAGCGAAAATAGAATCTTCCTTTGATCAATTACTCATGGGGAGTTTGAAAGCCAGGCAATCAGGCAATGTAAGCTATGAAGCTGTGAGTGCCTCAAAAAAAGAAAAACAAATAAATCAATTTACCAATAATAATTTCCCACTTCTTTCTAAAATAAAAAATTTAAATAATAATTCTAACAATTCAAGTCAGTATAGTCTGCCAAAAATAACTACCCCCTCATTTGATAATCTTTCAATAAAAATATCTGTTGGGCTATTATTTTTAATTTTGTTATTTATCAGTCCAGACTCTAATAATAGACTTTTACTCTCTATCTCAACATTAATACTTACCTATACTCAAATTAAATCGGGGAAAAGATTTATAGGTTCTCTGGGTTGGAGTGTTACCTTTCTCTCGATAGGATTAATATTTGGCGGATTGCTTGAAAATAATTCTTTCATTCAGGAAGTATCAAACAACTCTTTATCAATACAAAAAATTCAAAGTATTCCGGCCATGGTTATTTTATGGTTAGGCGTAATTTTTTTATGATTGATTTTCTATCATAGATTTAATTTCTTCATAATTTACAAGATATTTATTTTTACAAAATTCACAAACCAACTCTGCTTTGCCATCTTTCTTGAGGATGTCCTCTAATTCGCTCTTATCAAGCATTTTCATCGCATTTAAACTTCTTTGTTTGGAACACTTGCATTTAAAACTCACTTCTTGGGAACGAGCTTTTTCAGAGATTGATTTATCGTCAATATCGGGAAATATATTTCTAATTAACGAAAGAAGATTATCTTTTGACTTAAATAAGTCTTCGCTGAAAGAATTAATTTCTTTACATCTTTCTTCAAGTAGTGAGATTAGTAGTGGGTCAGTATCTTTTTTAGGTAGAACTTGAGCTAATAAGCCACCACTACAAATAACACTTTTATTTTGGATTTTTTCTCCAATAAATACAGCAGAAGGAGTTTGCTCTGAATGATATAGATATGAAGCTAAGTCTTCAGCAATATTTCCATTTACTAATTCAACAGTGCTCGTAAAGGGTTCTCCAAATCCACTATCTCTAATTACATTTAAATATCCTCTACCTAATGCTTTTGTAAAATCAAAAGAAAATTTATTATTACCTTTTTTGACTAGGTCTAATTCTAAATTAGGATTCCCTACATAACCCCTAACTTTTCCGTCTCTACCTGCATCAACTAGTAATCCTTTTAAAGGTCCGTCAGATCTAACTCTTAAAGTAACCCTCCCATGTATTATCTTCATCGAGCTTGCTAAAAGTAGTGAAGCACTAAATGCTCTTCCTAAGATACAGGTGGTTAAATAAGAAAGACCGTGTCTTTTTTTTGCTTCTAAAGAAGATTCTGTTGTTAAGACCGCAACTAATCTTATTCCTCCATTTGCTGCAGTAGCCCGAACTATCCTATCCTGCATGATTTTCTTTCATAAAATTTTTGATTTTCCCTTTTTCTAAGAATAATATCCTAGAAGGAATCCCCTCAAATAAGGCAGGTTCATGAGTAACAATAATAATTGTATTTTTATTTTTTAAATCAAGAATTAAATTCTTTACATCATTTCTCATTGAATAGTCTAATCCAGCTGTTGGTTCATCAAGTAAAAGTATTGAGGGGTTTCTAAGTAGTTGTACTGCTACAGCTAATCGCCTTTGTTGTCCGCCACTTAGTTGTTCTGGTGGTTGAGTCAGATTAATTTTTTTCAAACCAACTTTATTTAAAACTATTTCTATATTTTTTTCTCTTAAAGATTTATGGCCTATTTTTAATTCTCTCCCAATGGTTGTACCTATAAAGTATCTTTCAGGAAATTGGAATACTACTCCACAAAACCATCTTCTTTGTCTAGAAGATAAAATTTTATTCTTCCAAGTAATTTTTCCTTTTTGTGGATTTGTTAATCCGCTTATTATCTCGAGTAGTGTTGTTTTCCCAGAACCACTATTGCCACAAATTAAAATAATTTCATTTTCATGAACTTTTAAATTTAAATTGTCTATTATTTTTCTTTCGCCAGTTTGGGGTTGATAAGATATTTCTTTTAAGTCAAGCATTATTAATTAAGTTATAGGTATGAATTTTAATCTAGTAATAACTTACTTATAATAGCTGTAGATCTAAAAAGTTATTAGTCAATATGAATATTATTTTTAGGGAAGTCGACCCTTTTAATTGTTGGATATGGATCAGGTTTTCAGAATCACCAACTCAAGATGAAAAAAATTATTTAGATGGTGTTTTTGATAGTTGGTACGTTTTAGGAAGGTTAGGTGGATTTAATTCTGAAAATTTGCAAACTCATGAAGAGGGTTCCGATCTAAGTTGGATGTCCTACGATAATGACCAAAAAAATGCATCTCTTCCAGCCTTAATGCATAATTTAGGAATTATGGAATATCAAAATTTTTGGGGAAGATGTTGGGTTGATTTTGGAACTTCAGACTCCATTGCAATAGATATATTAATTAATTCTTTGAATGAGATATCAAATAATTATGTAAAAATTGAAGAGTTAATTATTGGGGGTGAAAATAATGATTGGGCAATTGAAGAACATGAAGATTTAGTTTTCAAAGATTAAGTGTTTTAGATGGAAGACTTAACAAGATTAATTATTTCCCATGAAAGAATTGAAAATATTAAGAACAAAAACTTAGAACTTTCTAAAGAAGAGGCTCATTATTTAAATAAAGTAATGAGGATAAAAAATGGTAAAGAAATATTTATAGCTAACGGAGAGGGTTCATTATGGAAAGCTATAAAAGTTAAAAATGATTGTTTAGAAATAGTTCAATTAAAAAAACCTTACACATTTCAAGAACAAGAAATTTACTTATTAGGAATAGCTGTTGTAATACCAAAAAGTGGTTTTGAGGATATTTTAAAAATGTGTACTGAAATAGGAATTGATTTCATACAGCCATTATTTTCAGAAAGACAGGTAAACAAAAATTTAAATTTTTCGAGAAAACTTTTGAGATGGAATTCAATTATCAAAGAAGCAGTTGAGCAAAGTGAGAGATTATGGAAACCATCTATTTTAAATGGTGTGGATATTATTGAATGGCTAAAAAGTAGAAATAATCAAGAAAGAGTTTCAATTTCCATAACTAGAGAAGAAACAATATATGACTTAAATCAATGGTTAAGAAAACAGCAAGAATTTGAGAATAAAAAAGGAGGTATTTTTTGGAATGTAATTGGCCCTGAAGGAGGTTGGTCCTCTAAAGAAATTGATTTTTTTAAAAAAAATAATATTACCTTTGTTAAACTTTCTGATACTATCTTAAGAACTTCAACAGCTAGTATTAACGCATCATCTATTCTAAATCAATGGAGAATTGATTTGAAATTAAGGAATTAGATAAATATGGATTTAATTAGAAATCAATTTTTTATAGGTTTTTTTATTAATTTCATTTTGATTTATATATTTTGCAAGATTCCTTTGATGACAAAAGGTGGTTGGATTAGTGCAGGTATTTTAGGAACAATTTTGTGGGGTTGTTTGTCTTGGCAGGGATGGATGTCAGTTGTAATTTATTTAATATTTGGATCTCTCGTTACAAAAATAGGTTTCAAATTTAAAAAAGAACAAGGAATAGCTGAAAAAAGAGGTGGGAGAAGAGGTCCTGAAAATGTATGGGGCTCTGCAGCTACAGGATTATTTCTTGCAATTATGACTAAATTTAATCCTGCCAACGCAGTGATGTTTAAAATAGGATTTGCTGCAAGTTTTGCTGCAAAGTTGGCGGATACTTTTGGCAGCGAAATTGGGAAAAGGTTTGGGAAAGATACATATTTAATTACTTCACTTAAAAAGGTTGATAGAGGAACAGAAGGAGGAGTCAGTTTAGAAGGGACATTAGCTAGTTTTTTTGGAGCAATATTTATGGCCTTCGTAATGTTTCGTCTATCAATTATTTCTACAAAATACCATTTCATAGTTGTTGCAGTTTCGGGTTTTTTGGCCACACTCTCTGAGAGTATTATTGGTGCTAAATTTCAAAACAAATATAAATTAAGTAATGAATTAGTAAATGCTATTCAGACAAGTATTGCTTCTTTTTTTGCTATCTTTGCTCTTTTTTTATATTCATATTTTTTTAATTAAAAATATTTGAAAAGACTTAGGATTCCTTCCATTTTGTAAGAATCTCCCAGCTCTTAAGTCTTTGGAAAAGCCAGAAATGACCTTCCGAATTTAGATGAATTCCATCATGAGTAATCCAATTTTTACTCCTTTGATCAGAGTACATTTCTCTAAAAGTAGGAAGAAATGGGACATTCTGATTGAGGCATACTTCCTCCATTCTCCTTTCATAAGAATTACAAAAATCATTTGAGTACCATAAACATCCTGCGAAAGGCATTTTGCTTTCGTCAACAGGTGTCAGACCAATAACAAAGACATTTGTTTGAGAGTTCATTTCATTAATAAGTCTCTCTAATCCATATTCAAATCCATCTATATCTAATTGATGTCTTCCGTTTTTCTGACCAATTGCTGCGGTGTCGTTAAGACCAATATTAAGCAGAATTGCTTTAGGTTTATTTCTTCTCGTTTCTCCTCTAGATGACCATTCTTTTTCCCATCTAGATGAAACTTTTTCTATCCCATCTCCCCTTACACCAAGTTGATAAATTACTGGCCCATTTTGGTTATTGCACCAATCTTTTCTAAGCCTCTCACACCATCCGCCACCTTCATTATCTCCCCATCCATAAACTGAACTATCTCCAATTACAACTAGCTGTTTTGGTAAACTAATCACTATAACCGGAAAAAAATAATTACTTGATTCAACAAATTATTCTTACAAATCAAGTTAAACTATTTTTGATTTTACCATTTATTAATTCGCCAACTATTGCGATGGAGCTATAAGCTATCAAAACTATGGTAACTTCTTGCCATGCGAAGGAACTTAGTGATTCTTGCAACTTCCATCCTAGACCAACACTTCCAATGACCCCAACAATTGCAGTTTCTCTAATAATGATGTCAGATCTATAAGTGCAATATGCTAAGTAACTTTTTGCTTGTTGAGAAAATAAACCTAAAAGCCAACTAGTCTTTTTTGAGATTCCTAGAGATTTCATTGCAATGTAATTTCTCCTGTCTTGGCTATCAAGATTTGTAAAAAGTAATTTGCTTGTAATGCCAGCGTTGTGAAGACCTAATGTTAAAGCTGCTAAAGATAAAGAAGGATTATTAAAAGTTAATAGAATTAGAAGTATTACAGGTGTAGGTATTAAGCGTAATAAAAACGCAAAAATTTTTATAAAAATTTTAGAAGCATTGTTGTTAAAAATTACTATTACTAATGGAGGTAAACTAATTGCGATTCCAGTTGATAAAAGACTTAAAATTATTGTTTCTAATATAAGTTTTAAGAAATCAAATAACCCTAAATTTGAGCTTGATTTAAATAGAGAACTAACGGAATTAAAATTTTCAAAATTATTATTAAAAATAAAATAAACAAAATATGAAAAAGAAAATAAAATTGTTATGAAAAAAACTGCAATAAAAAAAATAGATAGGATTTTATTTGTAGTATTAAATTTTATTTTTTTGAATATTAATCCTGAAAGAATTATCAAAATTGCTAATGACCATAAATAAGTCCATAACTCTCTAAAATTCAAAGTTTGGAAAGATAAAAAAATACTAGTACCTATTCCTCCAATCCCAAAAAGTCCTAAAATCACCGTACTTCTTATTGAACACTCTAATCGATATAAACCAAAGTTTTTAAATGTATTTATTATTGGATTCCATAATATAGTTAATAAAGAAGAAAATTTAGGTGCATTTATTTGATTTATAGATTCAAAACTTTTGTAGTCAATAGTTTCTAATTGTTCAGCAAAAACTTTTGAATTTACAGCAATATAAGGTAAACATATAGCTATTATTCCTATTGAAAAGTTTATTCCATATATTTGCATTAATACTATTCCCCAAACTACTTCATGAATTGATCTAATTATTGTTAGAAAAAACCTTATTATTCGGTAGAAAAAATTTGGAATATTAAAGATTTTATAAAAAATATTTGAGGATATTATTCCAAAAATTGCTCCAAAAATAATACTTACTAACCAACTAAAAAAACCAATTAAGATAGTTTCATTTAATCGATTAATTACAGTAATAATAATTTCATTATCGATCTTGGGATTAAATGCAGAAATAAAGAATTCTTGGAGTAATTTAAATCCTCCAAAATGAATATTGTTTATTAATTGATACCCTAGAGGTATGCATACCAAAAATGGAAGAAAAGATAATGAGGTATAGTTTAACTTTAATTTATTCAACTAATTAATATATTTTTTCTAAATGAAGCTTCTTTAAGTTATTTCTTTTAATATTGAAAAAAATTTTACCATCCCTTATTCCAATAACTTTATCGAAATCGTTCAGCAAATCTAATCTATGTAAGGCAACTAATGCGGTCTTTGGGGATTTTTTTGTATTATTTTTATGTATATTTTCTAGCAGCAGGTTTTTAATTGTTGTTATTAATTTGGGATCTAAATTATTAAAAGGCTCATCTGCAAGTAATATATTTGATCCTTGAATTAATGATCTAGCTATAGCCACCCTTTGTTTTTGCCCCCCAGATAGTTTACTGATTTTTTTGGCGTAAACAGAGTTATGAAGTCTACATAATTTCATATATTTATGCGCCTTCTTAAAAGAACTTATATTTAGCAAATTTTTAAAAGCGAAATAAAAATTGTTTTCCGCTAGTAGTCCACAATTAACATTTTGTTCTGCAGAGAGATCTTCTATTAATCTTAAATCTTGCCAAATAGTTGTTATCTTGCTTTTCTGCTTTCTATCTAATTCCTCGAAACTTTTATTGAATAATCTAACCTCACCATGAGTTGGCTTGATAGTGCCATTAAGAACTGATATAAGTGTAGTTTTTCCTGAACCGCTTTTTCCTAAAAGTGCAATTTTCTCACCTGAATTTATTTTTAAATTTACTTTATTTAGAATCAGATTATTTTTGTATTTATAAGATATATTTTTTAATTCTAAGAGAGTATTATTCATCTGATTTTATTTAATTTCCTCCCTACTTCCTCTATATTTTTATACTGTTTTGCTTCTGCATTTATAAATCTTTTTGCATTGAATATATCTAAAATCTTTTTATGTGATTTTTTATTTATATCTAAATTTAGAATTACTGATTTAAGTTCTGTTGTAAACCCTTCACCGAATCTATTTTCAAGATCCCCTTGAGCTACCCAATGATAGTCAACATATTCTGGGGTGATCCAGAATAATTTTAAATTACTTGTCCTTTTGGGATTATTTTTAAGATTGTTTTCCCAAACTTGTTTATTTAAAGCTCCAGCATCAAATGCCCCACTATTAACTAAAGCTATAGTGGCATCATGACTTCCACTAAAACCTGCTTTTTTTCCTTTAAAGTGTTTAATTTCTACCCCTGCTAGATTTAAAAAATATTCTGGCATTAATCTTCCAGAAGTTGAGTTTTCAGAGCCAAAAGTAAATCTTAAATTCTTTAGTTTTTTAAGTCCTTTAATGTTTGAAATTGAGTTAAGCTCTAAATTTTTGTTTACTATAAAAACACTTTTAAATTCCTTATCAATATCTCTTTGAGCTATCACAATTGAATTAGGAGTTTGTAATCTTGCTTGAACTCCTGATAAACCGCCAAACCAAACTAAATCTAAATCTTTAGTTCTAAATCCAGTTACTGCTGCAACATAATTAATAACAGGAATGTATTTAACTTCTACATCAAGTTGTTTGGATAATTCTTTTGAAAATAAATTAAATCTTTTGTCCAAAACATCTTGGTTTTGATCAGGTATTGCGCCAACTTTTAAAACTTTGGGATTTGAAAATACAGGTGATGAAAAAATAGAAAATAATAAAGATGAACTTAGTAGGAAATTTTTTAAATTAAACATAATTGACTTTAATCAATAATATTTAGAAATTGCTTTTTCAAGCCTTTGTAGTCCATCTTTTATTTTAATCTCTGAAGCGGCACAAGACATTCTTATACATTCGTCAGCCCCAAAAGCTTTTCCAGGTACAACAACTAATCCATAATCTTGAAGAGCTTTGTTGCAGAAATCAACTGAAGTAATTGAAGAGTTAGGTAATTTTGGAAATGCGTAAAATGCTCCATTTGGTTCTTCAATATAAATACCATTTATATTCTTAAGGCCCTCATAGAGAAGACTTCTTCTTTGATCATAATGGCTATTTATTATTGAGAAAAATTCATTATTAATTTTTAAAGCCTCTAAAGCACCTTTTTGAACAAAAGAGCAAACATTACTTGTACTTTGACTTTGTAATGCTGAGGATGCTTTGATTACATCTTTGGGACCTACTAAATAACCTATCCTCCAGCCAGTCATAGCCCATCCTTTCGCAAATCCATTTATTATAAAAATCCTATCTTTTAAGTCATTTGCTAATGAAGATAAACTGTAGTGTTTAAATTCTTTTTTAAGGATTAGTTCGTAAATCTCATCAGATAGAATATTGATATTTGGATTTTCTCTGACTAAATCGGCAATTTGTAATAATTCTTCCTTTGACATAACTCTTCCAGTAGGGTTATTTGGAGAATTGATAATTATAAATTTAGTTTTTGAAGAGACTTTAGACTTCAAATCTTTTATATTTATTTTGAACCCATCTTCTGCAGAGGAATTTGCAAAAATTGGGTTACCACCCGCCAATCTAACCATCTGGGGATAACTTAACCAAAATGGAGAAGGAATAATAACTTCGTCTCCAGTATTTAACAAGACTTGGAAAAGATTATATATTGCTTGCTTAGCACCATTTGTGACCATTACATTTTCAAATTCATAATTTATATCGTTTTGAATTTGTAGTTTATTTGCAATTGCTTTTCGGAGATCTAAATTCCCCGCTGCGGGCCCGTACTTTGTAAATCCGTCAAATATAGCTTTACTTGTAGCCTCTATAACTTCTTTTGGGGCATCAAAATCGGGTTCTCCTGCACTTAAATTGCAAATATCTACTCCTTCTGCAGATAACTGGTTTGCTTTAGCACTTATCTGCAATGTAAGAGAAGGCTCAATTGAAAGTGCCCGATCAGATAAATTAACTTGACTCATTGACTTATGACTTTTCAAATATGACTTTTAATAATGACAGATGCATAAATTAAGAATAAATAAAACTATCACACTATGGTTTAATTTAGTTCATTTTCTTAATCTATTTTATTTTCATGTTTTGAGTTCTTAAGATAAAAATATTTAAAGTTTTATTTTCGGTGAAAAGGTTAGTAATTGGGAGAGGAAGTGTATTTGCAGATTTGTTAGTAATTGGTGAGGCACCTGGAGCACAGGAAGATTTAGAAGGAAAACCTTATGTAGGTAAATCTGGTAGGTTATTAAACGAATTATTAATACAAGCTGGGATTGACTATGAGAAGGATGTTTATTTTTGTAATGTAATTAAATGTCGTCCACCAAATAATAGAAAACCGAATGCTAGAGAAATTAATATTCATAAACCATGGTTATTACAGCAAATAAAGCTAGTTGATCCAAAATTTATATTACTCACTGGTTCTACTGCTATGAGAGCTATTTTAGAAGTTAAAGATCCTATAAGTAATTTAAGAGGTCAATGGATTAAAAAAGATAGGAGAGAAATTATGGTAATTTTTCATCCATCTTATTTGTTGAGATTCCCTTCAAAAGAAATCAATAAACCTTACCATCTAACTTTGAAAGACCTAGAGAATGTAAGTGGTAAACTATATGCCGTATAATTTAGTGAAATCCTTTTTGAATATCAAGAATTTTAATGTCATTAACTCAATCAAAAGAGGTTAATAGTCTCTCCAAAAGATATTCAACTCATATTGATCGAAGGATAACTAGAACAGTAATGGTTGGGGATGTGGCTATTGGAAGTGATCATCCAGTAAGAGTTCAATCGATGATCAATGAAGATACTATGGATGTCGAAAATGCTTACTTAGCCATCAAAAGACTTAATGATGTAGGTTGTGAAATAGTAAGATTAACTGTCCCTTCCTTAGCGCACGCAAAAGCAGTAGGAGATATTAAAGCAAAATTATTAGAAAATAACATCAACACCCCCTTGGTAGCTGATGTTCATCATAATGGTATGAAAATTGCAATGGAGGTTGCAAAACATGTTGATAAAGTAAGAATTAATCCCGGATTGTTTGTGTTTGAAAAATCAGACCCTACAAGAACTAAATATACAGATGAGGAATTTGAAACTATTAAACAAACAATACTTAAAAGATTTACCCCTTTGGTTGAAGTTTTAAAGGCTGAGAATAAAGCTCTAAGGATTGGAGTTAATCATGGATCTTTATCTGAGAGAATGCTTTTTACTTATGGGGATACGCCATTGGGAATGACAGAATCTGCGATGGAGTTCGTCAAAATTTGTGATGAGCTTGATTTTCATAACATAATTATTTCTATGAAAGCTTCCAGGGCTCCAGTCATGATGGCAGCTTACAGAATGATCGCAGATAGGCTTGACTCAGAAGGATATAACTATCCCTTACATTTAGGAGTAACTGAAGCTGGAGATGGTGATTATGGAAGGATTAAAAGTACTGCTGGAATTGGAACGCTTTTAGCAGAGGGATTAGGAGATACTATCAGGGTTTCTTTAACAGAAGCTCCAGAAAAGGAAATACCAGTTTGCTATTCAATTTTGCAATCTTTGGGACTTAGAAAAACTATGGTTGAGTATATCAGTTGTCCTAGTTGTGGGAGAACACTTTTCAATCTAGAAGAAGTTGTAGAGAAAGTTAGAAACGCCACTTCTCATTTAACGGGTTTAGATATAGCAATAATGGGATGTATTGTTAATGGGCCAGGAGAAATGGCAGACGCTGATTATGGTTATGTAGGGAAAGGCAAAGGAACTATCGCCTTATATAGAAGGAAAGAAGAGATAAAAAGAGTACCTGAAGATGAGGGTGTTAATGCTTTAATCCAACTTATTAAGGATGATGGGAAGTGGATTGATCCTTAAGGATTTGTCAAATTTTTGAATTATAAATAAATTCTTTTTATAATTAAAAATATCGAATTCTTTAAAGATAAGAAAATTGCTTAAAAAAAAATTTATAATTCTGTTTGCGACATCCTTTTCTGGGCTATTTTTAAATAATTTTGCAGAAGCAACAGTTTTAAATAATAGTTATAAAGAAGTAATTGATCATGTTTGGCAAATTGTATATAGAGATTTTCTCGATTCAAGCGGTAAATTTCAAAAGTCCAGTTGGATTAATCTAAGAAAAGAAGTTTTATCAAAAACATATTCAGACAGCAATGAAGCATATGATGCGATTAGAGATATGCTTTCAAATTTAGATGATTCTTATACAAGATTTTTAGAACCTAAGGAATTTAATCAAATGAGAATTGATACCTCCGGGGAATTAACTGGAGTTGGTATCCAAATAGTTAAAGATAAAGAATCTGATGATTTAATCATTATTTCTCCCATAGAGGGAACCCCTGCATTTGATTCTGGAATAAAAGCTAAAGATAAAATATTATCCATAGATAATATTTCTACTGAAGGTATGAATATTGAGGAGGCCGTTAAATTAATAAGAGGACAAAGAGGTACTAAAGTAAAGCTTGAAATTCTTAGAGGTTCTAAATCCTTTTTTAAGATTTTATCAAGAGAAAAAATTGAAATAAAATCTGTATCAAGTAAAGTCAATCAAACCAAAAATGGCTTTTTAATTGGCTATGTAAGAATTAAACAATTTAACGCAAATGCATCAAAAGAGACTAGAGATGCTATTAAGGATCTGGAAACAAAAAAAGTCGCAGGATATGTTCTTGACTTGAGAAGTAATCCAGGAGGTTTATTAGAATCAAGCATTGATATCTCAAGGCACTTTATTAACAAAGGAGTAATAGTAAGTACAGTAAGTAAAGATGGTTTAAAAGAAACAAAAAGAGGAAACGGTCAAGCTCTAACAAAAAAGCCCTTAGTTGTCCTGGTTAATGAGGGTTCTGCTAGTGCTAGTGAAATAGTCTCTGGCGCAATAAAAGATAACAAAAGGGGAAAATTAGTTGGGAAGAAAACGTTTGGTAAAGGTCTAGTTCAATCCATGAGAACATTAGTTGATGGTTCAGGTCTAACTGTTACAGTCGCTAAGTATTTAACTCCGAACGGCACTGATATAAATAAATCTGGAATAATTCCAGACATAGAAGTAAAAACGAATGCAAACCCTATTCTCCTTAGAGAGATTGGAACTAGAAAAGATAAACAATATAAAGCTGGTGAAAAAGAGCTAGTAAATATAATTACAAGAAATAATCAGATTAGTGAATTTAATCCAAACACTACAAACCTTAATGCATTCCTAAAAATTAATAAAAAAGAGCAGGTATTTGCATTAAACTAATCACTCATATCAAGCATTCTCTTTATTGGTACATAGGCCCTTCTTATTATTTCTGGGTCAAGCTCGATAGACGGGGAATTATTTTTCAAACAATCAAGAATTTTTTCTAAGGTATTTAATTTCATATATGGACATTCGTTACATTTACAACCTTCTATGTCGGGGACTTCAATAAAAATTTTGTTAGGTTCTTTCTTCTTCATTTGGTGAATTATTCCAGGTTCAGTTAATACCATGTAAGTTTTAGATGGATCTTTACTTACAAAATCAAGCAGTTTACTTGTTGATCCAATAAAATCAGATAGAAATAGTAAATTTTGACTACATTCAGGATGAGCAATGACTTTTGATCCTGGATTTTGGTATTTTAGTTTTAGTAGTGCTTCTTCGCTAAATGATTCATGAACAATACAGCTGCCAGGCCATAATTTAAGATCTCTTCCTGAATTTTTCTGTACCCATCTGCCAAGGTTCTGATCTGGTGCAAATATTATCTTTTTATCTTGAGGTATCTTTTTAATTAATGAGACGGCATTACTGCTTGTACATATCAGATCACTTTGAGCTTTTACTTCTGCAGTACAATTTATATAACTTACGACAAAGTGATCTTGATTTTCTTCCCTAAACTTTTGAAATTTATCTGAGGGACAATCATCAGCTAATGAGCATCCTGCGTCAATATCTGGTAAAAGGACGGTTTTATTAGGGCTAAGTATTTTTGCAGTTTCGGCCATAAAGTGTACACCGCAAAAAATTATTATATCTGCATCATTATTTGCAGCTTTCCTAGATAGATCTAATGAATCGCCAATAAAATCTGCAATTTCCTGAATCTCTGGAGCTTGATAATAGTGCGCAAGAATAATTGCATTTGCCTTTTTGCAACGCTCCTTTATTTCGGAAATCAAATCCTCTTCGTTTTGAACGGATTTGTGTTTTGCAGTAGAAGTTATACTGGTCAGGATTTAGAATATCTCTAAATAGATTATATGCCTTTAAACAGAAAAAATTCTGACAAATATAAAAATTGCTATTGTTGGTGACTGTCATGGTCAATGGTCTGAATTAGACTTGAACGTTTTATCGATTATTAAACCCAATATTGTTTTATTTGTTGGAGATATTTCTGATGGGAGTATCAAAATAATTAAAAAAATCAATGAGATCAAAATTCCTACTTTTGTGATTTTGGGAAATCATGATAGAGGGAAAGACTCTACAGGCGAAACTCTCTCAAAGCAGATACGTATTCTTGGTGAAAAATATTGTGCATGGGATTTGAAAGTTTTTAATAATCAAATAAATTTATTGTCTGCAAGACCATGTAGTTCTGGAGGCGGCTATTATCTTTCAAAAGAAGTTAAAGGCGTTTATGGGCCCATTACCGAACAAGATTCAATAAATAAAATCATCAAATGCTCAAAAGAGAGTGTCGAAGATATACCTTTAATAATTATGTCTCATGCTGGCCCTTCCGGTTTAGGCTCAGAACCTAAAAGCATTTGTGGGAAAGACTGGAAATTACCCTCCTTAGATTGGGGAGATAGAGATTTGTCTGTGGCTATTTCACAAATACAAAAGAGAAGAAAAGTTGACCTTGTAATTTTTGGTCATATGCACAATCAGCTTAAAAGAAATCTTGGTTTGAGAGAGATGTTTAAAATTGATAGCAAAGGAACAATTTATTTCAACACTGCTGTAGTGCCAAGATATAAAACTGATGAAGATGGGAAATTACTAATTAATTTTTCATGGATTGAGTTTGAAAAAAAGAAATTAAGACATGTTTCTCATCGATGGTATTCAAAGTCTGGTGAAATTTGTCAAGAAGATAAATTTTTGCAGGATTAGATATTTTTGATCATATTTTAAGTATTTTTGGGCTTTTCATATCTTGAAAATAATGTTTGAGACAAGATATAACCCGCAATTCCTGCGGCTGTAAAAGCTAAACCATTTTTAAATAAAGGTAATAATTCAGTTGTTCTGGATATTATCGGTGCTAAACCAAAAATTCCAAATAACATTCCCCATAAAGGAGAAAGAAGAGCTAGAAATCCAATAGATATGACTTGTCCTTCTTTTCTTGGAGCAGAAGCGAAACCTGCTACTAAGCCTCCAAGAATAGATGTACATAAAGTCCATATATATTGCTCTTTGGGTAAGCCAGGAACAACTTGACACCCTCCTCTTTCAAGGCAAATCTTTACGGAATTAATTGCATCTAATACTGCGCCATCCTCCCCGTGATCTTTTACATAGTATTGATTACCAAATCTTGTTTGAAGTTCAACCCAAAATAACCTTGGCATAAAATTAAAATAAGCCTCTCCTACGTTAAAGTTCAGTAAATTTCCTCCTCTAGGATCTGCAACTATCAATAAACTTGTCTCGTCTAAATCCCAATAGTCCTTTATTGCACTTCCAGGAGAACTCTCAAATTGAGATAAGTATTTAATTTTCCACCCACTTTCAATTTCTAGATTATTGAGCTTATCCTCTAATGATTTTTTCTGATTAGGGCTTAATGTTTTAGCTAAGTCAATTACTGGTGTTTTTTCTTCTGGTAGGAGATTTGGATTATTTATAGCAAAAACGGGTTTATGTGAAATTAAAACTATTAAAGATAGAAATATTCCCAATAAATAGTTAATCTTTGAAGGCATAAATAAGTTTTGTCTCTTTATATTTTCGCCGATGAATAGCTTACCCGCGAATAATCCAGATTGGTTAGTAAAAAAAATAATAAAAATGGGTGGGAAAATAAGTTTTTATGACTTTATGAATATTGTTTTAAATGATCCTATAAATGGTTATTACGGCAGCGGCAAAGCTGAGTTAGGTGTTCAAGGAGATTTTGTCACATCACCCTCTTTATCTGATGATTTTGCTTTTTTGGTTGGTAAACAAATAGAAGATTGGCTAATTCAGTTCAAAAGTAGTTTTTTATCTAATCAGAAATTAACTGTAATTGAATTTGGAGCTGGAGATGGAAGCTTTATGAGTGGATTAATTAAATATTTTTTAGAAAATAGCAAGAATTTTTTGGAAGGAGTTTCTTTTGTAATTATTGAACCTAATGAAGGGATGGTAAAAAAACAAAAAAATAGATTGGAGGAATTTTTAAACTTAGGTATTGATATCTTATGGAAAGGTTTGGAGGAAGTAGAGGAAAATAATATAAATGGAATAGTTCTTGCAAATGAGGTTTTAGATGCTTTGCCAGTAGAGAGAATTACCTTCTCAAAAGGAAAATTACATCGACAAGCAATTTCTATAGACAATGAATCTCATAAATTATTTTTTGATGAAATGCCAATTCCAATTGAATTGGGAAAAGGCATTGAACTTGCTAAAAGTGAGTTGGGAATCAATATTCCGCCTGAAGATGCCCTTGAAGGATGGACGACAGAATGGCATATAGATAACTCAAAATGGTTAAAAGCAATTTATGGAAAAATTAATAATGGTATTTTATTGATAATTGATTACGCTAAAGAAGCTGAAAAATACTACACCTCTAAGAATTCTGATGGGATGATAGTTTCTTATGGAAATCAAAAAATGATGAATAATGTCCTAGATTCTCCTGGAAATTGCGATTTAACATCTCATGTGTGCATAGAAACTTTAATTAATGATGCTGAGACTCTTGGATTTAATACTGTTGGAATAACTAAACAAGGAGAGGCTTTGTTGGCACTTGGATTAGCAGAGAGACTTTATGGTATTCAGAAAGATTTTAAGGAGGATTTATCAAATGCCCTTTTAAGAAGAGAGGCATTACTGAGACTCGTTGATCCTGTATGTCTAGGTGATTTTAGATGGTTTGTTTTTAATAAGTTTAAGGAGAAGAAAATGAATATAAATTCAACCTGTTTGCGTTAAGAAAAAAACTTTAAAAATAATGAATCCTCTACGTCATCATATATATCTACTGCACCAATTTCTTTCGGTAAGATAAATCTCATTTTGCCATCGCGAACTTTTTTGTCGCCCATAAGTATTGTTAGAACATCTTCTTTATTTATTTTGGGGATCTCGGTAGGAAGATCATAACTCTTCAAAAGATTCTTCTGTCTCTCTAATTCTTCATGAGACCATAACTCTCTTTCAATTGCTATTTTCCCCGCAATATTCATACCAATTGATATTGCCTCACCATGTAGAAATTTACCGTATCCACATAAATTTTCTATTACGTGACCAAACGAATGACCATAATTCAATATTGCTCTAACACCATTTTCATGTTCGTCTTGAGAAACAATATGAGACTTTGTTTTTATTGAACTATTAATTATTTTAATTAGATAGTCACTATTTAGATTTATAAGTTCATTCTTGTTTTTTTCAATTTCTAAGTATTCGAAAAGTTTTTTATCTCTTATTACTCCGTATTTTATTACTTCGGCCATGCCTGCATTAAATTCTCTTTTGGGCAAACTTTTTAAAGTTTCTGGATCAATAAAAACTGCTTTAGGTTGATTGAAAGCTCCAATTAAATTTTTACCTCTTGGATGATTTACTCCTGTTTTGCCTCCCACAGATGAATCAACCATCGATAATAATGTTGTTGGAATTTGAACATATTCGATACCTCTCAGCCAAGTAGCAGCTGCAAAACCACTTACATCGCCAACAATTCCTCCTCCAAGGGCAATAATTATTGAATTTCTATCTAAACCAAATTCAAATGCAATATCATATATTTCACTTAAGGTTTTTAAGTTTTTATGTGATTCTCCAGCCTTGATAAGGAACATTTTGGCCTGAAATTTATTATCTTTTAAATTACTTAAGAATTTTTCTCCGTATAAATTTGATATTTCTTCATTTGAAATCACAAGTATTTTTCTATTCTTTGTTATTCCAATTTTTAAAAGTTCTTCGCTGATATTATTCAGTATCCCTGCTTCTAGAGTTACTTCGTATGACTTATCACCTAATGGGACTAATATTTTTCTCTTATTCACAATTGATTACCTAGTTAAAATTTATAAATATTTGGTATTAAATACTTTATATATTAGCAAAATCTAAGCTTTAGATACTTAAAAATTCAGTTGTTAAGAATTAAAAATGGTAATAAAATCATGCTATGAGTTTAAAAAAAAATATAAACGGTATTAAGAAAAATTATTCCTTAGGAATAATTGGAGGTGGTCAACTGGCATTGATGTTAACCGAGGCAGCAAAAAAAAGAGATTTAGAAGTATGTGTGCAAACAAAATCTTGTGATGATCCTGCTGGTTTAAAAGCAGATCATGTCATAGAAGCTGATCCTTTAAAGATAAGAGGTAATAAATCATTAATTAATGAGTGTGAAAAAATAATTTTTGAAAATGAATGGATAAAAATTGATAAATTAAATTTAATTGGCAATAATGATATTTTTGTCCCAAGCCTTAATGCAATTAAGCCCTTAGTAGATAGGTTTTCTCAAAAAAAATTAATAGATAGAATGAATATTCCCTGTCCAAAATGGAAAAGTATTGAAGATTTAAAAAATCTCTCGGATGAGGAAATTAATAATTGGACGTTTCCTTTAATGGCAAAATCTAATAAAGGTGGATATGACGGTAAAGGGAACAAAAAAATAAAGACAAAAGAAGATTTAGATTCTTTTTTAATAGAGAATAATTCTGATGAATGGTTAATAGAAGAATGGATAGAGTATGAAAAAGAATTAGCTCTTGTTGGTTCGAGAGATAGAGCCGGTAAGATAAGATTCTTTCCAATTGTTGAGACATTCCAATCAAATCATGTTTGTGATTGGGTTCTTGCACCTACAAAAACTGATTATGATTTGAACTTATATGCAATAAATATTTTCTCTTCAATAGTCAATGAACTTAACTACATTGGAGTTTTGGCTATTGAATTCTTTTATGGAGATAATGGTCTTTTAATAAATGAAATAGCTCCTAGAACACATAACTCAGCTCATTTCTCTATCGAAGCTTGTACTTCAAGTCAGTTTGATCAATATGTTTGTATATCTTCTGGGATAACGCCACCTGAAATCAAAATGAACTGTGAAGGGGCAATTATGATAAATCTACTGGGGTTAAAAAAGAATTTCCAAATTTCAATGGAAACCAGAATTAAAATGTTATCTGAAATTGAGGGTTCTAATATTCATTGTTATGGAAAATCTCGAGAAATTCTGGGAAGAAAAATGGCTCATATCACATTTTTATTAAATGGTAAAACGCATTCAGAAAGATATGATGAAGCTAAAGTTTTATTAACTATGGTAAGAGACATTTGGCCATCTCCAAATGCTTAAAAAAATAAGCTAGAGTTAAGCTACTGGATCTTTGGTTAAGTTCTTCTTTATGTGCTCTGATCTGACTCTCTTTCGACATGAGGAGACTGTCGTGATGCGGTAGTAAACCGATCTTGTAATCGGAAACGAAAGCCCACTTTGAATCCTCTCCTGGCATTTCCAGGTCGATGCAGCAGAGAACTGACGGGGATCCGGTGTCACCTATCAAAATGCTTGTTATAACATGCTTTTGGTAGGTATTTTATTTTTTAGGAATAGTTGAACTGCTTTTATTCACTATCAGTGAAAATAATTTATTTGCCAAAATACTTGACGATCCATTTCTATTGTATTTATAGTAATAGTACATATGTATTATTTAATGACTTTAGGAGGAGCTAATGTTTGGACTAATTTTTCTTACGGTTATCGTAATGAGTCCCCAAGTGGTTGGTTGCTTAGCCCAGACCGTAGCAGATTAATTTTATTCATAAGGAATAAAAAATCTCCAAGAAATAGTATGAGAATTTTTGCTCATACATATTATGCAAATGATCTTGGTGAGCCAATGGCAATTAAATCATCCACTCAAATGTATTTGGATAATGCTTGGGATAAATGGCATGACCTTCAATTAGAAGGTTGGACTTTTGAAGAAATTGAATTACCTGAATCATTATGACTAACTTAAATCCAATTAAAAAGAAACTATCAAAAGTTGATAGAAAGATATCTTTACAAGACCCATCAAAACTGTTAGCAGAATTTTTTAATGGTGTTGTTATCAAACTTGATGAAGAATATAAATATGACTCATAAAGAATTGATAGATAAAGTTTCCGCAAATTTATTTAAACAAAGTGGAAAGTTAGAAAGCAGAAGATCTTGGTTGGCAATGAGAAATTACCTTGAACAATTAGACAGCGAACAACTTATATCCATGCTTAAGGACCAGGGATGATTGAAAAACTTTATCTATGTATTATTTATTTGGTTTTTATTTTTTTCTTAATTCTTAGAAAACCGTAAGTTGCAAAGCCAACCAAAAACATGTCCACGTAAATATGCCAAGTAGGAAAAATTTGGTGTATTAATTCCATTAACTTTTTATTGCCACTTGCCAATAAGGATAATCTAAATTTGATTTTTCTCTCATTAATTGCAATTTTCTAGAATTTATCTTTACTACTATTCCATCTGTTGGATATTTCCTAAAAAGCTTCCCTTCTATCCACTGTTTTCTAAATACTTGGACTTGGCTCGTAAAGTTGCATGTAATATCCTGAGGGATCGTGAAGCCTAGCTTTAAAAGACTCTTTTTGGACTCATATTGGTTAAGTGTTGAATTAAGTATTTGAAATGCGCAGAAGCTAAGACTTTCAGAAAATCCTTCTTTAGCTCTTAGAAATCCAGAAGCGATTCTCTGGGAGATATTTGGAAATTTGTTGGGCGCGTATAATTCACCTCTAACTTGAAGAACTCCTCTTAAAGGGAGATTATTGGGAATGTCTTGGATTTTAATAAGTTTACTAGTAATGTCTGTCCCTTTTCTTGAAATTGCTTTCTCCAAGGCTCCATCCCTATATTGCAAAGCAACAGCACAACCATCAATTTTTGGCTCAATTAATAATCTGGTATCTACTAATAATCCTTTCAAAAATTCATCTAATGAATCCTTTTCTAATGGAGGTAAAATTAGCTTGCTTTTCTTTTTAAAGTAATCACAATTTGGGTTTGTTCTTAATAAATTCTTTTCAAGTTTGTCGAACTGCTTATCAGAAATTAAAGCATTACCATTTCTATAATTATCATCATACCATTCAATTCGTTCCTCTAAATAAGTCTTCATTTAATACGATGGCTTAAGTTTTTGGTTAAGGTATCCAACTTGGTTTATCTATTATCCATTTTTCTCTATCTTCATATTTAACAGTCCATAAAAGAAATGAAGAAATTTGTTTTAGAGATATGCCAACCATATATCTTGTTTTTGGACTAATTATGAATCCAAATAAAAATATTAATAAAGTAAGTTTAAATATTCCCTTAATCATTTAAAAACTCAGCGTAATTTTTGCAA
The DNA here is from genome assembly GCA_003281255.1 of Prochlorococcus sp. AG-347-L02. GTDB lineage: Bacteria > Cyanobacteriota > Cyanobacteriia > PCC-6307 > Cyanobiaceae > Prochlorococcus_A. The sequence continues at coordinate 194,270 of QCCL01000001.1, forward strand.
ACCTTTTAATTAATGCAATTCTTATAACCTTCAATCTTCGCTAGTTCATCAATATTTAAATCTGTTTCTTCTAATAAAGTTTCGCCTATATCGTCTTTATTAAATTTAGTTAATGCTCCCTTAGTAGAATACTTAATACATTGGTTTTTATATTTTGCTTCTTTGACAATAGGAGATAAATAAAAACCAAACAAAATAATAAAAGCTCCATAAGTTACAACTTTTCTATGGTTTTTCCACCATTCATAAAATTTATTGGACACGGAAAATAAATAACTAATTTATATTTTAAATTGATTTTTAAAAAATTTCTTTGATATTTGAAGGATTGCTTAATTTATTGTTTTTTGATTAATAGATTTAATCCAAGAATAATATCTTGATTTTCTAATCCTTTGCTCTTTCGAGACTAATCTATCCGCAGATTCTAGGGGTGATTCTCCTTTCTCAACTTTTGTTGTAATAGAAATACCAAAACCTTTTGCTTCAATTTTTGCAATGCCACCCTCTAAAAAAAATAAAAAAGACCAACCTTTGTTCCATCCTAAATAGAAGGGATTTCGACGCATTGTATTCTTTTGGATATATTCTTTAAATGATATTTTCCTTTTCAATGAGTTACTTGTATTCACTATTACCAAATAATAAGTTTACTGTTGATTATTTCTGGTAAGTAACTTTAGTATTTAAATAATTACTTGGAGGGATACTTGACGTCGATGAGTAGTACATTTATATTAATAGTACAACTGTATTATCTTTATGACCTCAGGAGTTGCTAATGTTCGGACTTATTTTTATCGTGGCAGCCTTATTGACCCCCCAACTGGCTGGTTGTTTAACAAAAAAAGTGGTTTATTAATTTTGTTTGAGAGTTATAAGAAATCTGTATCTAACAAGTTAAAAATATATACTCATCTTTTCTATGCAAATGAATTAGGTGAACCAGCCCAAATTAAAAATTCAAGACTTCACTCTATTGAGTGTGCTTGTGAAACATGGAATGAATTAATTTCAGGAGATTGGCAAATTGTTACTAATAAATTCCAGTAATTATGATCAAGGTAAATCCGTCAAAATGGGAAAATCTAATAAAATCTACCCTAAAACGAAAACGAACAAAGATTTGTATTACTTGCAATCACTTTCGCTACAGCACTACAGAAACTTTTGCTACTATCTTGAGCTGTCCTAGATACGAAAAACTCACACCACAGGGTGATCATTTACTTAAAGGTTGTGAGTATTGGCAAAAAAAATAAGACGATATTTTCTCCTGAAGCATCTTAATTATTCTCTAATTAAACTTCTCTAGGTAGAGATATTTAATTATGTAAATAAAGCATTATTTTATACAACTTAAGAAATTCTTTTTAAGTAATTTTGAAACATGATGCAATTTTACTTTTCCATATTTTTATTAGTTGTGCTTACATTTTTTGCACTTTTATTAGATGCACCAGAATTGGCTTCTTTAATTCAAACATTTTAGAAAATAATAAATCAGCATTTTTACTGATTTACTTTCTTTATAAGTAAGGCTTAGGTTTAATTTATTGAATAGGAGGGATCTAATGATTGACAGTCCACCAGAGGAGTTGGATTATAAAATTTAAATCTAGATAAAACTAATGCTAAATCTGGAATGGATCTTTTATTTGAGATTCATTCCTTTTTAATTTCCTTTTAAAAAAATGAGAAATTATAAATATTTAATTTTTAAAGTTAAAAATTTCTTCACATTAAAATGATTTGATGCGAAAGTAACTTACTAGATAGTGGCAAACTTTACCTGAATCCAAAACCAGTTTTTTGTTCTTCCTTTTCTCCCCATTCATTCATTATTAGTTTAAGTAAACTTTTAATTTCTAAATTCGAAGCATCAGTATCTTGTTGAAGATTTATACAAATATTTTTAATTTCCTCAAAGGCATTATCGATTAATATCGTTTTTTGATCTGGATTAGCCATAGAATTTTAAAAAGCCCCATTACAGTTAAAACCACTGCAGTTAATGATCCTAAGAATGTTAATTATGAAATTATGAAATCTTTCATCAAAAAAAAACGCCCAGGTCGTAAATATTGCAAAACCAGAAACAGCAAAAGCAGCATATTGAAGCCAATGTAATCCATAGCTGTCTATCCCATTTTTGTCAAAATCAGAATTACTCAAATGACTTTTTTACTTATAATAAAATTTTTTTTTTTAAAAGGAGAGTTTGTTTTGAACGATAGACTTATTTCTTCTTGAATCTTAGATGTATTAATAGCTTAAATAAACCCTGGAATTATCCATCCAAAAAAACCGTAGTTTATTATTAAGGCCAAAAATCCAATCATAGCTAATCTCCCATTTGTTGTTTCGGCATTTTTCCAAAATTTACCCATGTAGTTTTTAATCTTCTTCGAATTTTTATCTATCAAATAATTTGGTTCTAAAGGTTCCTCTAACCTTTTGATGGTGTATAAAGAGAATTGGATTGTAATTGCGATGATAACAACGATAAAACTAGTAAGAGCATCCATTTTTAGATTTCATATGTGATCATTTTGTAGCCAAAGAGTAAATGACGATTGTACGTATCAAACATTTCCTTATTTCTGCTTTATTAACAGAAGAAAACCTTAACTTAAATTATTAATAAATGTAACATATTTAAAAAAAATTAGTATGAATTCTTACTTTTTCTTTGGATTTTACCTTCTTAAAGACTTTTATGTTACATTTATGTGTCAGGTAATTCTAAAGAGTAGTCTTAATTGAATTGCATGATTAACTTTAAGGTCTTTTTTCCAAGTCAATAAAGCATTGAAGATTTTTTTTATAAAAAAAATTTTCAATGTTATTTAGTGTAGTTTTTTAAATCTAGAAATTATTACTTTTGTTTAATTTCTGGAAGGTAAAATTTATTGCCCAATGTATAACCAATTGACATAAGTACAAACCCAATAAGTTGAGGTAAATGAGAATTTGCTAGAGAGATTTTTTCAATCATTTCTCAAACTATAAAATAATATAATAATGAAAAAATTTTAATTATGTAATTCTATTTTTTTTTGATTCTTTAATTTCACCAGATTTTTTTAGTGAATTAACAAGTCTTTCATTTTCAGTTTTTAAATTTTCTAATGCAGATTTTGTGAATTGTTCTTTAGCCTCAAATTTTGCTGAACTTATAACTTTTTTATTAGGCAGTTTTTTCTTCGGTTCTGGCTTCATACTAAAAAACTTTTTTAGAATCTTAGAAGTTATTTTTTTTGTATTGGGTATTATTTTTTACAGTTTTCTGGTTAATAATATTTGTTTACATAAACATATTAATCTTTATCTTTTGGGAGCCTTAGCCACCCAGTAGCCCATTCTGATTTTAGTTTTGCCCATGAGATCCTTTTAATATCTTTTTTATTTTTGGTAGGAAAAATGTCAACCCATCTATCTTCATTTTTACCACCATAAGCTTTAACTTGAAAATGCCTATTACCATTAATAGTCTTTGGTGCTGTCCAACACAAAGTAGGAGGCCATTTCATGAGAAATTTTAAAAGTTAAAAAACTAAAGGTTGCTTTGCCCAGTCAAAACTAAACCATAATATGCAATCGTACCAAGAATAAGTACGATGCCTAGTATTCTAATAATCATGATTTAATATTTATAAATTCAAATTATATTAAAGAAGTTTTATAAATTTGAGTTGAAGATTTAATATTTTCTAATTTTTCCTTTTTTTATTTCTAACTATGGAGTGGCAAGATTCAGGATGCCATTCATTCTGAATCTTACCAATAAAATCATAAATAAATGAATCGGGGCATCCTGTTTTTTTTTGAAGTTCTGAAAGTTCTTTTTTAATGAATTCATAAACACTCGTTATTACCCCTAAATTTTCTTCTTGGGAGGGAACCCATTTTTTATTATCCATTAATATTTTTTTAATTATTTTCAACAATATCGTAATAGGTTATGTCTCCATAATCAGCATCTGAACAACATAAATCTCCATATAGTTCTTCTAATAAATCGTATGCATCTGAATAATTATCAAAATTTTGAGCGGTTAATTCGTCATCTTTCCCATCAATTCTAATTATTTTGTAGGACATATTCTATTTAGATGCAAAAAGATTTTTTGATTCATTAGATTATCTCATAAATGAAAATATTATTTTGGAGTATTATTTGGATAAAGCTTCTGAATTTTATTTTTTTGGATTTCTATTTTTCTTAGTTCATATTTTTTTGACATTATTTTTCTGATAAATAATTGTGGGATAAGCCAAACTAATGCAATAGCTATAGCCATGAAAGCAGGATTTCTCCACGTTAACCTAATAATCTCTTGTATAAATTCTTGATTGAAAATTTCCATACATTAAATTTTGATGATAAAAATATCTTTCTTTCTTTTATAAGATCTTTTAAATATCAAGATTTATTATAACCTTAAAAGATAATATAAGGATTATTATCAATTTTTTCTTTTTCTAGTTTGTTTTTTATATTTGGAATTAGATTAGTTTTTATTTTTTAGTTTAGAGATGTCGTCTTATCTAATTACAGGATCAAATAGGGGTATTGGATTAGAACTATGTAGGCAAATTCATAAGAGGGGAGATAATGTAATTGCAACGTGTAGGAAAGCTTCAAAAGAACTTAGAGATTTAGGAGTGAGAATTGAAGAGAATATAGAAATTTCTTCTAATGAGTCCATAACAAATTTGTGTAAAAAACTATCTGGATTTAATTTAGATTGCTTAATTCATAATGCAGGAATTTATGAATTTAATTCTTTCGAAAACTTAGATAAAAAAAGTATTTTGAGGCAATTTGAAGTCAATGCATTGAGCCCAATATGTATGACTCAATCACTTAAACATCTTTTAAAAAAATCTTCTAAAGTTGCTTTTATCACAAGTAGAATGGGATCTATTGAAGATAATACATCTGGAAGTTCTTATGGATACAGGATGTCTAAGGTAGCCTTGTCAATGGCAGCAAAATCACTTTCCATAGATTTATCAAGGGAAGATATTTACGTGGCTATTTTGCATCCTGGGTTAGTGAGTACAAGAATGACTGGCTTTACAAGTAATGGAATTAGTCCTGAAGAATCAGCAAATGGCCTTTTAAAACGTATTGATTCTTTAAATAAAAATAACTCGGGTATGTTTTGGCATGCCAACGGAGAAGTTTTGCCTTGGTAATATCTTTACCTTTGTATTTCAGAGATTTATATCATTAATTTGTTAAAAAAATTTAAAATTTTTAACGAATTTCTTTCCTTGTTCAATTCTTTTAGTTATCTTTAAAAAAACATTAGTAAAGGAGGTGATTCATTGTCGTATCTACCGAAAAATGCGGTTATCAAAGGGACCGTGAATTCAGTATCTTCATCACATTCATCGGTCTCTTTTTCTTTAATTAAGAAAAAAGGGTTTATTATCAATAGATTTATATAAATCAACCAGTCAACAATCAAAAGCTCTGCATCTCAAGAAGTTGCAGGGTTTTTTTTTGATTTTAAATAGTCTTACAAAATGTACTTTATCTTTTTTGGCCGAAATAAATTAAGGCTAAAAAAGATAAAGTGCTTACCAAAGCGATTAGATACCATCCAGTTGAGGAGTTGCTAGTTACTTCGATCATTTATTCTGATTTTTGTCTGAGGAATTTATTATTTGAGTAAAAATCACAATTGATGTCATTAAAAAAACTAAAAGTATGTAAGTTACGTTCATTTATATAAAAATGCTAATTATTAAAAAGATTATTCCTAGGACTACCGTAACAATTGCTCCATCAACTAATAAGTCTTTCCATGTATAACTTTTAAGCATCCTTGTTTTATCTTCTTCACTCATAAGGTTCTTCAACCATGTCCAATCTAAAAGCTTTGTCAATGCAACACCAAAAATTAAATGACCAATCAAAATCCCAATTAGATCAATTCTAGAAATATCTTTGGTGAAACTTGTAATAATAAATAAGTCCACTAGCTTTTGTCTTTATTAGATAAAGCTCCACCTTCTTCTTTGTATTTTTCCCATGCTTCACTTATTTTTGCTTTAGAGAAGTTTTGTTTTCCCTCAGAGAACTTATTTTTGAGATTGTTAAAACTGTTTATCAGCTCTTTTTTTGTAGGTTCATCAAGAAAATTTGATGTTAATTTCCATAGGTACCAGCTACTAGCCAGAAGAAGAATTAATCCCAGTATTTGCATATTGGTTTTTTACTATGCTACAACTTTTTAAATGGTTTCGATTAATTAATTAATTTAATAACTGCAGAATTTTTTTAAAATAAATAAAAATTAAAACTTAAACCAGTGGAAAAATATTCTATCCAGCAACCATATGGTTAATCCTCCTTCCAGGAAAGCTAGCCAGTACATACCATAATCTGAAAAACCCATTTGTTCTTTTACTGTTTTAATTAATTTTTTATGAGCTTGAATGAGATCTTTCATTAAAAAATAAAAATGTTTTAAAGCTGCTGAATTTCTTGAACTAAAAAACCCTTTCCATAGCAAGAAAGACAAGTTTTAGTCTCATCTAATGAAATTCTTAGAAAACCTGCTCCATTACATCTGAAGCAATTTACTTTAGAAGTTGAGTAGAGTTTTGACTTGATTTTAGCAGCACGGTTTAAGTAAGAAACAGTTTCCTTACGACCATTTGCTTGAGCAGCTTTGTTTAAAAGCTTTTTGTAGTTGACTTTGAGTTCTTGGGTATTCATCTTTTAACTGGAACAAGTTTTCAAATATAGGTAAAGGAAAGCAATAAATAATTAAAATAAGCCCTATGAATTTACCGTTTATATTTCTAATCTGATCTCGTATCGAGATTAGGTTAATATAACGGATATTTTTTTTTAATGTTTACAGTAGGGGTAATATTTTTTTATTTTTAATAGAAAATTTATATTTAATGAACTAATTTTGAATCTTTAAAAATAGATTAATTGTTTTATTTAAGTAGAACAAATTTCAAATTAAAGAGATTTATTGAAAATATAATTTTGGTAAATCCAGAAGACTATCCAGCCTTTTTTAAATTTCTAACTAAAAAATCATTTTCGTTAGTAAGTAAATCAAACTTCGATTTCTTGAGTTTTTTTTTATTTCAGTGGTCGAATTTCTTTTTATTTTGTTGGTATTCATAAATTTAAAAACCTATCTTAAAAAAATGACTTTAAAATCCTACTGATCCTCAAAACAAATTGTGGATATATTTTTTTAAAAAGAGAAAATATTTTATTATGCACATAGATGATTTAATTTAATCAACATATTGTGGAAAACCCTGTTGAAAAACACTAAAAAAGTGGATAACTCTCGGGGAGCATGTTCAAAACAAGCTTTTCTGAAATAATTTTTAAGTATTAATACTTCATCAAGAATAGTTTAAATATAGTTTAATATAAACCATAATCTATTGTTATGACTGCGGGATCATTACTTTTATATTTATAAAAAGGCTTTTATCTAGAAACTAGTGTTGAGAAAAAATTAAAAAATTTATTTTTGAATGATGTATCAAATTGACAAATAAAGTTAAGAAAAATAAAAGGAAACTTGAATTTTTGAAAATTTGTCTCATCTGTTTAAATTAAGTCTTGATTCGGTTTTCTCTATGGCAACAATTCCCAAACTGAAGATTAATCAAATAGGTTTGAATGAATTAGATATTTAAAATGACAGAAGAAAAAAAGGATTCTAAAAAATGTTCTGGGAAGAAAAGCATTATGTTTACCTATGGTTTTATACAACTTGGTTCTAGTTTCGTATCTGCAATAGCTTTAGCTGCTATTGCTTTTGGATTCTGTTCAGTAAAAAAAGAGTCTAAACTTTTTAATAAATGTGTTGATGAAATTATTGAAGATGGTGGTACTAATTCAGAGGCGGTAAGGTATTGCAATGGAGGCAATTAAAAGTCTCTCGCAGAAACATTTAATGGATTCAACAAGTGGTTTGATTATTGACTCCTTAAAAGAGGAGCCAATTGGAGAAACTGATCATTTTATTTGGTTCATAACAGATATTGGTATTGCAGCCCTATTTAAAAGAAATCAAAACTATGAAATTTATAGTTTAAATGTCGAAATTGAGGCTAATAAAATTGGTTTGGATATAACTAAAGAGGAAAAAGAGTATCTCAAAATAAAAGAGAAACAACTTTTCTTATTTTATTCATAAGTTTAGATCTTTTTTCTATTTAATAAGATGGCTCAAGGTTTAGGGCCGGCTCCATAATATTGTTTTCGCTTATTAATTCGTATGTGAGTTCTTTATTTAAAGCATTTATATAGGATGTATAAAGTTTCCCCCAAACAAATTCGAATTCATCTTTACTTAAATTCTTGAAAAGAATTTCTCCTTTGAAGTAAATGTGATAAGAATCACTCATAGTGGAAAATAAATCTTACCCTTTTTAACGCAGTGAAATATGTATGAAGTATTAGGTGCTACTAAAAAGAAATTTATATTTAGAAGTTAGAAATACTTTTAGACTATCCGTGTATTCATTTTTTGTTTTTTAAATAATCCGACTGTCTCATCAAGATCCATACACGGCTGAATACTTATATCCATTAACCTTCTCCAGGGATGCCATTGCTTCCAAATTGTCTCAAGAGAATCTGCACTCACTACTGAATGTCCAATCCCATTTTGAACCATAAAAATCCAAGAATGAACCTCATAGTTTTCAGGTCGATTTTGGGGACCACCTGATTCGTACCAATTTATTAGCATTTCTGCCCCTTCTTCTTGATCCTCGCCATCTGTAAATTCGTAGGAAATCAAATACCTTTGCATATAGATTATTTTTAAAATCTCTAAACTATCTTAACTCTAGATTTAGATATTGCCTCCCAATTTAATTAATGCTATGAAGTTTATAGAAGTAATTGTTTTAAATGTCAGAAAGATTTGGGAAAATTAAAAAGAATATTTTGAATAATTTATCTTTTGTAAATAAAACAATCTTGAAGTATTTTCAAAACCATGATCTGTTCGTATAGCTCCAGTTAACAGAGAAATTTGATACTTTTTAAAACACAATTAATTAGTTAATATGTTTATACTTAATAATTTTAATGAAAAATAAAAAGGATAATCGTGATCCAATTGATAATTTAGAATATGAAAAAGTTCTAGAAGAAGAAATAATTAATTCATACGAAAGTAAATTTCAGAAAGATACTAAAGAAAATAGTAAAAAGAATAGATTTTACAGACTTAAAAGAACTCCATTAGAAATACTAAATAGGTCATTTTTCTTTTTCTTTATTGGAAGTTTTCTTTTCTCTTTGTTCTTAGCTTATTCAGAAAGTAAGTTGTGGTTCATCCTTTATGTAATAAGTGCATTGTCTTGTGTTTTTTATACTCCTAATAGAAAAGCACTTAAAGAATTAATAGCAGCTTGGCCAAATATAGAGGATCTCATTAAAGGGAGGAGTATGTGGAGAAAAGGCAAGAAATAGATTATGAAACCGTTAAGTTCATTTAAAAAATGGTTATTAAATATCCTTGTGCCATACATAGAGGGCACCAACAAGAAAAAAGAGGATAAAAAATGAGTTTAATAAAGGTTGGAATTATTGTTGAAATTTTTTTGTTTGTGGGAGTTTTTTTATGGGTTAGGAAACTCAATAGTAAACAAAGTAGGCAACCATCTTTATCAAAAAAAACAATAAAAAATCTCAAATTTTAGAATTTTGATCACAAAATAAGGAATCTTTATAAAGAGATTAAATTTATGAGAAAATTCTTTATTTTTTTCTCTCACTTTGTATGTGAAATCGGTTAGAACATCTATATTGTTTTTAAAAATATGGTTTCCTCCATTCAAGGTCTTGCTCCAATAACTAATCCATTAAATAGTGTCTTAATAGAAAAGAAACTAATAAATGTTGATCAAAAGTTTATTCAACTTGTTTCTCTGGCAGAAGGTTTACCTCGTACAGAAGTTATTGAAAGTGGAAGGAATTATTGGAGAGGTGTTTGTAGAAGCTTGATTTTTAGATTTCCTGATGATCTTGAAATTTTAAAGCTTGATGTAAGAAGTTATGTAGATAGATCAAAAGGAATTATTCAGATAAGATCTGCAGCAAGATTAGGGCAATCAGATTTAGGCGTTAATCTAAGAAGAGTGGAATACTTGTTTAATCAATTAGAAAAATTTTAATTAATCTATTTTTTATAAATTTAAGGTTCTTTTTACTAAATAGGTGTGCTTTAATTCATAAGAATATTTGAAATGCCATGTTAAAGATAATCTTAGTTGGAATTATTGTCGCGCTTGTATATTCACAACCTGACCTTCGTCTTACGGTCGCTGATTGGTTAAAAGCAGCTTCTGATTTTCTTATTGAATCAGTACAAGTAAAACCTTGAATTAATTTTTAATGAAGCTCTAAATAAGACCTGAGACAGTAATCATTTCTTTAATGCATAGAGCTACAAAAGTAAATATTATTATCCTGCTTAATATGTATTTCACTTGAACAAATAAATAGTTTTAGGAACATAATAGAAAATTTTTTTGAAATTTTTGAATAGTTAACGATAATAAGGGATATGAAGCTTAGATTATTTGAGTTCTATTTTATTAAAGACTATTTAAGGCCTTGGTTTGGTCTTATTTATTCTTTATTCTTTCTGTTTTTTTTAGGTGCAATTGGCTATCGAATAACAGAGGGATGGGAATGGAGTGATTGCTTATGGATGGTTCTGATCACAATAACCACAATTGGTTTTGGAGAAGTTCAACCTTTAAGTCCTGAAGGCAGGATCGTAACTGTTTTAGTAATCGTTGGCGGATTGATCTTTATTCAATTTACCTTTCAAAAAGCTGTTAGATTATTCGAATCCGGCTATTTTCAAAGAGTAAACGAATTACGTTTCAAAAGACTTCTTAGAAAAATGGAAAATCATGTTATTTTGTGCGGATATGGAAGGGTAGGACAGGAAATATCTAATCAAATAAAAACACAAAATATTCCAATTATCGTTGTTGAGAGTGATGAAGATAGAAAAAAGATTGCTGAAGAAAATGGTTTAGAAGTACTTTGTGCTGACGCCACTCTTGATGAGACGTTAAAACTTGCAGGATTAGAAAAATGTAAAAGTTTGGTTGTTACTTTGCCTAATGACGCTGCAAATTTATATGTAGTTTTAAGTGCTAAAGGGATAAGAAGCTCTATAAGAGTAATAGCAAGAGCTGGAACTGAAGAAGCTGCAAGCAAGTTGAGATTGGCTGGGGCAAGTATAGTTGTAAGTCCTTATATTGCAGCAGGAAGAGCAATGGCATCAATGGCTCTAAGACCAATCGCCATTGACTTTCTTGATCTGCTCGCAGGAAGTGAATGTGAAATTGAAGAATTTGAATTAAGTAATGATATTAGTCTTTTTGAAACTGCAGAGAAAAGATCACTTTCAGAACTTGGGATAGGCAAAAAGAGTGGTGCAAAAATATTAGCCATTAAAGAAAATGAAAAGTTGTTTACTAACCCTGGAGGGAATTTCATACTTCAACCAGGTCAGGTATTAATAGCTTTTGGTAGTAAAGAGCAGCTAAATATTTTGAACGGTTTGTTGGGTAATCTTGTTGTGGCAGTAGAGCTATTAAAATAGATAGATCGAGATTAAGAATTAATTGCTACATTGATTTTGGTTGTAATAAATCAAATGAAAATATTTAAATTTCTATTCGCAATTCCTTTAATAAGTTTAATAATTATTTTTCAAACCTCTCTGCAAAATAGATATCTAATGGCTTCTGATATTAGAGATGGAGAAACAATTTTTAGAAATGTTTGTGCAGGCTGCCATGTAAGAGGTGGATCAGTCGTTCTTAAAGGATCCAAATCTTTAAAACTTTCCGACCTTGAAAAAAGAGGAATAGCCGATGTAAATTCAATAACAAAAATTGCTAATGATGGAATTGGTTTTATGAAAGGTTATAAAAATAAATTGAGGGATGGAGAGGATAAGGTTCTTGCACAATGGATTATTCAAAATGCAGAAAAGGGTTGGGAATAAATGAAAAGCGTATTTCTTGCTTCGTTTTTATTTTTATTAGCTGAATTTTCTTTTGCTGAGGAATTAACTAATTACACAATTACATCTGATTCTCAAATAAATACTTTAGAAGGAGATTTAGAGGCTAAGGGAAATGTAGTCATTAAGAGTAACAGTGGTGATTTTGAGGCTTATTCGGACAAGCTTTCTTTTGACAAGAATGATAAATCTCTAAAACTTATTGGTAATGTATATGTTAAAAATTTAGAGTCTGAAGGAATTGCAATTGAAGAAACATCTGGAGATGAGTTGACCATATATACTGATTCAGGAATTTTTGAATTCAAATCTCAAAATAAAAAGAGAGTAACAACAAAAATTAAATTCTGAATAAAGAGTCGATATTTAATTGAAATTTAAATTGCTAGCTGAGCTAATAAAACAGATATATCAAGAATTATTGATTATATCAAAATATTTTGATCTATTTCTTAATCTTTCCTTTGCCACAAGATTCTTAAAGCCAGCCTCCCAATTCGACCAAATCCGTTAATTCCAATTTTCATGAAACATCTTAAACCTGACTAATTATATATCAAAAATATTTGATATATTAATAACACTTGATATATGAAATTATATTTTTTAGGTTAATATTAAAAAATCAATTATCTCTAGGCCTTGTTAGAGCAACTTAAAAAGATTAATAGTGCGCAGTTTGTTGGGATAATGGAATCTATTTCTGATCCAATTAGAATAAATATTCTTGAATTAATGATGAATGGAGAGATATGTGTTTGCGACATAGTAAAATTTACTTGATTGTCCCAATCGAAAATTTCTTATCATATAAAAATTCTTAAAGATTCAGGCCTAATCAGTGACAGACAAGAAGGAAGGTGGGTCTACTACAAATTAGATTTAGAAGTATTATCAGATATTCAAGATTGGATGGGTAACTTAATTCAGTCATCCAAGAATAAGAGGAATTGTAAATAATCAAATATCAAAATTTTTTGATTTTTTTGAAAGTCTTTTTGCTCATTTAGTAGTAGATTTATAGAGATATTCTTTTTTTAATGGAAGAGAAATTAACTCTTTTCAAGAATCGTAAAAGATTCGGTATCGAAAAAAATATAGATATTATTTTCAAGAATACTGCCCTAGTCTTGTCTAGTTTCGTAGCAATAATACTTTTAGGAATTATTTTAGTAGTCTTTTTCCAGTCATTTGAATCCTTTTCAAGGTATGGCTTGAAGTTTCTAGTAACCTCTGAATGGAATCCAGTAAAAGATGAATATGGAGCTTTTACTGCAATATATGGCACATTAGTAACCTCATTTCTTTCGCTATTAATAACTATCCCTCTAGGAGTTGGAACCGCAATATTTATTACCGAAGACTTTGTCCCGAAAGTTGTTAGAGAAATAATAGGGTCCTTTGTCGAATTATTAGCGGCTATACCCTCAGTTGTATTGGGACTTTGGGCAATATTTGTAATGGAACCTTTTTTCAGAGTTTTTTTTGTCTTTTTACATAATTTCTTTGGATGGATACCATTATTCAGTACAGAACCAACAGGTAGGAATTCTTTGTTAGCAATATTGATTTTAGTAGTAATGCTTTTGCCAATAGTGACCTCCATTGCAAGGGATTCACTTAATCAGGTTCCTAAAAAGCTAAGAAATGCAGCATATGGAATTGGAGCAAGTAGATGGAAAACAATATTTTCAGTAATCTTGCCAGCAGCGTTATCAGGAATTATGGCAGGAGTTCTATTGGCTTTAGGCAGGGCAATGGGTGAAACAATGGCTGTCACGATGATTATTGGTAATTCAAATGCATTTAGTTGGTCTCTATTATCTCCTGGATATACCATTTCATCTATGCTTGCAAACCAGTTTGGTGAAGCTGATGGAAATCAGGTTTCATCACTTTTTTATGCGGCGTTTGTATTGATGATCCTATCTTTAATAGTCAATATCTTTGCTCAATGGCTAGTTAAGAAATTTAGTCTCAAATATTAGATAATTATGAATTCACTCTATTACCAGAAAAGATTATCAAGAAATATAGGAGATAAATTCTTTACTTCTTTATCCGTAATTTGTGCACTGATAGCAATACTTCCTTTGATTTTTCTTGTGACTTATATCCTTTACAAAGGTGGATCTCAAATCACACCAGAATTATTTACTTTGGAACCAAATCCTCCAGGAGATGATTTAGATGCAGGAGGTATTAATCCTGCATTGATAGGCACATTAATAATTACTACCATTGCTTCGATTATTGCCATACCAGTAGGGGTAGGAGGAGGAATATATCTAGCTGAATACTCTAAAGGCGGTGCTTTTTCAAGGTTTATTAGATTCGGGGTAAATGTTCTAGCAGGCGTCCCATCAATTATTGCCGGTGTATTTATTTATGCCTTAATCGTTTCAACAAAGATCTTATTTGGAAGTATGTATAGTGGTTTGGCAGGAGGTATGGCGCTTTCAATTTTGATGTTGCCTACTGTGATTAAGACCACTGATGAAGGTTTAAAACTTGTGCCAAATGAATTGAGATATGCCTCTCTTGGTGTTGGCGCAAGTATGTATACAACAATATTGAAAGTTACTTTGCCCTCTGCTTTTAGGTCTATTGCTACTGGCGTTGTACTTGGAATCGCAAGAGCTGCTGGGGAAACAGCACCTTTGATATTTACGGCTTTATTCTCTTATTACTACATAACAGGCTTTGGAGACTTATTTTACGAGATGGGTTCTTTGGCTGTATTGATATACAACTTTGCTCTAGAACCATACGATGCACAAAATAAATTAGCCTGGGCAGCTTCCTTTATTCTTGTTTTATCGATTCTATCAGTAAATATATTTTCAAGGATATTGGCCGCTTTTACTGAGAAAACCAAGAGAGTATAAATGATTAAAACAAATAAAAAAATACCAAAGAATATCATTTTATCTCTAGAGAATGTCTCTATTAGCTATGGAACTTTTGAAGCTGTAAGAAATGTTTTTTGTAACTTTAAAAAAGGCAATATAACATCTCTTATTGGTCCTTCTGGTTGTGGTAAATCAACAGTTCTTAGATCATTAAATAGGATGAACGATTTGATTCATAATTGTTCGTTAAAAGGAACTGTCCTTTTTGATGGAACTAATATTTACGATAAAAGAGTAGATCCAGTTGAAGTAAGAAGAAGAATTGGAATGGTTTTTCAACAACCCAATCCTTTTCCAAAATCCATCTACGAAAATATTGCATTTGGGGCAAGAATTAATGGCTTTTCTGGAGATATGGATGAATTAGTCGAAAGTTCACTAAGAAAGGCTGCTTTATGGGATGAATGTAAGGATAAATTAAATGATAGTGGTTACTCTTTATCTGGTGGACAACAACAGAGATTATGTATTGCTCGAACCATCGCAATTGAGCCTGAAATAATTCTCATGGATGAGCCATGCTCAGCTTTAGATCCAATCTCTACTTTGAAAATAGAAGAGACGATGCACGAACTTAAGAAGAATTACACAATAATAATCGTTACCCATAATATGCAGCAGGCATTAAGAGTTAGTGATATGACTGCTTTCTTTAATGCAGTTGAATACGAAGATGGTGATGGAGGGAAAGTCGGCTATCTCGCCGAATTTGATTCTACTAAGAAAATTTTTAATTCTCCAAAAGAAAAAACTACTCAGGAATATATATCAGGTAAATTTGGTTAATTTAAAATTTTTACCTTTAAAAGAATAATTTTTACTTTTTAAGAAAGCTTAGGGGTAGACAAATAGTATAAATACCTATATAGTAATTTCGAATTAGTAAGTTTATCTTTGAAAAACTATCCTTTTCTACCTTTCTTGATTTTTGCAGGGGCTCTCATAACAACTGCAACAATAGGATTGCCCGTATTTACTTCATAATTTAAGAGTATTTCTATTTCAGGTAATCTTATGGTTTCAATAATAAATAAAGAATTAATTGGAAGTCCTCATAAAACCTTAATTAAGGGAAAATTATTTGACTTTATAAAAAAAAGAGAGAATATGAATCTGTGTGGGAGTGAAAAATCTGTATTAAAACCATTTTTAAAATTGGTTAATTTCTAATTTATTTATCATGGATAAAACTAAAGAACAGTTAGAAAAATTAAGAGAAGTAGCAGAGGCATCTCTTACAAAAACGGATGAACTTCAAAAAGTTCTTGCTCAAATTGAGGCTTTAATGTCTAGAGAAGAATCACAAACATTATCAAAGAAGAAATAATAATTTAAAAAATAATTTTAGGTTTTGTACTTTTAATTACACCTCTACAATTCCATTGTAGTTATTAATTGGTTATGCAGAACCCGTTCCAAAGTTTTCTGTTAGGTCTCTAGGTCTTACCTTCTTTAAGTAAAAGACCTCTTTAATTTGTTTGTTTTTATTATATTTTTTAACCTGCTTATTTAGTTGATTACTTTATAGATTTCTTTTAAGCAGACATTTACATCGAAAGATTCAGTATTTACAACCTCTAACCCTGTTTTTTCTGTAACTTCAACAGTTGCATTACATTCGTCTTGTTTAAGAGCCATGTAACTTGGCTTTTTGTCTTCAATATCTAATTCAACACTTGATTCAGTATCTTCTTTATATTGTTCCATTACTAGTGTAAGTGCCTCTATTTCAACGGAAAAATTATCATTTGCTTTTGCCGCAAATGGAATTACAAGAAATGGAAATAAAATCAAGGTTATTAATTTTTTCATTTCTATAAAATGTGTTTATTTTTTTTATAACGTGTATTTTCCGCTAAGGAAAGGGTCATTAGTTGTATAAAATTTTTTTATTACCTATTTTTCTCGCAGATAGATTAATAAATATAAATTAATTAATGAAAAAACTAAACGAGACTTTTAAGTATAAATTGGCATATCTAAATGGAAAATTTAAGTCACCCTACTAGGATTTTTCTCAGGATTTAATTTCGATAATTTCTTCTTCAGAAACAATTGCCCATTTTTTAAATGACTTTTTGCAGGGATATCCGCCTGTTAAGTCTCCAAATGCAGGAAGATATAAAATATTTCTATGCATATCCATTGCAAAGCACCTGAAAGATAATTTATCTCCTTTGTTTTTTAAATAGATTTTTGGATGATAATGTCCACAAATATTCAAAGTTTTATTTTCCCTTGAATTAACTGGTTCATGGCTAAAAGTAATATTTTTAGTTTTTCTAATATTAAAAATTTTTATGTTTTTAATATCACAACCTACATCGTGATTACCGAGGACCAGTTCAACATTAGTTTTTATTAGTTCAGGAAGATCTTCAACTTTTTTTTGAAGAGTTTTATCTATTGAATATTTGCTGTGGAATAAATCTCCCAATATTATTAACTTTCTAGGACTATATTTTTTTACTAATGTTTTTATTCTTGCGAAATTGTTTTTATCTGAATTATTAGTAAGAGGTATACCATTTTGCTGAAAATACTCCGCTTTCCCAAGATGAATATCACATATTAACAATTCACTTGTTTCTGGTAGAAATAACGCCCTTGTAGGAAGCATTTCTAATAATGTATCTTCCCAACTAAATATAAAAGAACTTTTTTTCATTTAATAACTATATTTTTTTATAAGTTTTTCTACTCTTTTTTCTAATGGTTCATTGCTTAAAGTATTTTTAAGTCTTTCAACTAATAAAGGGAAAGCAAAAGGAGTTGGAGATTTTATCTCGTTTAGTAGCATTTTTAAATTTTTTAATCTTTCTAATGATCTAGATATTCTTTTATTTTCTAATTGATATTCTTTAACTTCATGATGAGATTGTTTTATCAAAAGATGGCCTTCTTCATATTTAGTAAATACATCGTAGAAAAGACTTGAACTTATTTGAAGTTGAGAGGAAGTTTTTGTTTTGGTTGGATTATTTTGATTTACAAGTCCACTTATTTGGGCAATATTTTTAAATCTACGTTTTGTTAATTCTGAAAAATTAATTGCATTTTCTAAATCTTCTTCTAATTTTTTGTTATCCAAAAAATAATCAACTTCTTTTTTTATTATGGAAAAATCATAATCCTCAGAGGTGGTTAAGCTGAATCCAAAATCATTGGCAGTAATACTAAATGTAGATTGTTTTAATTTTGCCAATCTTAAAGCCCATAAAAATGCAATTCCTTCATTTACAAATTTGCCATCAAGTGTAAAAACAAAAAGATTTGATAAATCCTTGGTTTTATATATTTCTATAAGGAATTCATCTTTCTTTGGAATATTTGAAAGGGCTTTTTGTTTCTTCAATATTGGGCGTAATGAATTAAGTTCAGGATTTAAGTAGTCATAATTTTCTAGTTCGTTGCATATATCTATTTCTTTTCTCAAACTTTCACAAAGTAGATCAGAAATTGCCATTTGACCTCCAACCCATGCAGGAATTAGAGAACTTTTTTTGTTTGATTTTTTAACGTACAAAATCATATCTCTTATTCTTACAAATTGAAGCATTTTGCCTGCAAAGTAAAATGTATCTCCGGGATTTAATTTTGAAGCAAAATTCTCCTCTAAATTACCTAAGGATTTACCTCTCATATATTTAACATTCACATATTTGTCACTTGTAATTGTCCCAATATTGAACTTATGCATTCTTATTAAAGATTTGTCTTTTACAAAATATTTAAAGTTTTCATTATTATTCTTTGATTCTTCTTTAACTATTTTTTTATATTTTGGGTATGCTTTAAGACATTTTCCTCCATATTCCAAAAAGTCAAGACACCAATTCCAATCTTGATCTTTTAAGTTTCTATAACTCCAACAATTTATAATTCTTTCTTTCTCAATTTTCGGATTAAAGCCATTTCCGCATGCCAGGCTTATTAGATGTTGTAGAAGCACATCATAAGATAATTCAGGGAGTCTAATTTCTTCAGATATACCACTTTTTATTATTCTTCTCATCGCACTAATCTCCAATAACTCCAAAGAATTTGTAGGCATAAAAATTATTTTTGATTTTCCGCCTGGTCTATGAGCACTTCTTCCCGCTCTTTGGATAAGTCTAGCTAAATTCTTTGCACTACCAATTTGAACGATTTGATCTACAGGTTGAAAGTCAACGCCCAAATCTAATGAGCTGGTGCAGACGACCCATTTTATTAGTCCATCTTTAACACCTTCTTCAACTCTTTTTCTATCTTCTTTATCAAGGGAGCCGTGATGAAGTGCAATTTTGTCTTCCATCTCTGGGAGGAAAAATTTAAGACATTGATACCATCTTTCAGATTGATTTCTTGTGTTGGTGAATAATAATGTGCTTTTATTTTTATCTAGGGTTTTTAAAAGTGAAGAATGACTTCTGATTCCGAGATGACCACTCCATGGAAAGGTAGTTTCCTCCTTTGGCAAAACACTTATAATTTCGATCTCTTTTTGAATATTTGTACTTATAATTTTGGGTTTAATAGCGTTCATACCCACTATTGCTCTTGCTGCTTCTTCAATATTTCCTATAGTTGCAGACATTGCCCAAATTTGTAAATTTTTTATATTACCTCTTAGCCAACTTAAAGATAACTCGCACTGGTTACCTCTTTTACTACCCATCAATTCATGCCATTCGTCAATAATTATTGATGACAACTCCTTGAACAGATTATTAGATTCTTTATTAGAAAGTAAAAGAGATAGAGACTCTGGAGTGGTAATAAGAATATTAGGTGGTTTAGCTAATTGTTTTTTCTTTTCATATGGGGTTGTGTCCCCATTCCTTATTTCAACAGTGATTCCTTTATTAAAATGTAAAGCTGCTAATTGTATGGAATTTTTTAGATCTCTACTTAGTGCTTTTAAAGGTGTTATTAATAATATATTTACACTTTTATTATTTTTGGGATCTTCTATCTGTGATAAAGGTCCCATTAATGCAGCATAAGTTTTGCCACATCCAGTAGGAACTTGTATTATTCCACTTTTTCCATTTAAAAATGCTTCCCAAGATTCGATCTGGTAGGGTAATGGCTCCCATCCGTTTGTGAAGAAAAACTGTTTAATTTGAGAAATTAAATTATTTTGCTTACTATTTTGCGTAATATTCTTCATGATATTTTTTTCATCAGTTCATAAGCATTCTCTAGGCTATCTGCGGCATTGATTTTTTTATCTTTTCTCCATTTTGTTATTCTTGGAAATCTTACTGCTATTCCTGACTTATGACGTTTTGAAATTTGTATTTTCTCGAAAGATATTTCGAATACCATTTCTGGTTTCAATGATCGAACAGGGCCAAATTTTTCTATTGTATTTTTCCTTATCCATTTATCTAGCTCTTTAATCTCATTATTCGTTAAACCAGAATATGCACTTGCAAATTTAATTAATTCTTGGTCTTTCCATAATGCAAAACTGTAATCTGTATAAAGACCAGCTCTTCTACCACTCCCTGCCTTAGCATAAATTAGTACAGCATCCAATTGCATGGGATCAACTTTATATTTCCACCAAATACCTTTTTTTCTACCAGAAATGTAAGGAGACTTTTTGTTCTTAATTATTAATCCTTCAGTATTATTTTTACGAGATTTTTCTTTAAAAGTTAAAACATCAGACCAATCTTTAGGATAGATTAAATCGCATATTCTGAAAATATCAGTGATATTATTCTTAGTTTCATTTTGCCATTTTGAAAAATATTTTTCTAACTCAATTCTTCTATTTTCTAATTTAATTTCTCTTATATCTCTTCCATTAATCTCTAATAGATCATAAGCAATAAAAATAATTGGATATTTTATTTGGATTGATCTAGTAGGAGATTTTCTATTTATTCTTTTTTGAAGAAAAGAAAAATCAAAGGCAATTTGTTTTTTAAAATTCCAAACTAATAATTCCCCATCAAGGACAAAATTATCTTTTGTATATGACATTTTCTCTACTAATTCTGGGAAAGATTCATTTACTAATTCTTGCCCTCTTGTCCATAACGAAACATTCCCTGATCTTTTAATTAATTGCATTCTGATGCCGTCGTATTTCCATTCAAATTGAAAATCATTTATTGAATGTTTGAGGATTTTATCTTCAAAGTTATTTGCTAGAAGAAATGGAAATGGTTTGGAATTTAACTCTTCAAGATTAATATTCTTGTTAATTAAAAATTCATATGAATCAATTGAAGGCTTGAAATTCCCCATTAACCTATGAGAAATAATTTCTTCATCAATATTAATTAGTTTTGATATTGATTTTGTTATTAATCCGATAGAGACTCCTACTCTAAAAGTGCCTGTAAGAATTTTATTGAAAATTAGATGGTTATCTTCAGGTAATGTTTCCCAAATATTTTTAATTTGTAAATTTTTCTGCTCCTCATTAAGTTTTGATAACTCAGGTATTGTTTTGCTTAGTAATTCATTGAGACTTATATTTGATAATTTTTTATTTCTGGAAGTAGTTTTATTTTTAAGTAATAACGTTATTACCTCAGCAGAATCACCAACTTTTAAATAACAGGTATCAATTAACCATTGAGGATATTCGTATATTTGAGAAAAAAGATTTTTTAAATATCTTCCACTAATAAACCTCTTATTACTTTTTCCAGTTAGTAAATATATAGCCCATGAGTTATCAATTGGTTCATTTGTTAAAAAATATCTTTTTAAAACTTCAATTTTATTATTTGTACTATTAATTGAATCTAGATCGCCAAATAATTCTGAAAATTTTTTTAAGCTCATATTTATTTACCGAAGAAAAGAACATTTATTGATTCCTTTTCAACTAAATATTTACTTAAGGCTTCAGTATCTCCATGATGAAAAAATACATTTTTTGCTTCAGACTTTTTTACTACTTCCAGAATTCCATCCCAATCCGCATGATCAGAAATTGCAAATCCTTTATCATATCCTGATCTTTTTCTTAGAGCTCTAATTGACATCCATCCACTAGCAAAAGCTGTTTGAATATTTTTAAAATTTTTTAGATAAGAGCCTTTACTTAAAGATGGCGGTAATAATATTAGACTTCCTTTAAGTTCATCAATCTTTTTTTTATTTTCGATTTTTATAGTATCTTTCATATCAATTCCAAGTTCCTTATAACAATTGTTCATTTTATAAATACTGCCATGAGAATAAATATTACCTTTAAAATTTGTTTGACTAATTTCGTTCAATAATCTCTGAGCTTTTCCAAGTGAATAACAGAAAAGTAAAGAGGTTTTTTCTGGCGAATTAGTTATCCATTTTGAAATATCATTTGCTATTTTATTTGTTTCATCCCACTTAAAGATTGGCAAACCAAAGGTACATTCACTTATTAAATAATCAGTTTTTACTATTTCATATTGTTTGCAAGTTTCATCTTTTTGAAGCTTAAAGTCACCTGAAATCAACCATTTTTCTTCTGCAAAAATAAATTTTACTTGACTAGATCCAAGGATGTGTCCTGAAGGATGAAAAGAAATTTTGATACCATTTATCTTGAATTCTTCTCCATAATCAAAAGTCTTAATTTTGATATTATCTCCAACTCTTTCTCTGAGAAGTATCGCAGTCTCTATAGTAGAAATGTATTCTTCGCAGCCAAATGTAAAGTGATCAAAATGAGCATGGGTTATTAATGCTCTTTTTACTGGCTTGCTTGGATCAATCCAAATACCAGCAAGTTCACAATAAAGACTTCCATCAATATATCTAATTAAATCTTTTTGCTTAGTTCTCAAAACTACATCTCTTACAATGAAGTTAATTTAGCGAATTATGCCCATGCTTGTTTTGATAAAGCTATTGCAGAAATTGTTAATAAAGCAATAACTACAAATTTGTTACTCCAATTAATCATGAATGAACTTATTCTATTAGAAGAAACTCTATTAGATGGCTCAATCTTTTTCTGATTCAGAACGTGATGTTTTTCATTATTTTCTAAGTAATTCAAATTTTTAATCTCATTGAGTAATTTAGATTCGCAAGTTGTGAGTTGTTCTACTTGATTTAATAAATCGATATCTTCTGGTCTTAATAAAGAATTTAATTCTTTAATCTGTCTTTCGTTTTTCACAAGAAATTGATTAACTATCTCATCTGTTCCTAACCCCTTCTTTATATTTAAGAGAATATCATCTCTTTCCCAGGATTTTTCAAGAGAATTTAAAATTTTGCTTATGCCCATTTTAAGTATTTTTACTTATAATAAATTATTATTTTTTTCTTCTGTGGCTCATTCCTTTGAGTAATTAGAAAAAATTATTTTTATTTAAGATTTGCGAATAAGTCTATTTGAAAAATATTTTATCTTTACCTTTTCTACAGTTTTTTTTGAACTGCTTTTGGTTTTAACTTTATTTAAATTGATCACTTCATCTGACACATTTTTGCCCGTTTCAAAATAACTTTTAATTTTTTTAAATTCTTCTTCATTTAATCTTTTTGTGGCACCTTTTGCGTTGATTCCAAGTTTCTTGCAGGCTAATAATATTCTATTACTTTCGACATTAAGATCTTTGGCAATAGTAAAAATTGGAGTGTTGATAGACATTATTTTCTTTACTATGTAATTTATTATTTATAGTATATTTATAAGTTAGAAATTAAATATATTTTTAACTATTATTAATTTCAAAAACTTTTTTAATTAGGCTACTTCATCTTCTAAATTATTTAAATCATTAAACTTTTTATTCATTGTTGGGTTATTTCTAGTTAATTTCTTAACGGTCAAATCTTGAGATTTGCTGTCCGCAGATAATAGATGTTTTTTTGAGAGAACTAAGGCTTCCTTAGTTTTTTGTAAATGGGTTATTGATTTATCAATTTCTGAAATTGCATCATTAAATCTATCCTGGGCAAGTGAAACATTTTTACCAACTGCATTTTTGAATTGCTCAAGAGTACTTTCAAAATTAGTTATGTCAAAATTCTCACGTTTCATTAAATCAACTTGTGATTTGTATTTTAAGGTTTCCAAAGATGCATTTCTTAGCAAAGAAATAATGGGCAAGAAAAATTGCGGTCTTATGACATACATTTTTGAGAATCTATGAGAAACATCTACTATTCCTGTATTATATAATTCACTATCCGGTTCTAGAAGCGATACGAGTACTGCATATTCACAAGATTTTTGTCTTCTATCTTTATCTAATTCTTTTAAAAAATCTTCGTTTTTTCTTTTATTAGTTCCATTTAAACTTTCATTCTTCATCTCAAACATTATAGATACGACTTCAGTTTTATTTTTATCAAATTCTCTAAATATGTAGTCGCCTTTACTTCCAGAAGTGGCATCATTATCCTTTTCGAAATATGAGTTTTTAAAAGCAGAAGCACGATTCAGATTAAATTGTGTTTCGCAATGTATTTCTAATGTTTCTCCTATCATCTTAGTAGATAATCTAGATTTCATTTCTCTTAACTCCTGAATAGTTAGATCTCTTTCACTAATTTTGCTTTTAAACTTTTCTTCAATTAATTTTTCATTAATTGAATGTTCAAGTTTCATCTTTTCAATGGAATTTGTTAATGATGAGTTCTCTTTTTCTAAATTAGTAACAGCTTCGCTAACTTTGTTTTTTAAAGATAATTCTGAAATTAAAGACTGGTTTTTGATTTCATCCTTCAACTTGATTAATTCATTATTCAATGAATTAATTTTATTTGTTGCTTGATTTTTTAAATCATTTAGGGCATTTGTTTTCTTTTCTTCAGCTATTTTTAATTTAGATTCAAGAGTTTGGATCTCAGACTCTTTAATGCGATTTTGCTCTATTAACTGTATTTTTAATTCACGTTTTAAAATTTCCAAAGCTTTTTTATTATCTTCTTCAGCCAAAATAAGTCTTTCTTTTATTTGTTTGTTAAATTCTTCGTCTTTTATCTGAAGAAGTATTTCTTCAAAGCTGCTTGGATCAATTCGGAAAGTTTTGCCGCATGAAGGACATTTAATATCTTTCATTTTTTCATTAAAAAATTAATATTAGAAAGTATTTAATATTCGAATTATGTAAAAAGAATATTATTCTTGACTAAGAATAAACAAAGATCCAATATTATGCATTAAAAAATAAAAAAATTACTCAATAAAAGTCATATTAATCCCGATTCCTTAAGAATATTTATTTTATTTGCTAATTCAATATCTGCGGAGGATATTGAGCGATCTAAAGTTTTGTGAGAAGAAACTGTGTAACCACTATCATCAACAAATTCGTCTTCAGCATCTTCTAAGTGGGCATTCTCATTTTGGAGATTTTTATAATTATCAGACTTGTATATATTTGACTTACTATTAATACTATATCCAAAATTCGCAATTCCTCTGGCATCTAATGCTTCCTCAACTAATATTCCAACTACCTTAGATCTACTTATAGATTCGCTCTTAGATATTTCATCAATAATCTCAAGTACTCTTTTCCTAGGGAGATATCCTATTCTTTTAACTTTAAGTTCCATGAATTTTTACATATGTCAATATTGTAACACTTCTGTCAAATCATATCAGATTTTGATTGATGGCACTTATGTACACATTTAAATAATGAGATTAAAGTATAATTTAAAGAACAATCATGAAAAGTTATTTCTCAAATAGTCATGAAGATTGTTTTATATACTCATTCTGATTGTTCTTTCAGATTTTGTAGGACTTCTAAAATGTTCTTAATTTAAATTCCAAATATTATGAAAAATAAACTATATGATAATGCTGATAGCTTTGCAATGTCATTTGATGAGGAATGGGAAAATATTGATTGTGATGATATAAGATTAAAAATAGATAAGGTATTTGAACTTTTATCAGACCACCCTTTTTTAATATCTAACCCAGAGAATGCTAGAAAAATGGCAGAATTTAGGATATTCTCATTAAAAAAATTTCAATAATCATTTTAAATTTTATAAAATTTATTTTTTAAAATTAATCTTTATTACTTATTATTTAAAAAGTTGGTGAATTAAAAAATCCTTTACTGTATAAAAATATTATTATGCCAATAATAGGACCTATCCCAAAAACAAAAAGTACTAATTTTGCAGAATTTTTTGTTTGACCTAATTTTTGATCTTTTAAATTTGCATTAGTTTGATTTTTTTTTGATTTTTTCTTTTTCATGAAGGATATACTACTACAGAGTTACTTTAAAAGTTTTCTAGATGTTATTGGGCTTGAAATAATTTTTCAATTTAAAAAAATTTATATGAGAGTAAAAAAGACCGTATTGTATAATGTGAAGAATATAAAGGAAATATGAGTGCAACAAAGAGAGAGGAAGTATGTTCTCACCTTAGATACATAAGGTTAGAGCTTAGAGAGATGCATCAAATGCTTATCAAGGAAGATTTGTTGCCAGATCTTAATGAAGCAAAGGAAGTACTAGCACAGCTTGATGCATTATTGGATTTATTATCAGAAAAAAGAGTGACTAAGATAAAAAACCCATTTTGAAAGCTTTAGATTAATTTGAATATATTAAAGATAATTTGTGGCTGATTCTATTTTTTTTCTATTATCGTGCATTTGTTCTAATTTATTGTAAATTTCTTTAATTTGAATTTGTATTAAATCGGTCGAATGTATATTACTTAACGCATCTAATGTTGATAGAAGGCTTTCTTTCGCTTCGATTAAATGTCTACATTCTTTACTACCTGCTTCGTATGACATAAGGATTCTTATAAAAAATTTTATTATCCCAAATATATTAAAAATTCTTCCGTATTGCTTGATACTCTTATTAAATCAACGCTTATTATTGTAATTTTCAATACAGAATAAGAAATTATTTTTACTATGATCAAAATAAAAATTCATGCAAGAAAACTACAATGATTATAAATTCTGTATTAAGTTGGCCTTAGATAATGCAAAAAAAAGAATTAATCTATTAGATAATTCTGATAAGAAGTGCGTCCTAGAAGAGTATAAGGAGTGGATTAATGATGGTTTAAATAAGCATACAGTTTTACTTCTAAGAGATGATCCGATTATATGAGAATAATGTAAAAATATTCGTTAATTCTTTGTACTAGAAGTAACCCTGAATAAAAAATAAAGACTTGCAATAAATATAATTACCAAAATTACAGTTAATGATGAAAAACTATGCATATCTTTATTAATTAATAAATTTATTTAAATATAGCAGTTAAGTTAAATTATTCTTGAATTCAATTTTCTTTTAAAAGTGAAAAAATAAATTTATTCAAACTTTCTTTTTCTAAAAATATTTTTTTATTCTTATAGGTTTTTAATTTCTTAAAAATTGAATCAACTAAGTGTTGTGCTTTTGGAGTCATATATTAAATTTATTTTTCCAATAAATAAATTTTCTCTTCACCTATTTTGTCTGGCTTTGTTATTTTACATCCTTTATCTTTTTCCATATTACAATCTTTTGTAGCAGGAACAGATTTCCAGGTGCAAATTTTTTCTTGAGAATCTTCTTTTAAAATATTCCATCCATCATCTAAGTATTCTGAAATACCATCCTCTCCACAAGAAAACTTTATTTCCATTCTCTCCTTTTCTGAATTAGGATTTTCTTCAATATTTTTTTCTAAATTATTTATGGGATTCTTTTTATTAGTTGATGGCTTACAAGAAATTAAGAAAATTGCAAATAGAATTATGAATGGAAATTTTTTTATTAATTTCATTTTTTTACTTTTTATAATTCTAAATCATTTAAATTATAGTTTATTTTGATTCTATTAATTTTAATAGTTTATCCATTTTATTCATCAAGTCTTTTACTTCACCTGGCTTTGGTAATATTAATTCTTCCGTAACTTCTAAATGCATTTTCTTTAAGTTTTGCCTCAAATCTTTTAAATGCATTTTTACGTTTTCTTTCTTTTGTTTTATATCAGTCATTATAATAGAATAAAAACTATATTTAACTTAAAGTAATTATCATAATATTGAGATGCTTATTTGTAGAGAATAATTCAAAATTTAATTTTTTAAATTTTCTATTTCATAGATTTCATTTCCACCATAACAAAAATTTGTAGATATCATTTTTATTTCCCTATTATTGATTCCGATTATATTTTTATTTTTAATAATATAATTTTTTGCAATCACTTCACAATCTAATTTATTTTTTGCATGTTTAATAACTGGATAAAAATATGCCAATGTAGTAATTACAAACAAAAATATTATTATTGATTTGTTTTCATTTTTAATAAATTCTTTAGATGTTTTGTTTGCTTTTAATATTTTTATTAGTAATTTATCTGGTAATCCTATTTGAACAAATAATAACTCTACCCACCATGGAAGATCCTTATTTTTCTTTTTCTTAAAGTTATCAGAAGTATTCATTTTCTTGGCTTCATAGTTTTGGTTTCTAACTTCTTCAGGATTAGTTGTTTCTTTTTTACTCATATCATCTAATGATTTATTTGGAATGTAGAGGTTTTATTTTGATTTGGAAACTATATTTTTATTTTATAAGTTTTAATTTAATTTATCTATGAATTTGAGTATTGTTAATTTGTATTTAGAAATTTTAAATGGCAAAAAAAAGAAGGAAGTTAAATAAAGATTTTGAGAAAAAAATATATTCATCAAAAAAAAATGTCGAATTAGTACTGGCAAAAATCTATGATATCGATGATGAAGACATACAAAAAGAATATATGAGCGCTTTTAACAAAGTGGTTTACTTATATGATGAATTAAAAGAAGATTACGAACGAAAAGGATTTTCTGATAATTCTGAAGAACTTCTCACAAACTACAAAAATGCTTTTAATCTTTTCGAATCAGAATTTGAAATTTAAATTCAATTTTTAATTACCCTTGTAAGGTGTTACAGGTATTTCAATTAGTTTTCCTTCTTGGAGATCAGATCTTTTCTCTTGTAATTTTTTGATGCATAAAGATACCCTTTTCTCCTTTTTGCAAAATCTTTTTATTTGGTAGTCAGTAAGTGAGAATGATTTATTACTGAATGAGAAAAAGGCCAATAAAAACATAGAAAAATTTAATACCAACTTCATTTATTCTCTCCTGACTATTTTCTAATTTTCTTTAATTTAATTACTTTCTATTATAAATATCTATAATTTGTTTCAATTCATCTTTACTTAAGTCTGTTGAAATAAAAACTTCTTGGGCTGTTTTACCTTTTCTAGCTATTGCTTTATATCCGTTTATAGTTTTCACTGACAATCTAATTATCAATTTAGAAGATCTTCCCCTGGATCTTGAAATAGCAGCTGGAGTTATTGTCTTGATATTATTGTCCAGTGCTAGCTTTTGGAGTATTGGAATTAGACCTTCTATATTTGTACTATGATTTAGAACTAATCTTCCCAATTTAGATTTATTTTTATTCTATTGAGAAAATTTTGTTTCTGAGAAATTAACTTTAGCTTTAAAATGATTAAAAAATTTAAAGTTCTGTTATATTTATATTAGCGATTTAAATTTAATGATCTTTCAAATAGGTTGGGCATCACTTGCAGCAATTTTTACTTTTTCAATTGCCATGGTTGTTTGGGGAAGAAATGGGGACGGATCCATTGACATATGATTTCATTTTTAACTTATGAAGTCTATTTAAGTAAATTTCTTATCCTAACATCGTTTGTTTTACTCATATTTATAACATTAGCTGTAATTTATATATCCTATGTCTCTTGGAAAGATAAAAAAAGATTAAAAAAATAGATATTATTATTTTTGGTCTTTTTTCTTATCCTTAATTCTGAGTTCTTCAATTAATTCTTTTGCTTGTTGCATTTTTGATAAAGTGCTCTTATAAATTCCAATATCTTTTTCTGCTTTATTAGCAGATAAGCTTAACTTCTCAAAAATATCAGAAATCATTTTATTTTTTTCTAATTCATCTTTCTCTTTAAAATCTTGGGCGTTTGAAATTAATATATATATTCCTAAGTTCAAAATCCTTGAAGGATAAAGTTTAGAATTACTTTTTTCTATTGATAATTTTAAAATATCTGCAGATGTTTTATCCTTGAATTCTTTTTGAGACTTTTTAGATATTTCATTAATTTCCTTCGCCTCAAAATTTGTGGAACTGCATAAAGATTCAAAAAGTAGGTCCAAGTGTTTTTCAGGTTGATATCCTTTCATTAATTCTTTGAATGTTTCGGTAAGACCGACACAAAAGAGATAATTTTGCATAAATTCATTCTGATGGTTTAAAAGATTAAGTTCGACAAGCATTTCATCAACTATTTTTTTATATAAACCTGGAATGACGTAAGGAAATTTTTCATGAAATAACTTTTTGCTATCTGAAACAGTCAATTTTTCTTTCAATTTTTTATATGTAAACCTTAATAAGGTTAGCGTATGTTGACTCAATATCGTTAATATCTAATAAACAGATAAATATTATTATGATCCCTTTAGTTTTAGAAGAATCAGGTGGTAGTGAAAGAGTCTTTGATATTTATTCGAGACTATTAAGAGAGAGAATAATCTTTTTGGGAGAACAAGTTACTAGTGAAACTGCTAATAGAATTGTTGCTCAACTATTGTTCCTCGAGGCAGAGGATCCTGATAAGGACATTTATATGTATATAAATTCACCTGGCGGATCCGTGTATGACGGATTGGGTATCTTCGACACAATGCAACATGTAAAGCCTGACATTCATACAGTTTGTGTTGGCTTAGCAGCTAGTATGGGTGCTTTTTTACTTGCAGCAGGTACTAAAGGTAAAAGAAGCAGCCTTAGACATTCAAGAATAATGATTCATCAACCACTTGGAGGTGCTAGAGGGCAAGCCAGTGATATAAGAATTCAAGCAGATGAAATTTTGTTCTTAAAAGAACGACTAAATACTGAATTATCAGAAAGAACTGGAAAGGATTATGACACTATTAAAGAAGATACTGATAGAGATTTTTATATGTCACCTAACGAAGCGGTAGAGTACGGTTTAATTGATTTGGTGTTAGATAAGAAACCTATAAAAGTTTAGCTTAATAATTGAGGTGTTCTCTCTTTCTTAGGTATTTTAGTGAATTTGGAGAGAATACTTACAAATTCATCACCATCTAATGTTTCTTTTTCGATTAATAGGTCAACTATCTTATCCATAGCTTCTCTA
This sequence comes from Prochlorococcus sp. AG-347-L02, assembly GCA_003281255.1. Taxonomy (GTDB): domain Bacteria; phylum Cyanobacteriota; class Cyanobacteriia; order PCC-6307; family Cyanobiaceae; genus Prochlorococcus_A. The sequence continues at coordinate 225,399 of QCCL01000001.1, forward strand.
TTTTTGCTTACTATATCGTAGGTTTCTTTATAACATTCCTTGACCATTACTCTTACACTTTCATCTATTTGTTTAGAGATTGAATCAGAAACTTCACTTCTAGTCATCAAATCTCTACCAACAAATACTTCTTGATTACCACTTTCTAAAGCTATTGGACCTAAATTACTCATTCCAAATCTAGTAACCATTTGACGGGCCATTGAAGCAACTTGTTGGAAATCACCTCCCGCTCCTGTTGTAATTTCACCTTCTCCAAAAACTACATCTTCAGCAGCTCTTCCTCCTAGAGCACCCATTATCCTTGCTTTTAATTGCGCCCTGCTTACAAGGGTTTGTTCATCGTCTGGGGTAAACCAAGTTAATCCTTTAGCTTGACCTCTTGGAATGACGGTTACTTTTTGAACAGGATCATGGGCTTTAACAAGTGAACCTATGAGAGCATGACCAACTTCATGATAAGCAATTAATCTCTTGCTTCTACCATCAGTTAATGGAGAACCTTCCATTCCTGCGACAATCCTGTCTACAGAGTCATCAATTTCTGAGATACTTATAGAGTCTTTTCTCCTCCTAGCGGTTAATATAGCAGCTTCATTTAATAAATTTGCTAAATCTGCCCCGGTAAATCCTGGTGTTCTTCTCGCAATGCTTTCAAGCGTTAAATCCTCTTGAAGTTTCTTATTCCTAGCATGGACTTCCAGTATTGATAATCTGCCCTTGATATCAGGTGCATCTACAGTTACCTGTCGATCAAATCTGCCTGGTCTCATTAGAGCTGAGTCTAAAACATCTGGCCTGTTTGTGGCTGCAATTATTATTATGCCACTATTACCTTCGAAGCCATCCATTTCAGTAAGTAGTTGGTTGAGAGTTTGTTCTCTCTCATCATTGCCCCCACCAATACCTGCACCTCTTTGCCTACCGACAGCATCGATTTCATCAATAAAAATTAAACAAGGACTATTCTCTTTAGCTCTTTTGAAAAGGTCTCTAACTCTACTAGCGCCAACACCAACAAACATTTCAACAAATTCAGAACCCGATAATGAGAAAAATGGCACACCTGCTTCACCTGCAATTGCTTTAGCTAAGAGGGTTTTACCAGTACCAGGAGGCCCTACTAATAGAACACCTTTGGGAATTCTTGCACCTACAGAAGTAAATTTTTCTGGTTTTTTCAGAAAAGTGACAACTTCTTGCAAATCCTGTTTGGCTTCATTAACACCAGCAACATCATCGAAAACAACTCCTGTTTCAGCTTCCATGGCAAATCTTGCCTTTGTTTTCCCAAACTGCATTGCTTGACCAGGGCCCCCAGGCATACCATTTGACCTCCTCGCTAACAAAATTAAACCTCCAATTAAGATAGCCGGGAAGAGTAAATTACCCAAAATTCCTAATGCAGGAGGAGCTGTTTTAACTGGATGCACATCAAAACTGATACCCTCATTTTTTAAAATATTAATAAGTTCTGGTGTTAGGCCGGGAAGATCTACCCGCAACCTTTGAACTTTATTATCTAAATCCGAATCTATCGTCTCTATAACTGCATTTCTTCCTCCTTCAAAAATATCGACAGATGTAACCCTTCCTGAATCAATGTAATCTAAAAATCTGCCATAACTAACTCTGGCTACCGCAGAATTTCTTGGAGCTACAGTAGTCCCATTCGATTTGAGTGAATCAATATTACTTGAAGATAAAAATTGGTAGGAAAGTACTATTACTAAAAGTATAGGTAAAGCCCATAAAATTAATGTTTTAAATTTCTGATTCATTAATCTGTAGAAAGTTAATTCTAAGATTGTAGAATGAATCAATGCATTTCGTTGATATTTTCTCTATCTTTATGCTTATACTGCTATTGAATGTAACCGATTTATAAATGAAATTTGAGATTAACGATAAGGTTAAGTTGATTGCCCCTGTCTCTTACTTGAAGACTTCAGATAATATGCCGATGTTAAGACCACCTGATCTAGTGGCAATTGATGAAATTGGAGAAATCCTATCAATTAAATCTCCAGATACTGTTGAAGTAAAGTTTAGAAGAGGTTCTTTTTTAATCGATATTGATAAAATTGAGAAAAAATAATTTAAAAATTTTTCTTCCACTTATTAGATATTTCTAAACATATTTTTTCATTTCCAGAAATACTCAGAAAAGGTTTTGAAAAATACTTATTTGTTAATTTAAAAATATCTAACGATGAAATTTCCTCTATTTTTGAATTTAAATCGTTCTCAGAAATTGGTGAAATACCATAACTAATTAACTGTATCTTTCTCTGTAAAATTTCATCAAGTGATTGGTTGCCTAATAGAAAAGAACCTTTTAGTTTCTCTCTTGCTAAAAATATTTCAGCATCAGTTAACGGATTAAAAAGTAAATTTTTCCATAGTGTTGATAAAAGTTCAAAAGCAAAAAGTGCTTGCTCATTAGAAACGGATAAATAAATTAAAAATGGGGCATTCCCACTCCTGATAGGATAATAAACACCTAAATCGTAAGTGATACCATGTTTTTCTCTAAAAAGTTTAAATAAAGCAGCGCTCATTCCATAAGATAAGTATGACTCCAAAACCTTAAGAGGAAAATATTCACTACTTCTTCGCGAGCAGGTTTGATCCCCCATCATTATTATTGTTTGATTTGAATCATTATTAATGTAATCAAATCTATTCGTAGAATTTAAATTATGATTTAAAGGATTTGATTTTTCTTTTAAGATTTTTTTTTCTAATGTTTCAAAATTTTCTCCATTTATTTCGGGATTATTTGAAATTAAATACTTTTCTCTATTTTTTAAATTTTTAAACTCAAGCAAAACATCTTCATGGGTAATCTTTGAGACATCATCAGCATTGCCGATTGTGTTGAAAGCATAAGGGTGATTTGAGTAAACAATTTTTCTCCATCTTTCAAAACAGATATTGAATGGATTCTCTTTATCTTTTTTTATGTGATCAATAGAAGATTTTTTTACTTTTTTAAATTCAGTTTCCGAAAGGATTGGCTTATTAACTATTAAATCCAATAAAGGTAATAATTTACTGAAATGTTCATTTAGGGATTTAATACTAATTAAAATACCATCCTCAAATATTTCTTGATTTAATTCTGCTCCATAGGACTCAATATAGTCAGAGAGTGTGAAATTGTTAAAACCTTCACATCCTCTGGTAAGTAATGAACAAAGGATCTTGTTTATCCCTTTTTTGCCAGCACTATCCATATCACTCCCCCCTTTAATCCAAATTGAAGCGGTTGAAAAATTTCTTTTTTTATTATTTAAAAAATATCTTTTCAACATTTACCAGGGGATGCAACTAAAGTGAATTTCTCTCCACGGATATATTCTGTGATCTCTTTGAAGTTATCCAAGTCATTCCAATATTTTAAATGACTCTCTAAATTATTTATTGAAGATTTTCTCCCCCAAAGAAGTTCATTTCCAAAAAATGAAGAGAGTTGTGTAGATGTCTCTAAATTAAAGATGTAATTACTTTTGACAATATTTATTGCTTTTTTTATTTCATCCAAAGCCAAGGCTTTACAATTTGAGATCTCATCAATTGTTTTATTAATTTGCTTTTCTACTAAATCAATATCTTTGTACTCACAACTTGCTTCGATTATAAATAATCCTCCTAATTCTCCAGCATTTACATCTACATATACCGATTCAACAAGATTACTATCTTCTTTTAAAATTCTAACTAATCTGCTGTTCTTTCCAACAGATAATATTGATGCTAATGTCTCAAGACCAATAATATTTTTTTGATCATTTAGGTTTGGGATAAACCAAGCCATAAATATTCTTGAAAACTCTAAATTATCAAACTTAACAAACTCTCTGCCATTCCTAATTTTTAAAGAAGGTTTATTTTTAGGATTTATTAAATTTGGACTTTCTTTTATGCCAGATAGATCACTATTTTCAAAAATTTTATAAATTTCTTCAGAGATATTACCCGCAATTGCAATACAAATTTTTTCGGTAGTGTAATGGTTGCGGTGAAATTTCACAAGGTCATTTATCTCTAAATTTTTAATACTATGCTCAGTTCCCAGAATCGAATTAGCATAATTCGGACTTAACCAAACCCTTTTCAAGAAATAATTAAATAGTCTTTCTTCAGGCTGATCATTTTGTTGTTTTATTTCATCAATAACTACCCCTTTTTCTTTTATAAATTCATCAGGATTAAAATCTGGAGCAACGACAATATTTGTCAAAAGAGCAAGTGATTCTTTAAAGTTACTGTGTGGAACCAGCACATGGTAATGAACATCATCATAACCAGTTGAAGCGTTACTTAATCCGCCTAATGATTCAATTTTATGGTCAAACTCACCTGGCATTATTTTGTTAGATCCTTTAAAAATCATATGTTCTAGAAAATGAGCAGTGCCGTTTTTATCAACATCCTCAAATGAAGAACCTGCTTTGCACCAAATATCAATGCTTATTAGCGGCAATTCTTTATTATCCACAAACACACATCTAGTTTTGCTTGAATGGGTGTAGTAGTTAACATCTCCTACTTTCATTTCGGTTCTCTCTTTAAATTCTATTTTGGTACTTTTTAGCTTTGTTGTCTAAATCTTTAATTAAAACAAAATTAACTGACCCTCTTATTTTGGATTTATTACAAAATATTAGAGAGCATAGATCTATGCTTGAGGACCTTAAGAGTATAAAAATTGATCCAAAACTAACGAATATAATATCCAAAGAAATAGGCAGAGAACTTTATATTGAAAATGAATTTCATAAAGCAAAAGGTTTTAGAAAGTTACATATTGAAGTAGCAGAATTTTCAAAGAATCTTAAAATATTACACTGCGTTTTTTTCCCTGATCCAAAGTTTGATATTCCAATTTTTGGGATGGATTTGGTAAAAATAAATGATGTTGTTTCTGCGGCCATTGTTGATTTATCCCCGGCATCACAAAACCAAGGTTTGAAATACGAAAAATTACTTTCTGCAGTTGATAAAAGTTCTTTTACCTCTTTGAGAGAGATTCCTAAGTGGGGGGGGATTTTTTCTAATAATGTATTTTTTGCTTCTTTAAAAAGTAATTTTGAAAAAAATGATTTTTGTAGAGTTGTGGATCAATACCTCACTATTTTGATCAAATTAAGTAAGAAAGCTAAACCGGAAGTGAATGAGGAAATTATACAAGAGAGAATAGATTTTCAAAAAAATTATTGTGTTCAACAAATGAAAAATGAGAAGACTAGTATGGTTCTTCTAAAATATTTTAATGAAAAATGGGTCAATAACTATATAAAAACAGTACTCTTTGATTTTTAATGAAATTAAAAATATTAAAAAATTTATTTATTTATTTTTTATTATTTACACCAATATCTCTTGGTGTTATTTCCTGTTCTGGAAATAATAAATCTAGTTCAAAATTTAAAGAGGAAGTAACTTCAGATTTCATACCTCCTATTACAGCTGTTGCCGCGCTTGGCCAACTTTCTCCTTCGGGAGAGATTAGAAAATTGGCAGCTCCAATAAGTCAGTTTGGCTCTTCCCCCCGAATTGTTGAAATTTTAGTAAATGAGGGAGATTTTGTAAAAAAAGGTGATACCCTAGCAATCTTTGAAAATGGAGAAAAATTAATTGCTGATCTTGAAAGAAACGAAAATCTTATTAATACTATTAACGAAGAAATTACCCTAAAGAAAGATCAAATTCAGAGGTATGAGTTAGCTTTGAACAAAGATGTATATTCTTTTGTAGAGTTTTCACAGAGAAAAGATGAATTATTAAAATTGCAAAAACATAAAATAAACCTTATCGGAGATCAAAAAAATATCAAGATAGATCTATTTAATTCAAAACTAAGGAGTCCAATCGATGGTTTTATCCTTGGAATAAACACGAGAGTTGGTGAAAGGCCTCAAAATGAAGGGATTTTGGATATTGGTTCTAGTCAAAAAATGGAAGCTTTGATAGAGGTTTATGAATCTGACATCGATAGAGTCTTTATCTCTCAGAATGTTGAATTGAGCAGTGAGAATGGAGGCTTCCAAAAAAATCTTAAGGGAAAGGTGATTAGGATTAGTCCTCAGGTAAAACAAAGAAAAGTTCTATCGACTGATCCAACAGGGGATGCTGATTCACGAATTATCGAGGTACTAGTAAAACTAGATCAAGATTCTATAGATATCGTTCAAAACTATGCAGGAATGAAAGTGATTGCAAAATTTATTCCCTAATGAGTTTTTCTTTTTTAAAATTTAGAAAAATACCATTAGCTTGGTTGTTATTAACTAGGCAACCATTAAGGCTAGCAGTTGCAATAGCTGGAATAAGTTTTGCAGGGATTTTGATGTTTATGCAATTAGGTTTTAGAGATGGTTTATTTGACACGAGCGTAACTATTCATAAACTTCTAGATGCCGATCTCGTTTTAATAAGTCCCAGATCAAAAAGTTCTATAAGCATGAGTGGATTCCCAAAAAGAAGATTAATTCAAACTCTCGCAGTAGAAGATGTTGAAAAAACAGCTCCCGTTAATCTAAATTATTTACTTTGGAGGAATCCCGAAAATCTTAAAACTAGATCAATACTTGCATTAGGTTTTAATCCCTCCGATTCACTCCTTATAGATGAGGGATTCTCAAAGAAAGCTTATAAATTGAGAAATCCATCAAGAGTTCTTTTTGACAAACTATCTAGACCTGAATTTGGACCGATTGAAGAATGGTTCTTATCTGAAAAAAAAGTTGAGACTGAGGTTGCTGGGAAAAGAGTAATTGTTGAGGGTCTTGTGGAGTTGGGACCATCTTTTGGTGCAGATGGTAATTTGATAACTAGTCGAGAAACCTTCTTAAGACTTTTCCCTGCTAATCCTCCTGGCAGTATAGAAATTGGTTTGGTAAAGCTAAAAAAAGGATCTGATCCTGAATTGATTTCCAGGATATTAAATAACTCACTCCCAAATGATGTTAGGGTTCTTACAAAAAATCAATTTATAGAATTTGAGAAGAATTATTGGAAAAATAGTACTGCAATAGGTTTTATATTTAGTTTGGGAGCATTGATGGGTTTCGTTGTAGGGTGTGTGGTTGTTTATCAAATTCTCTATAGTGACGTTACAGATCACCTCCCAGAGTACGCCACCCTATTGGCAATGGGGTATAGACTTAAGTCCCTTTTCTTTGTTGTAGCTAGAGAAGGGTTTTTGTTGGCATTATTTGGATATTTACCTGCTTATTTCTCTGGTCAAATACTTTACTCAGTTATAAGAAGTTCCACTAGACTCCCTATAATAATGGACGCAGATAAAACTATTTTAATTTTCTTATTAGTTTTAGTTATGTGTATGGGGTCCGCCGCTGTTGCGATGCGTAAATTAGTTGACGCAGATCCTGCCGAAATTTTTTAACAATTGAAGATAAATGGTTAAAGCTAATAAATCAAAAAATAATGTTAAAAACCTTAAAACAGTCTCAATAAATAATTTGAGTCACTTTTATGGAAAAAATGAGAATAAAAAACAAGTTCTTAATGACGTTAATCTAAATATTGACAAAGGAGAGTTGGTTCTTTTAAAAGGACCTTCTGGATGTGGTAAAACGACTCTTTTAACATTAATTGGTGCCTTGAGAACCTGTCAAAGTGGAGATTTAACTGTATTAAATAATCAGTTAAATGGAGCATCAAGGAAAACTCGTCAGATTCTTAGAAGAAGTATTGGAATGATTTTTCAAGGTCACAATCTTCTGAGATGTTTAACAGCAGAACAAAATGTCCAGATGGGCGCCGATTTAATAAAAGATTTAACATATTTGCAAAGACGTGAAATAGCACGGAATTGGTTGTCAGCAGTAGGATTAGAAGATCATCATAAAAAGTTGCCAAATGACTTATCTGGTGGGCAGAAACAGAGAGTGGCAATTGCTCGAGCTTTATCTGCCAACCCAAAACTTTTATTAGCTGATGAGCCCACTTCTGCTTTAGATAGTGTCACAGGAAGAGAAATAGTAACCCTTTTAAGGAAACTAGCAAAAGAACAAAATTGTTCTGTACTTATGGTGACCCATGATCCAAGAATTTCTGATATGGCTGACAGGATATTAAACATGGAAGATGGTAAAATATATAGTGCTCATAGTGAGCTAATATAATTAAAAGTTAAAAATTTTATGTCTAAGAGAAGGAATCTAAAAAAAGAAAAGCAGGAACGTAATAGAGCCTATGCTAGAAAATTCAAAAAAAGGAAATTGAGAACTGATGGAAGACCTGATGGTGGAAACGTTACAGGTACAGCAAATAATGGCGGTGCAGCTGATTAAGGAATATCTTTTATTTTATCTTTTGGAGTTAAATATTTTATGCATATTTAAGACATAATCATGAATGTAAGTATTGTTATACCGACTTACAATAGATTACCTATATTAGAGAAATGTCTATTTGCGCTTGAGAATCAAAAATTAAATACAAATATCACTAGTTATGAAGTAATAGTAGTTGATGATGGATCAACTGATGGGACAACTACATGGATAAATAAAAACAAAGATAATCTCCCACATGTTATTCTTTTTCAGCAAGAACATGGAGGTCCTGCACTTGCAAGAAATTTGGGAGTAATTAAATCAAAATATGAAATTATTATATTCATTGATAGTGATCTTATTGTTTTAGACAATTTTATAAATTGCCACGTAGAAAAATTACTTGCCTCTTGGAGAAAAAATGAAAAAAAATGTTTTACCTATGGCTCGGTTGTCAATACATCTAATTTTCTAAATCCTCAGAGTGAAAAACATAAAATAATGGATACTTCTTTTGCATACTTTGCTACTGGGAATGTAGCAATATCAAAAGAATTGATTTTAAGTGTGGGATTATTTGACACTTCTTTTAGTCTTTATGGTTGGGAGGATTTAGAACTTGGAGAAAGATTAAAAAAAATTGGGACAAAATTAATTAAATGCCCAAATGCAGTAGGTTTTCATTGGCATCCGCCATTTAATTGCGAACAAATAGATTCTTTAATAGCTCAAGAAAAAGAGAGAGCAAACATGGCTTTAGTGTTTTATAAGAAACACCCAAATTTAAGGGTTAGATTTATGATTCAATTAACCCCTCTCCATAATTTACTTTGGCAAATTCTTTGCTTGGGAGGACTAATCAGTGTTGACAGAATCCTTCCTTTATTAAAATTCTTAGTAAATATAAGAAGACATAGACTTGCACTTGAGATACTTAGGATCCCTCTAAATATGATTTACATTAAACAGTTAACCAAATCAAGATAAAAAACTTTTAGAAATACACATCACTTGCTAAGATAGTTGAAATAAATTTCACACATCTGACAGTTTCGGGTGAATTATTAATATTAATTCCCCGTCAGATGGAGGCTAACCCGAAACCCTTTTTAAATTATGGCTGTTGTATCGCTATCAGAAATGATGGAAGCTGGTGCTCATTTCGGGCATCAAACTAGACGTTGGAATCCCAAGATGTCTAAGTATATATATTGCGCGAGAAATGGAGTTCATATTATTGATCTTGTAAAAACAGCATTGTGTATGAACAATGCATATAAATGGACGAGAAACGCTGCAAAAAGTGGCAAACGTTTCCTATTCGTCGGTACAAAAAAACAAGCATCAGATGTAGTGGCTCAGGAAGCTACACGCTGTGGAGCTGCATACGTAAATCAAAGATGGCTTGGAGGAATGTTGACTAATTGGACAACAATGAAAGCTAGGATTGAAAGATTAAAGGATCTAGAAAGAATGGAAAGTAGTGGTTCAATAGCAATGAGGCCTAAAAAGGAAGCTGCAGTATTAAGGAGAGAACTTGAAAGATTACAAAAATACTTAGGTGGACTTAAGGGTATGAGAAGATTACCAGATGTAGTTGTATTGGTTGATCAGAGAAGAGAATCTAATGCAGTATTAGAAGCTAGAAAATTAGATATCTCATTAGTATCAATGTTGGATACAAATTGCGATCCGGATTTGTGTGAAGTTCCAATTCCTTGTAACGATGATGCAGTTAGATCTGTGCAACTTATTTTAGGAAGACTTGCGGATGCCATAAATGAGGGTAGAAAGGGCTCTAATGCCGAAAGAAAAAATTAAATTCCAATTTTAAACTTACTATTCACTATTTTTTATTACTTCAAATGGGAAACATTACAGCAAAACTTGTAAAAGATCTTAGAGACAAAACTGGCGCAGGAATGATGGACTGCAAAAAAGCACTTAACGAAACTGAAGGAAATCTAGATAAAGCTTTGGAATGGTTAAGAAAGAAAGGCATAGCTAGTGCTGAAAAGAAATCGGGAAGAGTAGCGGCAGAAGGGTCAATTGGTAGTTATATACATACTGGATCAAGAGTCGGAGTTTTACTAGAGTTAAATTGTGAAACTGATTTCGTTGCTAGAGGTGATATATTCCAATCTCTGTTGAAGGATGTCTCAATGCAAGTAGCAGCATGCCCAAATGTTGAGTATGTATCAATTGATGAAATACCAGAAGATGTTGTGGAAAAAGAAAAGCAGATTGAAATGGGAAGGGATGATTTATCTGGAAAACCAGAACAAATTAAAGAAAAAATAGTTGAAGGGAGAATAGCAAAAAGACTTAATGAGCTTGTTTTGCTTTCACAACCCTACATTAAAGATAGTTCTCTAACAGTTGAGGATCTTGTTAAACAAGCAGCTGCAAAAATTGGGGAAAATATTAAAGTAAGACGTTTTACAAGATATACATTGGGTGAAGGTATAGAAAAAAATCAGATGGACTTTGCTGAAGAGGTCGCATCAATGCAAACAAATTAGTCACTTGAATGATTTGAATAATTTCAATAATTACATAGATATAGGTAAAATTAATTCTCAATTAGAGAGAGCAAACATACAAAAAAGAATATTAACTAGAAATATCTACAGGGAATATGAACTTTATCTTAATCTAGTAAGAAATCTACTTTTCATCTCTGTAGAAAAAGGCCTTAATCAAATATATAGTTATTCAACAATTAATGATAATTTTTTAAATGAAAATGAATTCTATAGTCTTTTTGAAAAAATAAGTAAATTAATAATTACGAATTTGCCTTTTTTAACGGTAGAACAATTAAAGATAAATGAGATTGAAAAAAATATAAATAAGGAAGTTAATTCTACTATTTTTGATAGTTCCACAAAAATAAAGGATGAGCAAAAAGAAAAATTTCAATATGAAGATGGTTTTCAATTAAAAGAACCCACTCAGTTAGAGATTACTGAAGACTTTTCAATTACTTCTGAATATTATCAAGTTCATAATTATGAGAGATTCGGATCACTTGATTTAGATAATAACCACCACAATAATTATTTATCTAAAAACAATATTTTTGAAAATTTAGGAGTTGAAAAACAATTTATTTCCTCCTTATTTGAATTAATAGGAGATGAAAAGGTGGAAAAACCAAGATATCAAGAAAAAGAAAATATTAATCAAATTGATAATTTACCAAAAAATCAGATTCTTGATAAATTTGATTTAATAGACAAGTCATTGGAAAATTTACTATTGAATCTTTCATATAATATTAATCAAGAATTATTCAAGGCAAATCTAATAAAAAAGATGATATCTAAAGATTCCTTTGATTACTTAGTAGGCAAAAATTTTTTGATAAAACATCCATATCCTTTTGTTATTAATTTCGAATTAAACTTAAATCGGTCATCATTAATCGAAAATAATTTTTCAAGCATTATTTTCTTCAATATATCTGCTGTTGAGTTAGAGTTTAAAAATCTAAATCTTTCTATTCAAAGGAACAAAATAAATGAGCTAAAAAATCAATTTCAGCGTTTGATTAAAAAAGAGACATATTGGAGGCAAAAAGAAATAACATTGAATAAGATACGTTGAAAAAATAACTCTTTTTTCAAATGTGACTATTAGCGGGAATAATAATAATAAATTAATTAAAGATTGGATAAGACCTCTTCAAAAATCTCTTACTATTGAAACTGAAAACAAATTTATTAATACTTTAGGAAGAGAAAAATATTTTAATGAATATTTGCACGAATCATTAAAAAAACTAGATAATCTAAATCTCTCAGACGAATATTTAAGGATATTTTATGAATTTTCTAAAAAATATAATGAATATAATAAATTAGATGAAAATCAAAGAAAAAGGTTAATTATAGATACAAGAAAAAATCTTTATAGACTAGGTAAAACTCTAGAAATAGAAGATTCTAATAATATTTCTAATAATATTTCTAATAATGTTTTTCTGAATAAAGCTGATTCAAGTTTGTCTTTTGATTCAGATATTTCATTAATAAAAAATGTAGGAAAAGTTTATAAAAATAAGCTTAATGAATTAGGGATATTTCATATAAAAGATCTAATAAATTATTTCCCACGAACATATCTAGACTATACGAATAGAGTCAAGATAATAAATTTAAAACCAGATAATTTATACACGTGTATCGCAAATGTTAAAAGATTTTATATTCATAAGAGTAAAAAAAATAGTAATTTATCAATAATGAATATTGTAGTTTCTGATGAAACGTCTTCAATAAAGGTTACAAAATTTTTTTTAGGAAGAAGATTTAGATCTTACTCCTTCTTTACATCTCAAAAATCTTTGTATACTCCTGGAACTAAATTAGCCATTTCCGGTAAGGTTAAATTGACAGAGTATGGCAAAACTTTTGTAGATCCGCAGATTGAAATTCTTAAGGATAACAATGATAATTTTAATTTCTCAGGCAAAATATTACCCTTATATTCATTAGGTGAAGCATTATCAAATATGAGTTTTATTAAACTTATGAAAAAGGTACTAATTTATGCAAAGCAAAATCCAGAAATTTTAAATAAAAAGCAACTTGATTCATTATCTTTATTATCAAAAGGGGAGTCATTGATTAATATTCATTTTCCACCAACTCAACAGGCACTTATTGAGTCAAAAAAACGTTTGGTTTTTGATGAGTTATTCCTACTTCAAATAAAGTTCCTACTTAGAAAAAGAAAGAAGAATAAAAATGTAACTTCTCAACAATTTCCTCAAAAGAAATCTTTATTAAAAGAATTTTTAAATACTTTTCCTTTTGAATTAACAAAATCTCAAGAAAATGTTTTAAATGAAATTAAGAAAGATTTATCTAATCCCGCACCAATGTCTAGATTGCTTCAGGGAGATGTGGGAAGCGGCAAAACCATAATTGCAATAGCGTCTCTTTTACTTGTTATTGAAAAAAATCTGCAAGGTGCATTTATGGTCCCAACTGAAGTATTAGCAGAACAGCATTATAAAAATTTATTAAAATATTTGAACCCCCTTTTAGTATCTGTTGAACTACTTACTGGGAATACTCCTCAAAAAAAGAGAAAAGAAATTTTCTCTAATTTGAATAATGGATTAGTTGATATCCTCGTAGGTACTCATGCATTATTTGAGGATAAAGTCATCTTTAATGCATTAGGGATGGTGGTGATTGATGAACAACATAGATTTGGAGTTACACAAAGAAATAGATTACTAAATAAAGGAGAAAATACTAACTTGTTATCAATGACAGCAACACCAATTCCAAGAACTCTTGCGCTTTCTATTTATGGTGATTTAGATGTGAGTCAAATTACAGAACTCCCTCCTGGGAGAGTTCCGATAACAACAAAAATAATTTCAGAAGATGATTTAACTAACTTGTTCAAGATTGTTGAAGATGAGATCAATAAGGGAAAGCAAGCTTATGTGATTTTGCCACTTATAGAAGATTCAGAAAAAATGAATTTAAGCTCCGCAAAGAAAACATTCAAACATTTATCAGAAGAGGTATTTTCTAACAAAAAAGTTGGATTATTACATGGCAAATTAGGTTCACAAGAAAAGAATGAAGTTATAAATTCTTTTTTAAAGAATGAAATTAATATATTGGTATCAACCACAGTAATTGAGGTTGGCATTGATGTGCCTAATGCCACAATAATGATTATTTATAATTCGGACAGATTTGGATTGTCCCAGCTACATCAATTAAGGGGGAGAGTTGGTAGAGGATCAACAAAATCTTTTTGTTATCTGGTAACCCCCGATAAAAATGGATTAGAAAATAAACGACTTTGTGTTTTGCAAAAATCTAATGATGGCTTTTATATTGCTGAAAAAGACTTGGAGCTTAGAGGACCAGGTCAGATTTTAGGATATAGACAATCCGGATTACCTGATTTCGTATTGGACAATTTACCTAACAATAAATTTCTTATTGATAAGGCTCGAGAAGAGGCTATTAAGATTGTTAGTGATGATCCTGATTTAAAAGAAAATATTGTTTTAAGGAATATACTTATTGATAACTCTGATAATAAATTCATTCATGATTTCTTAAATTGAAAACTATCATTGTAATTTTTGATATATATGCCACTATAAATCAATTGCAAATTTCAATTGAAAATTTGGAATAAAATACCAATTAAAGATAATGGAGATAAATTAATAGCTATACCTAGCTGCCTAAAGTTTCTAGATCCCCACCCTTACTCACATTTAGGAGCACCTTACAAAGATAAAACTTCTATTTGGAAATTAAGGGAGGAGGTCGTAAATAGATTAGTAAAAGTAAACGATTGTTTGATATCAAAGAGTAGTTTTAACCTTTTAATTTATGACAGTTGGCGACCTTTAGAAGTTCAGGAATTTATGTTTAAAAGAGCATTTTTATTAGAGTGTGAAAAATCCGATATTGATATTTCTTTTGAAAATATAAAATCTTATCCATCTATTTTAAAAAAAGTTGAAAAATTTTGGGCATATCCATCTTATGACACTAGGTGTCCCCCCCCTCATTCAACTGGGGGTGCATTGGATGTTTGTCTATCAGATAAAGACGGAAATCTTGTTGAAATGGGAAGCATGGTTGATCAAATGGATGAGACCTCAAATCCTTATTTTTATGCAAACATAAAGAATGAAGAAGCAATTATTTGGAATAGTAGAAGAAATTTATTAAGGGAAATTATGACTAAATTCGGATTTGCTCAACATCCTAATGAATGGTGGCATTTTAGTTATGGTGATCAATTATGGGCTTGGAAAAATAAAAAAGCAAATGCCTTTTATGGAAAAATTTAAAATCTATTGATTTTCATTTAGTAAATTCAATATATAATTTTCATCTTGAGTATTTATAAAATCTCCGAAATCCAAATCCAGATTACTCTTCCAATTATCAAATAATGGATGAAGAGTTTTTTCTAAATCGTTAAGTTCCATTTTTTGTAAAAATGGTTTAGCAAGCCTTTGCAGATTTTTACTTCCCCCCAACCATAATTGGTATTTGTTTTGCCCACTTCCAACAAGCGCTAATTCGGCCATATAAGGCCTCGTACATCCATTCGGACATCCTGTCATTCTGAACAATATTGTCTTTTGTATTTTTAGATCTAATAGTAAATTTTCAATCCTTTTTAATACATCAGGTAATATTCTTTCAGCTTCAGTCATTGCAAGACCACAAAGTGGTAAAGCAGGACAAGCCAAAGCATGTCTTTGTATTTCATTAATGTTTTCTAAATTTTCATATCCAATTTTTGATAGAGATTTTTGAATTTCACCTTTGTTTTTATTGGCTATATTACAAAGTAAAATATCTTGATTAGGTGTGAGTCTTAAATCTAAATTATATTTTTTAACAATACTTGTGATGGTGTTCTTCTTCACTCCAGATAATCTCCCTGATAATAATGGTAAACCTACGAAATAGGAGGTTTTATTTTGTTTATGCCAACCTAGGTAATCAATAAGAACCTTATCAGGTTCTTTTCTGATTTTTTTAATTTCTTTTTTGAAATACTTATCAAAAAGTATTTTTTTGAACCATTTAATACCTTTTCTATGAAGAAGATATTTCATTCTCGAATTTTTTCTTGATTTTCTATCACCATAATCTCTTTGAATAGCCACAATGCTTTGTATTAATTCATAAACATCAGGTTCTTCAACATATCCAAGTGGATCTGCAATTCTGGCAAAGGTCTCTTCATTATTATGTGTGCGACCCATACCACCTCCAACATAGAAGTTGCACCCCTCTAAGCTTCCATCTTTAGACGTAAAGGCAACTATTCCTATGTCATTGGTAAGAAGATCAACAGAATTGTCTCCAGGAACTGTAACAGCACATTTAAATTTTCTTGGTAAATAAGTTGAACCATAAAGAGGCTCATCTTTTATCCCACTAAAAACATTATCTTTGAATTGAAGCTTCCTAATTGCTTCAATATCTTTGTCAGGCTTTATGGTGTACTCTAAATCTCCATCAGCCCAAAGCTCTAAAAAAGTACCTTGGCCAGCCATTGGGGTGAGAAGATCTGCAACTTTTTTTGCCAATGCTCTTGCAATTTTATAGTCTGGCGAAGCAAATGGAGCCGCAGGAGCCATAACGTTTCTATTTATGTCTCCACATGCAGCTAATGTGGAGCCCATTGAATTTACTATTGTTTGAATTACTTCCTTTAGGTTCTCCTTTCTAATTCCATGCATTTGAAAGGCTTGTCTTGTAGTGGCCCTAAGTGTTCCATTACCTAGTTTGTCAGATAATTCATCTAATGCTAAAAATAGTTTCCCAGGGACTTCACCTCCCGGATTTCTCAATCTAAGCATCATTTGCCAATCTTTACTTTTGCCCGGCCTTCTATTTTCCCTATTGTCTTGTTGATAACTACCATGAAATTTTAATAACTGAACTGCATCATTAGTAAAATGATCGCTCTCATTGACTAATTCAGTAGCAAGTGGTTCTTTAAGAAATTGGCTACTTTTTTTAAAATTTTCGAATTTAGAAACTTCTAATCCATTTGCCAAACAAACAGTTTTTTCCTTGGAAGGATCTTTTTTCTTTTTTACTTTCTCAACCTTGATCAAAGGACCAAAAAATATCTCTTTTTATACATTAGCGAAAAGCTTATTTAACTGGTAGTAAATTATAGTAAGTTAAGTCATATTTTTTTCTTGTCTAAATATTTACTTGAGATAGGAACAGAAGAGTTGCCCGCAAAATTTTCTCATTCTGTTCTAGAGCAATTTAAATCTTTAATAGAATTTGAATTGCATAAAAAGTTAATCAAATTCGAACATATAGTTGTTACCTCCACACCTAGGAGGATAGTTCTACTTCTCGAAGGTTTAGTTGATTATGCAGAAGATAAAATAATAGAAAGAAAAGGGCCTAAAGCAAATTCAGCATATTTAAATGGATGTCCTACTAATGCTGCTTTAGGATTTGCAAATAGCTTAGATATAGATGTAGGTGAGCTAGAAATAAAAAATACAGAAAAGGGTGATTTTGTATTTGGAAGGAAAATTGAGAAAGGACTATCAACAAAAATTTCTTTGTCATCGATTATCCCAAAATTAGTAAAGAGTCTTCAAGGCCCTCGATTTATGAAATGGGGGGCTGGGAACATAAAGTTTTCAAGACCTATTAGGTGGATTGCCTCTATTTATAATGATGAAATTCTTGATTTTGAATTTGATGAATGTGATCCAAAGATCAAAATAAGTAATCAAACAAAAAGTCATAGGCTAATCAATAAAGTTTTAGAAGTTCAGAATCCTGATGATTTTTTTAGATTATTGAAACGAAATAGAGTAATAGCTATTCGAAAAGAAAGAAAAGAAAGAATTGAAAGTTTAATAATTCAGGCATCTAAATCTTTAAATTTGAAACCTGACCTATCAGAAGGATTACTAAATGAACTAACTGATTTAGTTGAATGGCCAGACTTAATAATTGGCAAATTTAGTGATGAATTTCTTGATCTTCCGGTTGAAGTTCTCTCAACAGTCATGAAAAGTCATCAGAGATACGTTCCTCTTTTATTGAAAAACAAAAGTTTTTCTAAACTTGATTTAAGCTCTGAAAAAAATATAAGTACAACTTTCTGCGTTATTTCAAACGGTCTTGAAGAATCAAATAATAATATTGCCAAAGGTAATGAGAAAGTATTAAGGGCAAGGTTCTCAGATGCAAAGTTTTTCGTAGAAAGCGACAAAAAAGTTACTTCCATCGAAAGAAATGAAAAGCTTAAATCTGTTTCATATTTGAAAGGACTTGGAAATATATTTCAGAGGGTAGAAAGGATAGAGGAAGTTACTAAAAAAATTCTTAAATTTTTAAATGATAAGTCTTTAGAAGAAAAAAAAATAATAATAGCTTCTAAATACTGTAAAAACGATTTATGTAGCGAAATTGTTTTCGAATTCCCTGAGCTGCAAGGAATAATGGGTGGTAAATATCTTAAATATGAGGGATTTAGTGAAGATGTTTGCTTGGCTGTCGCTGAACATTATTTACCTTCTTTTTATAAAGATGCTTTGCCCTCCACAAAATATGGTGCAATAGTTTCAATAGCAGATAAGGTCGAAACTTTAATTAGTATATTTATTTCTGGTAAACGTCCCAGTGGATCATCTGATCCATATGCTTTAAGAAGAAATTTGAATGGAGTGATTAAACTAATTTGGGATTATGAACTTGATTTACCTTTAGATAAATTATTCAACGAACTTATTGATTTTTGGAAAATCGTATTTCCGAATTTAACTTTCTCAAGAGAAACAGTATTTAATGATTTAAATGAATTTTTAGTTCAAAGAATTGTTAGTCATCTTGAAGAAATATCACTAAGTAAAGAATTAATAAAGGCAGTTTGCTCTTCTGATGAATTATCTCAAAAAAGAGTATTGAATATTGTGGATCTTAAAAATAGGATTAAATCTATTATGAATTTTAAAGAAAAGAATAACTTTAATGAAATTCAGAAGGTAATTACTAGGGTAAGCAAATTAGCAAATAATAGTGATCTTTCAAGAGACGTTCTCTCAACAAGAGATTATGTAAACACAAAACTTTTTGAAAAAGATTGTGAATACAAAGTTTTTGAATTTATTGGAGAATTAGAGAAACTTTTTTCGGAAGGTTTTTGCAATTATTTGCTACTTCTAAATTTGTTTGAGATTAATGTAAAAACTATCGAGGATTTATTTGATAATGAAAAGGGAGTTCTAATAATGTCAGAAGATTTAAAAATAAGAAATAATAGACTCAATTTGTTGAGCTTAATAAGAAATTATTCTCTAAAAATAGCCGACTTTACACTTTTGAGCTCTTAACTTTAATGCCTCCCTTTATTGAATAATTTTCTAGCATTTTTTCTACTTCTTTATTTCCCCTAACAGCACTATCAACGGGTTGATATTTTAAAGGTGCTAGGGCTTTCCCTCTCAAAATCGAACCAAGTGTAAGCATTGTAATTTTAAGTTGCTGTAATGGTTTCATGGAAACAACTCTTTTGTATAAGTAACTATCAAAAGTAAGTCTTTGTACATCCATGTCATCACACATCTCAACAAAGGCTTCTCTAGCAGAATCATTTCTGTAGAAAATATTTTGAAGGATTTCTAGCACCTTATAAGTAGTGCCATATTTTTTATCCCATTTTTTAAGATAGTTTTTCAAATCTTTTTCTGATGGAATTACTTGACCGTTTTTTGATGCTTCAACAATTTCTTCAGCACACATTCTTCCACTTTTTGCCGCAAAATAAATACCCTCTCCAGAACTTTTTGTAACATAACCAGCTGCATCACCAACCAATGCCATTCTTCCAACAACTCTTCTTGGCCGTGGATGCTCAGGGATAGGGTGAGCTTCTACCTTTATTACTTCACCATTAACAAGTCTTTTCTTTGCCCTATTTCTTACACCCTCTTGAAGTCCTTTAATTAATGACTGATTCTTTTGCATGGTTCCAGTGCCAACAGCAACATGATCATATTTAGGAAATACCCACCCATAAAAATCAGGAGAAACATCAGTTCCGACATACATTTCAGCAAGATCTTCGTAGTAACTCATTTCTTCTTTAGGCAATTTGATTCTTTCCTGAAATGCTATTGCAACTTTATAATCTCCTGCATCCATTGCTTTTGCGACTCTGCTATTGGCTCCATCAGCTCCGATCAAAAGGTCAACAGTGAGCTCTTTGAGTTCCCCTTTTTTATCTCCATTTGTAAAATCTGAGTAGGAAAGCTTATATGGCCCTTGATTATTATCGCCAGTATCAATAGCAGTAACTAATCCATTTATTAAAGTAGCACCAAGATCTGATGCTCTGTTGCGCATAAAGGCATCCATAACTTCTCTTCTACACATCCCAATAAACTCATTATCATTTTTCCCATAAACTCTATCTAAACTTATATCTACCTCTCTATTAGATGGAGATATCATTCTCATATGCCTTACTTTTCTATCAATAATTGACTCGGGCAAATCAAATTCTTCGACCATGCAAAGTGGAATTGCTCCTCCACATGGTTTTGCGTTATCTAATTTTCTCTCGAAGAGCCAAGTTTTTATTCCAGCTTTAGCAAGTATTTCTGCCGCACATGAACCACTTGGACCTCCACCAATAACAGCTACCCTCAACATATGAAAAAAAATAATACTGTATATAAAAACTACATCTTTTTTGCTTATAAAAGTGCATTTCTTAAAATAATAGTTAATATCGAAATATCTTTTCCAAATTCACTTTTAAGATATTGGAACTAAACAAAGATATCGATCAATTTGATATACCACTTGCCAAAAGAACTTACCTAAATAACACAAGTTCAACATTATTAAGAAAATTATTAATATCTTCTCCATTTTTTTTACTTATCTTTTCTGTCGCTGCATTACGATTAATTAGAAATATAGAAATAAGATCTTTTGGCAACATCAATTTTCAGGCTCAGATAAATCGCGACCATAGAATTTTGGGCCATTTACCTTATGCGGAAATACCTAATGAGAAACTAGTTTTAATTGAGCCTAATATTCAAGTTCATATTGATATGCGTGATTCTTTGTTAGAGATGAGGGATGAAGCAAAAAAGAATGGGATATACTTAGTTTTCTTGAGTGGTTATAGATCAATAAATTTGCAAAATGATATCTTTTATTCTTTAAAATCTATTAGAAATCAAGAAGCGGCAGAAAGAGCTAGAGTTTCAGCCCCTCCAGGATATTCAGAACATAGTACAGGTTTCGCAATCGATATTGGTGATGCTACTCAAAGAGAGACAGACTTTGAAATCGATTTCGAAAATACCGACGCCTTTAGATGGCTAACAAAAAATGCAGCTAAGTTTCACTTTAAGTTATCGTTCAACAAAGATAATAAATATATAGATTATGAACCCTGGCATTGGAGATATGAGGGGTCAATTGAAGCATTAAAAGTTTTTGAAAGCTCAAATAGAAAATATATAAATCTAATTGATTAATTTAATTATTCAATTAGATTATATTTTTCAAAGTCTTAAAGAGAAAATTCTCATAATATGCATACTTTGAGTTAGCCTTAATAAAGCCAATTTAATATTTAGATAAATTCTATAGATGTCATCTTCGATAAAAGAAATTAGAAATGTTGCAATTATTGCTCACGTAGATCATGGGAAGACAACTCTTGTAGATGCATTGTTATCTCAATCAGGAATATTTAGAGACAATGAAATTATCCCTACATGTGTAATGGATTCAAATGATCTTGAAAGAGAAAGGGGGATAACGATTCTCTCAAAAAATACTGCAGTAAACTACAAAGACACCAGAATTAATATTATAGATACACCTGGACATGCTGATTTTGGAGGAGAAGTTGAAAGGGTTTTGGGAATGGTTGATGGTTGTCTGCTTATTGTTGATGCAAATGAGGGACCTATGCCTCAAACAAGATTTGTTTTAAAAAAAGCATTAGAAAAAGGACTTAGGCCTATAGTCTTTGTAAATAAAATTGATAGACCAAGAGTAGTACCAGAAATAGCAATTGATAAGGTCCTTGATTTGTTTTTGGAATTAGGAGCTGATGATGATCAATGTGATTTTCCTTATCTTTTTGGAAGTGGCTTATCTGGTTTCGCAAAAGAAGAGATGGAATCTAATAGTGACAATATGATGCCTCTTTTTGAAGCTATTATCAGACATGTTCCTCCTCCAGTAGGTGACTCTAATAAGCCTCTTCAGCTACAAATAACTACTTTGGACTATTCTGATTTCTTGGGGAGAATAGTAATTGGAAAGATCCACAATGGAACTATAAAAAATGGCCAACAGGCTAGTTTAATTAAAGAAAACGGAAAAACTATTAAGGGTAAGGTTAGTAAGCTTTTAGGATTTGAAGGGTTACAAAGAATTAATATAAATGAAGCATTTGCAGGTGATATTGTGGCTGTTTCTGGTTTCGATGAGGTTAATATTGGTGAGACCATAGCATGTCCCGATTCTCCTCATCCCCTTCCATTAATTAAAGTTGATGAACCTACCTTAAATATGACTTTTGTTGTCAATGATTCACCATTTGCGGGTAAGGAAGGGAAATTTGTTACTAGTAGACAATTAAAAAATAGATTGGAGAGGGAACTTTTAACAAATGTTGCCCTGAGAGTAGAAGAAACTGATTCTCCTGATAGGTTCTCTGTTTCAGGAAGAGGAGAATTACATCTAGGGATATTGATTGAAACTATGAGAAGAGAGGGCTTTGAGTTTCAAATCTCACAACCACAAGTAATTTTCAGAGAAATTGATAATGTTGAATGTGAGCCTATAGAGACTTTGGTTTTAGATGTACCTGAAGTATCTGTTGGTTCTTGCATCGAAAAACTTGGCTCTAGAAAGGCAGAGATGAAAAATATGCTGACAAGTTCAGATGGTAGAACTCAATTAGAATTTCTTGTTCCATCAAGAGGATTAATCGGGTTTCGTGGGGAATTTGTAAGGATAACCAGAGGTGAAGGGATCATGAGTCATTCTTTTTATGAATATAAACCTAAAACAGGAGACTTTGAAACCAGAAGGAATGGCGTTCTTATAGCTTTTGAGGAAGGTGTAGCCACATTTTATGCTTTAAAGAATGCTGAAGATAGGGGAGTCTATTTCATTAAACCTGGAGTTAAAGTTTATAAAGGAATGATAATTGGAGAGAATAATCGACCTCAAGATCTTGAGTTGAATATATGTAAAACTAAGCAGTTGACTAATATGAGGTCTGCAGGGGCAGAAGAACTTGATACTTTGCAGTCACCTGTCGATATTACCCTTGAAAGAGCGCTCGAATATATTGGTCCAGATGAAATGCTAGAGGTAACACCGGATTCAATAAGAATGAGAAAAATAAATAAAAAGAAAAAAAATAAGTAATTGGTTTAATGAACGAAGAAAGTACAAAAAGTTTTCAAGAATCCCTTTTTTCAGCTTTAAATCTTTTCAACAATCATGAATGGTATGAGGCCCATGATGCTTTTGAAGAAATATGGAATTCTGTAGATGGTGACGAAAGACAAGTTATCCAAGGAATTTTACAAGTATCTGTTTCTCAGTTTCACTTAAGTAAAGGTAATTTAAATGGAGCTACTATTTTGCTTGGAGAGGGTTTAGGTAGAATAAAAACTAGAACCAAGATTGATTTAGGGATTGATCTTGAATCCTTCTGCCAATGTTTGGAAGATTTATTGAGAAAATTACAATATAAAGAATTATTAAATGAGAACGATAAGCCTTTTTTGAAACCCCTTTGATGAATATATCTTTATCTTCAATTAAATTATTATTATCTATTTCATTTTTTTTTCAAGAAAACAAGAAAACTAATCGATTTCAAGGAAAATGAACCTAAAGATTCATAATGTATCCCTTTCAATTAAAGGAAGATTAATCGTAAATAATGTTTCTATAACTGTAAATCCAGGGGAAGTTGTAGGTTTGATGGGACCTAATGGTGCTGGGAAAACTACAACTTTTAATCTTGCAGTTGGGAATATAAAACCAGATAAAGGTGAAATTTTAATGAATGGGAAAAATATAACCAATCTTCCTCTACCAATTAGATCAAGACTTGGATTAGGTTACTTAACTCAGGAAGCGAGTATATTTAGAGACCTTACTGTTAAGGATAATATAGATTTGGCTTTACAAAATTCATCTCATAGTAGAGCAGCGATAAGAAATAGAAGAGAACAATTAATTAATGAATTTAATTTGAATAACTTTGTAGATAATTATGGTTATCAACTTTCAGGAGGAGAGAGGAGAAGGTGTGAGATAGCTAGGGCTCTCACTGTAGGCAAAAAAGGACCTAAATATTTGTTATTAGACGAACCTTTTGCTGGGATCGATCCTCTTGCTGTTAATGATCTAAAGAAACTAATTCTTAAATTAAGTAGTGATGGGGTTGGAATTCTCATTACAGACCATAATGTGAGGGAAACCCTTCTAATTACAAACAAATCATATGTATTAAGTGAAGGAAAAATTTTAGCTAACGGTTCATCAAGTGAATTGGCTGATAATCCAATAGTCAAGAAGTATTATCTAGGAGATAATTTCAAACTTTGAAATTCTCTTTTAAAAATAAATTAAAACTTTATTATTAAAGATTTACTCATATAAGAATGATTTTAATTATTATTTGAATGTCATTAAATATTAAAACTTGAGAAATTTCTAGAAATGATACTAGATAATTTTTTTAAAAATTTAATCTATGAACCGGTTTCAGTTTTAGGTCTTTTAGTCTTTTATTTTTTATTAATTAACTTACCATTATCTTTGGGTGCAGTTTTTAAAAAAAAGTCTTCTTCTGCAGTAAGACTTATTACGATTTTAGTGAACTTATTAATAACATTACAACTATTTATTAGGTGGTCAATTTCTGGGCACTTTCCTATTAGCAATTTGTATGAATCTCTTTATTTCCTTACTTGGGGTATCACATTAGGACAACTATTGGTTGAAAGAGAATACCAGTCTCCCATAATTCCTTCAATTGCTATACCCATTGAGTTACTGACTGTGGCTTTTGCTTGTTTTGTTTTACCTGAGGATTTGAAATTATCATCCAACTTAGTTCCAGCTTTAAGGTCTAGTTGGTTAGTAATGCATGTAAGCGTCGTAATGCTTAGTTATGCAGCATTAATTATAGGTTCTTTACTTTCAATGTCCGTTTTGTTTATTAATAAAAATAAGCCGCTTCAAATCAGAAGTAGTTCTACAGGTATAGGAGGATTTAAACTTTCAAATAGCTATACTGTAGAAGATTTTGTTGAACCTTTTGAATTTTCTCATTCAGAAGAATTAGATACACTAAGTTATCGTTCTATATTAGTAGGTTTTGTTCTCTTAACTCTCGGTTTAATTTCAGGTGCAGTTTGGGCTAATGAGGCCTGGGGCACATGGTGGAGTTGGGATCCAAAGGAAACATGGGCATTTATCTCATGGTTGTTTTATGCCGCTTATCTGCATATGAGAATAAGCAAGGGTTGGCAAGGACGCAAACCAGCATTATTAGCATCTACAGGCTTTTTAGTCGTTTTAATATGTTATTTAGGAGTTAATTTTTTAGGAATAGGGTTGCATAGTTATGGATGGATATTTGAGTGATTTCTTAATCATCCATAATGTTTATTGAGGTTCTGAAAGAACATTCCCCTTTTGTGCTTCTTGTGCAACTTTTCTCAAGTCATCACATCCTTCTTTTAATGTTGGGTAAGCAAACATTCCACTACCTGCAATGAAACAATTAGCACCAGCATCGGCACATTGTGAAATAGTCCAATTTGCTTTTATCCCCCCATCAACTTCAATGTCGACATTTAAGTTTTTTTCGATAATAAAGTTTCTTATTTCTCGGATTTTATTAAGCATTGTTGGTATGTAAGCTTGTCCTCCAAAGCCTGGATTAACCGTCATAACTAAAACATGATCAACCATGTCCATAATGTTTTTAATCATTTCAAAAGGAGTATGAGGGTTTAATGCAACAGAAGGAGATCCTCCTAAATCTCTTATTCTTCCGAGGACTCTATGCAAATGAATATTTGCTTCGGCATGAGCTATTACTACTCCAGGTTCACCATTCGCTCCCTTAGTAGCGTTTACATAAGATTCAAGCATGGTTTCACAGTTGTATTGACTAACCATTAATTGAGTTTCAAAAGGGACATTGCAATATTTCCTGCACGCCGCAATCATTTCAGGACCGAATGTTAGATTTGGCACGAAATTCCCATCCATTACATCAAATTGAATTCTATCTACCCCAGCTTCCTCGAGCTCTTTCACACATGCCCCCATATTTGCCCAATCTGCTGGTAAAACTGAAGGAATTATTTGAATTGGTCTATTAACTCCAGCTAAATTTGTTTGATTTGACTCAGTCATTTAATTTTTAAAATATTTAATAAAGATACTATATTTAGTTGTTTATTCCTAATTTCAAGTCACGGCCTGATAAAGTATCACCTGTAAAGAGTTAAAAAAAGCTTACTAGCATAATAATTCTCATAAAAAATGTCATTTTTTATGAGATCATACTCAAAACCTTTAAGAAAATCCTCAAAATTTAATTGTGAATCAAACTTTAATTCAAGAAATTCTCGAAGTTGTCGAGCAAGCAGCTATTGCCTCAGCAAAACTAACAGGACTTGGTCAAAAAGATGAAGCTGATGCTGCAGCTGTAGAAGCAATGAGATTGCGAATGGGCAAAATTGAAATGAAAGGGAAAATTGTTATTGGAGAAGGTGAAAGAGATGAAGCACCTATGCTTTATATAGGTGAAGAGGTTGGTAGTGGAAATGGCCCAGGTGTTGACTTTGCAGTAGATCCTTGTGAAGGAACAAATCTTTGTGCGAATAATCAAAGAGGTTCTATGGCGGTTTTAGCTGCCTCTGATACGGGTGGTCTTTTCAATGCGCCTGATTTTTACATGAACAAATTAGCAGCGCCTCCTGCGGCCAAAGGTAAAGTAGATATTAGAAATTCAGCTACTGAAAACTTGAAGATACTAAGCGATTGCTTGGGCCTTTCTATTGATGAGCTTACTGTAGTTGTAATGGATAGAACTAGACATAAAGATTTAATTAAAGAGATTCGAGGATGTGGTGCAAAAGTACAACCGATTTCTGATGGTGATGTTCAAGCTGCGATTGCATGCGGTTTTGCAGGAACTGGAACACATTGCTTGATGGGTATAGGTGCAGCTCCAGAGGGTGTTATTTCAGCTGCTGCAATGAGAGCTCTCGGCGGACACTTTCAAGG
The DNA here is from genome assembly GCA_003281255.1 of Prochlorococcus sp. AG-347-L02. GTDB lineage: Bacteria > Cyanobacteriota > Cyanobacteriia > PCC-6307 > Cyanobiaceae > Prochlorococcus_A. The sequence continues at coordinate 252,565 of QCCL01000001.1, forward strand.
ACAACTAGTTTATGATCCAGCAATCGCTCAAACTTCTGAATGGGCTGATTACACAAAAGAAGGAAATATAAAACGTCTTAATGAAATGGGCATAACCGATATAGATAAAATCTATGAAGCGAATGAATTGGCATCGGGAGAAAATGTTGTTTTCGCTGGAAGTGGAATAACTGATGGATTATTATTTGACGGAGTTAAATTTGAAATGGATTGTGTTAGAACAAGTAGTCTAGTTATTAGTACATTAGATAGTACTGCAAGGTTCACAAATACTGTCCATATAAAAGATGGTGCTAAAAGTATTAGCCTTTAAAAATTCACTTTTGATTTTATGCATATTGTTGTCGTCGGACTGAGTCATCGCACGGCACCTGTCGAAGTGCGTGAGAAGTTAAGTATTCCTGACCAATCTATAACAGAATCATTGAAAGCATTAAAAGCTTTCTCTGATGTTTTAGAGGTGTCAATTTTAAGTACTTGTAATAGGCTGGAAATATATGCGCTAGTAAAGGATAAAAATACTGGAATTGCATCTATTAAAGAATTTATATCAGAATATTCTGGAATTATTTCTGAAGATTTAAATCCACATCTTTTTTGCTTTAGACAGGAAGAAGCAGTTTTGCATTTGATGAAAGTCTCGGCTGGACTAGATAGCCTCGTTTTAGGGGAAGGACAAATCCTTTCGCAGGTAAAAAAAATGATGAGATTAGGTCATGAGAATCAATCTACAGGACCAATACTTAATAGATTATTAACTCAATCAGTTAGTACAGGTAAAAAAGTAAGATCCGAAACAAATTTAGGTACTGGAGCCGTATCAATTAGTTCAGCAGCGGTAGAACTTGCCCAATTAAAAATTGGTCAAGAAAAGGGTTTTGATACTCTTGTAAGTTTGGAATCAGAGAACGTTCTTGTTGTTGGTGCCGGACGAATGAGCAGGCTTTTAATTACTCACTTAAAATCAAAAGGATGTCATAAACTTATTCTTGTAAATAGAAATATTGATAGAGCATTAAATCTTTCTCTAGACTTCCCTGATTTAGAGATTGTTTGTAAAGGGTTAAACGAATTAGAAGAAAATATATCAATATCTACCATTGTTTTCACCAGTACTGCTTCTGAAGAGCCAATTATTGATCTCGCAAAAATTGAGAGGTTAAATTTGAGTAATAGACTTAAATTTATTGATATTGGCGTACCGAGAAATATATCTAATGATGTCAAACAACATGGATTTGTAAAATCGTTTGATGTGGATGACTTACAAGAGGTCGTTTCAAGAAATCAAGAATTTAGACAGAAAATAGCAAAGGAAGCGGAATCTTTAGTAGAAGAAGAAAGGATCATTTTTCTAGAATGGTGGGCTAGTTTAGAGGCGGTTCCAGTAATTAATAAACTTAGATCAGATTTGGAGTTAATTAGAAAAGAGGAACTGCAAAAAGCACTTAGTAGGATGGGACCAGATTTTTCGGCTCGAGAAAGAAAAGTTGTGGAAGCGCTGACTAAAGGAATTATCAACAAGATACTTCACACGCCTGTTACCAAGTTGAGAAGTCCTCAATCAAGAGAAGAAAGGCAAGTTTCTTTAAAAATCGTTGAAAAATTGTTTTCTTTGGTAGAAGAGGATAAAAATAACTAATTTTCCTCAATTTATATTAAGTTTTTCTAGTGATTTATCGAAATACCTTCGTAAACTGACCATTAGTATTTCTAAATATGCCCATAATCAGTTACTTTAAATAGTTGTATATGTACCTCAATTAGATTGAATGAAGCGTGTGTTGGCCATAATCCTCGGAGGAGGAAAAGGTTCTAGACTTTACCCTTTAACAAAAATGAGGGCTAAACCTGCGGTACCGTTGGCAGGTAAGTATCGTTTAATAGATATCCCAATTAGTAATTGTATAAATTCAGGTATTGAAAAAATGTACGTATTGACCCAGTTCAATAGTGCATCTTTAAATAGACATATTGGAAGAACCTATAATTTAAATGGCCCTTTCGGTCAAGGATTTGTTGAGGTTTTAGCCGCGCAACAAACTCCTGATAGTCCTAAGTGGTTTGAAGGTACTGCTGATGCTGTAAGAAAATACCAATGGTTATTTCAAGAATGGGATGTTGATGAATATCTAATATTGTCAGGGGATCAACTGTACAGAATGGACTACAGTTTATTTGTTCAACATCATAGAGATAATGGTGCTGATTTAACTGTTGCAGCTTTGCCTGTTGATGAAGCTCAAGCAGAGGGTTTTGGCCTCATGAGAACAGATGATGTAGGAAATATAAAAGAATTTAGTGAAAAGCCAACTGGAGAGAAGTTGAAGGCAATGGCAGTAGATACTTCAAAATTTGGATTAAGTAAAGAGTCAGCTGCCGAAAAACCTTATCTAGCCTCTATGGGTATTTACGTTTTTAGCAGAAATACTCTTTTCGATCTTTTAAATAAATTTCCTAGTTATACGGATTTTGGTAAGGACATTATTCCTGAAGCCCTCAATAGGGGGGATACTCTTAAGAGTTATGTATTTGATGATTATTGGGAAGATATCGGAACCATTGGGGCTTTCTTTGAGTCAAATCTTGCCTTAACTGAGCAACCAAAACCTCCATTTAGTTTTTATGATGAAAAATTTCCAATTTATACAAGACCAAGATTTCTCCCCCCTTCTAAACTAGTAGATGCTCAAATTACTGATTCAATAGTTTGTGAAGGCACAATCTTGAAGTCATGTAGTATTTTGCATTGTGTTTTAGGTGTAAGAAGTAGGATTGAAAGTGATTCAGTTCTTGAGGACACTCTTGTTATGGGCGCTGATTTCTTTGAATCGCCTGAAGAGAGGATCGAGTTAAGAAAAGGAGGCGGAACACCTCTTGGAGTAGGTGAAGGAACTACTGTAAAAAGAGCAATTCTTGATAAGAATACAAGGATTGGTGATAATGTCGTAATCATTAATAAAGATCGAGTAGAAGAAGCAGATAAGCCAGAATTAGGCTTTTATATAAGAAATGGAATTGTTGTAGTAGTTAAAAATGCAACTATTGCAAACGGAACTGTTATTTAAATCTTTTCGATCATTTTTCGCTGACATAAGTATTTTTTTTTGAGCAATTTTGTTGAGTTGCAGTCACACTATGTTTATTGAGTTTTTTATTTTTTATGTCCAAGGCGCATTTTGGTTTAATAGGTCTTGGTGTTATGGGGGAAAATTTAGTTCTTAACGCAGAGAGAAATGGATTTTCTAGCGTAGTTTTTAATAGGACTTACTCAAAAACTGAAGAATTTTTACAAGGTCGTGGCCTTGGGAAGAATATACAGGGAGCTAATACTCTTCAAGAATTTGTTAACAAGCTAGAGAGACCTAGAAGAATTCTAATGATGGTAAAAGCTGGACCCGCAACAGATGCTGTTATAGACAATATTTCTGGATATCTCGAGGAAGGAGATTTATTAATAGATGGCGGTAACTCTCAATTTAAAGATACAGAAAGAAGGGTAAATACTCTTGAAAGTAAAAGTTTTGGATACATTGGAATGGGAGTCTCAGGTGGTGCCAAAGGAGCTCTAGAAGGGCCAAGTATGATGCCTGGCGGAACTAAGGCTTCATATGATGCAATAGAAAGTTTACTAACAAAAATGGCTGCTAAAGTTGAAGACGGACCATGTGTTGCATATGTTGGACCAGGAGGTTCAGGTCATTTTGTAAAAACTGTTCATAACGGAATTGAATATGGAATTGAACAAATACTTGCAGAAGCTTATGACCTTATGAAGAGAGTCAAAGGTATGAACGGTCAGCAAATGTCAGAAGTATTTGGTATTTGGAATAATACTGATGAATTAGCTTCTTATCTTGTTGAGATAACAGAGATTTGTCTAAATACGAAAGATGAGTTAACTGGAGATGATGTCGTGGAAAAAATATTAGATAAAGCTGGCCAGAAAGGTACAGGGTTATGGACTGTCGTAAGTGCTCTAGAACTGGGGGTATCAGTCCCAACTATTTATGCATCTTTAAATGCAAGAGTAATGAGTTCTTTAAAAGAGCAACGTAGTGAGATTGAAAAAACTATTCCATCTAAAGAGATAGAGGATTTTGATTTAGGAAATATATCAGATGGAATGAAACCTTTATTTGATGCTGTAGTCCTTGCCACAATTGCTAGCTATGCCCAGGGTATGGACATTTTAAGAGAAGCATCTGCAGTATATAACTATGGTTTGAATATGCCGTCAATTGCTCAAATATGGAAAGGTGGTTGCATAATTAGATCAAAATTATTAAGTAAAATTCAAGATGCTTACAACAAAGATCCTAATCTAAAAAATTTAATTTTTGATGATTGGTTCAATAATGAAATTGCGACAAGATTAGATAACTTAGCAGAAGTTGTTTCTTTATCCACAAAAGCTGGTATACCAGTCCCATGTCTATCCAGTACCTTAGATTATTTGAATAGTTATAGAACCAATAGACTTCCTCAGAACCTAGTTCAGGCAATGAGAGACTGTTTTGGCTCTCATACATATGAAAGAATTGATAAGGAAGGTAGTTTTCATACTGAATGGATGAAATGATTGAAAAGGTTAAAAATGGATATACACTTAACATTTACAAAGACAAGTTAGAGCTATCTACAGCGGTTTTTAAGTTTATTGAAAGTTACATTTTTCATACTTTAAAAAAGAAAGACAGGTTCAAATTTTGTGTAAGTGGAGGTTCAACTCCTAAATCTGTCTATAAGCTTTTATCAAAAAGTGATCTTAGATGGGATATGGTTGATGTCTTTTTAGGTGATGAAAGATGTGTTGATCCAAATTCAGAATTGAGTAACTCGTTAATGTTGAAGAATTCATTGTTAACTAATTTTGGATCTAAAGCTTTTTTTTATGAAATTTTCAATGATTTAAATGCTGATGATGAAGCTACAAAAAATCAATTTATTTCTAAATTATTTGAAAAATGCGGATCAAACCCTCCAACTTTTGATTTAACTTTATTGGGTCTTGGAGACGATGGTCATACTGCCTCACTATTCCCTTATCAAAAAAAAAATAATGAAGATGATTTTGTTATTTTTAATGAAGGTAAAGGTTTAAAAAGAATTTCATTAACTCCAAAGGTTCTTTCAGCTTCTTCAAAGATAGTATTTTTAGTTAGTGGAGCTTCTAAAAGAATTGCTCTTGAGAGGTTATTAGATGAAAAAGAGCCACCAGATAGAACACCATCAAAATTAATAAAATCTATTAATCAAATTTCAATATTTTGTGATCAGGAATCAGCAAAAGAATTAGAAATTTAGTTAAAGTCTATTAATGATTTAAATTATTTAATGAGTAAGAAAAAATTTTTATTCCAGAAAAAGGAGTTCGATGGTTGGAAAACATTAAATGATACTGTTATGGGCGGATCAAGTTCAGCTTTTTGTGAAATTTCAAATTCGGGTTTGATATTAAAGGGTAATATTGTCGAGAAAGCAGGAGGATTTGTTAGTTGTAGATCGTCTATATATAAACCTTCTTTAAATGTATCTGAGTATTCATCCTTTGAATTAAATATTGTTGGACAAGGAAGAACCTTTAAATTTGCTGTCGCTTGTGAAGATGATCTACTAGGACTAACCGAATTTATTCCGGGTGGACTTAGATGGATTAAATCATTCCCAACAAAAAAATTCGGGACAACAAATGTTCAAATTCATTTTAGTGAGTTAAAACCTTCAGTAAGAGCTAATAAAGTACGTTTTCCATTTAAATTCAAGCCATCTAAAATTAAAAGATTGCAACTACTACACTCTAAGTTCGGTGATGATGGATTACTAAATAATGAGTTTAAACAGGGTTCAATAAAAGTTTTAATTAAATCAATAAGTGTTATTTGAAAATCCACCCAAAAATATAGAGAGCTTAATCGCTAAGTCAGCAGATTTAACAAATAAACCATTTGTTCATTCTGTAGTAAAAATAAATGGTGAATACGAATTCGAAGATGAAGATATTGATTTAACAGTTAATATCTTATGTCGAGATAAAGAAGGTAAAAGATTAGAAATTTATGATCTTGAATTAGAACTTTTTAAATCAAATAAAGAGTTGGTTTTAGTAATCTCTAAGCTTAACTTCCCTGATGAACCAATATTATGGTGTGGAGTTAAAACATTATGGATGGATAGCAATAATGGAAAAAAATGCAACTCACCAAAATACAGCGCTAGATTGGAAAATTTAGCAAATAGGGTAAAAAGTTTTATTGATTAAGAAAATAAATTTTGAGCTGATTTATAAATCAGTAACAGCCCCTAAACTTGATGTGCTTACGATTCTCGAATATTTTGAAAGAATTCCTCTTTTGTATTTTTGAATAGGTTTTACCCAATCTTTTTTTCTTTTTTCTAATTCTTCGTCAGATATATCAACTTCAATTAGTTGTTTTACAGCATCTACTGTAATTAAATCACCTTGTTTTATTAGAGCAATATTTCCTCCTACAGCAGCTTCTGGAGCTATGTGACCCACAACAAGACCATAGGTACCCCCGCTAAATCTGCCATCGGTAATTAAAGCCACCTTCTCTCCTAGCCCTTGACCAACAATCGCAGATGTTGGAGCTAACATTTCTCTCATACCTGGACCTCCTACAGGACCTTCGTTTCTAATAACAACAACATCACCAGCTTTGATATCGTTATTTAATATCGATTTTAAACAATCCTCTTCACTTTCAAAAATCTTTGCGGGACCAGTTAATACAGGGTTTTTTACTCCGCTAATTTTGGCTACAGAACCTTCGCTCGCTAAGTTGCCTTTTAATATCGCTAGATGTCCTTTTTTATAAAGAGGGTCATCTATGTCTCTTATGACATTTTGATTCGTTGGAGGCTTATCTGGAATATTCTGTAAGTATTCTGAGATGGTTTTGCCTTCAATGTTTTTGCAATCGCCATGAATTAATCCTGCATTCAAAAGTATTTTCATTACTTGTGGAATCCCACCTGCCTTATGAAGATCCACCGTCACATATTTACCACTTGGTTTAAGGTCACAAATAACGGGTACTTTTTGTCTGATTCTCTCAAAATCATTAATGTTGATATCTATTCCTGCAGTATTCGCAATAGCTAAGATGTGCAATACCGCATTTGTTGATCCGCCAATTGCCATAATTACTGATATTGCATTTTCAAATGCCTTCTTTGTCATTAGGTCTAGAGGTCTTATATCTTTTTCTATTGCAGAGACTAATATCTCGGCACTTTTATCTGCACTTAGTTCTTTTTCAAGATCTTCAGCAGCCATAGTGGAACTGTGAGGAAGACTTAACCCTAATACTTCAATAACCGCAGACATTGTATTAGCAGTAAACATTCCTCCACAGCTACCAGCACCAGGAATACAATTTTTCTCAACTTGGATTAGCCTTTCTTCACTAATTTTGCCTGATGTTAATTGTCCAACAGCTTCAAATGCACTAACAACAGTAAGATCTTCTCCGTGCAATTTTCCAGGCTTTATTGTCCCTCCATAAATGAAAATTGAGGGAATATTCATTCTTGCAATCGCAATCATGGCACCTGGCATATTTTTATCACATCCACCTATAGCAAGTACTCCATCCATACTCTGAGCATTGCATGCGGTTTCAATTGAATCAGCAATAACCTCTCTTGAAACTAGGGAATATTTCATGCCCTCTGTTCCCATAGAAATCCCATCACTTACTGTTATAGTCCCAAACATCTGGGGCATTCCACCTGATCTTTTTATTGACTCTTCAGCTTTTAGAGCTAACTTATTTAAACCCATATTGCACGGTGTTATGGTGCTGTATCCATTTGCAACTCCAATAATAGGTTTATTAAAATCTTCATCATTAAATCCAACAGCTCTTAACATCGATCTGTTGGGGGATCTTTGGACACCTTGGGTTATTGCAGATGATCTGAGTTTATTCATATTATTTGAGAACCTTTTTTATTCTATTGCCCCAACTCTTCAAGTTGCTTCCTCACATCAGCAATTGCAGAATTAAGTTGCTCAACTTTCTTCTCCAGATTCTCTCCTTCAACTTCATTTATATTTTCATTTGAATCAATCGCTTCTGAGCCGTCTTGAATTCTGGAGGAATACATCATTGCTTTTTGTTTTTTTTCCTCCTTTCTTTTGTCTGCTTCGGATATTAACCACCAAGCTAGACCTGCTGCTCCAATAAAAGCACCGCTTATTAATGATAAAAGATTATTTGAAGACGAATCTCTGTATTCAGACATTGGTAAAATATTTACTCCTATATTCTATATTAGTTCTTATCTTGAAATATAGTACTTAAACGCGATGGAGGATTCCCAATACCCGGGACTAATAATTGTGTTTTTCCGTCTTCCTCATCTATGCAAGAAGTGTAAATTACCTGATTAGGGAGTAATTTCGCAATTTCATTTAACCCTTTATTTGAGCAAATAGCAGTTATTAAAAGAATCCTATTTGAATCAACACCTAATTCCTTTAATTTAATTAAAGTTTCTAATGTTGCTGATTTTGTTGTTATTTGTTCTGAATAAAATATAACTCCTTCATTTGATTCAATAGTTTTAGGAAGTTCTCCTAATGAGAGAGTTGAATTAGGAATTACTTCTTTTGATCCAAACCAAAGAGATAACCCTTCAGGCAACATTGCGAGCACTTTTATTGGATAATCATTATTAATAAAGAATCCATCTGCGTCTCCATTATCAGTATTTACTATTTCTTTTTTATATGGCAGCCAATTACGTAATGCTTCATATGTAAGCCATTTACCTAATTGCTCATATCCTGTTGAGTACAAAATATTTGGAGTATTTTTTTCTCGCAATATTGAAAGCCAATGTTTTATTAATGGATGAGGAGGAACAATAACCTTTAGTGACATTGCCATATATTTTCCTTTAAGATACTCTTACAAACTTTAAATACTTAAGTTCTAAAATACAGTCTTATTATGATTAAATCAATTGTTTTACCCTCACTAAAGAATGCATTAATTACTTTGTTATTCGTTGGGATTTTATTTTTTAATTCTGTAAATTCTGCATGGGCTAAAAGACCTCCTGAGATTAGAAACCAGCAAGACCTTAATTTAGAGCCAGATATGCATGGTCAAGACTTAAGCGGTAACGAATACGTTAAGTTTGACTTGAATGGGTTTAATTTCAGTGAAAGTAATTTAGAAGGGGCGGTGTTCAATAATAGTAAATTGCAAAACTCAAAGTTTACTGGAGCAAATTTAAGAGATGCACTAGCTTATGCAACAGACTTTACAGATGCTGATCTTTCGGATGTTAACTTTACTAATGCTCTATTAATGGAGAGTAATTTTGAAGGTGCAAAAATAGATGGTGCAGATTTTACTGATGCTGTTCTTAGTCGTACACAACAAAAACAATTATGTGCGATTGCTAATGGCACAAATAGTTCTACAGGAGAGAGTACAGAATATAGCTTAGGTTGTTAATCATCAAAGATGAAAAAAAAAATTCCAGTTATTGTTGTTTCGGGATTTCTTGGTTCAGGTAAAACAACTTTTCTAAGATATTTATTAAAAGAGAGTAATAAAAAATTTGGTTTAATAATTAATGAATTTGGTGATGTTGGAATTGACGGTGATTTGATTAAAAGTTGTGATAAATGCGATGAATCTGAAGACGACTGCGTTATCGAATTAAACAATGGATGTTTATGTTGTACTGTTCAAGATGATTTTGTTCCATCAATAAAAGCTCTTCTAAAATTTAATCCTCCTATCGAATCAATAATTATCGAAACAAGTGGCTTGGCACTACCAATTCCCTTAATTCAAGCACTTAACTGGCCTGAAATTAGGTCTTCCATCTACCTTGATACTGTAGTTGGTATCGTTAATGGAGAGTCAATGCTTAATGGTTCACCAATTAATGATCTAAATAAAATAACAAAACAATATAATGATACAGATAAAATTGATCACAAAGTCTCTATTGAAGAACTTTTTGAGGAACAACTAGAAGTCTCTGATATCGTTTTAGTCTCTAGATCAGATATCTTAAATGATCATCAGTTTGATGTTGTAAAAAATAAAATCCAGGGATGTATAAACTCATCTACACCAGTTCTTAAATCTAAGAATGGCAAAATTGATTTAAATTATCTATTTGATTTTAATTTTAAAAAAGAGAGTTATAAAGATTTTTTGACGGAAAAACATGACCATAATCATGTTGAGCTTGTATCAGATTCAATTAAATTAAATTATTTCCTTGAAAAAAATGACTTTGAAAATGAAATGTCAAAAATCTTGGATGAATTAAACATTCTTCGAATAAAAGGACGTATTTGGATACCAGACAAATCATTGCCTTTACAAATACAAATAGTTGGAAAAAAAATTAATACTTGGTTTGAAGAAGCTCCAGACAATTGTTGGAGACCAAATGATAATGCTGGGCTTGAATTAGTAATAATTTCATTTGATGAAAAATCGATAAAAATATTTAACAAAAAAATTAAAGAGAAATTTAAGATTTTAAGTGAGCCAAAAATGGCAATTTGACTTTATAGTTAGCTGCCGGGATACTTAACAGTAGATAGTCCTAAATGGAAAATCCAAAAATTGCCTTAAAACAAATAATCTCTGAAGATGTAATATCAATTGATAAAATCAAATGCTCCAAATGCGGTGGGGCAGGAAATTTTAAAACACCTGAAAATTCAAGAAGAACTTGCTTTGTTTGTTTTGGTAAAGGCTACATAAATATTTAAAAATTCAGAAACCTTGAGGTAAAAATATTTGTTTATTAATCAATAGTACTTTTTATTAGAAATTAAACTAATCTTCTAGTAGAAATTATTTTTTAATTGGACCAATTTGCTGTAAAAGTTTTTGTAAGACTAAGACCTTCAGTTTTAGATCCAGCAGGGGAAGCTACCAAATCTGCTTCTATAAAACTTGGAGCTGAGGGAATAAAATCATTACGTATAGGAAAAATGATTGAAGTAAAAATAGAAGGTAATGGTGAAAACGAAGTAAGAGAAAAAATTGATTTATTGTGTGATAGGTTATTCGCAAATACTGTTATTGAAGATTATGAGTATTCACTAGAAAAATTATAAGATGGATAATTTTATTGTAGGAGTTATTGTCTTCCCTGGTTCTAATTGTGATCGTGATGTTTCATGGGCACTGGAAGGTTGTTTAGACATAAGAACAAAATACTTGTGGCATGAGTCTTCAGATTTAAGCGATGTAGATGCAATAGTATTACCTGGAGGATTTAGCTATGGTGATTATTTAAGATGCGGTGCAATTGCTAGATTCTCTCCATTAATAAATGCCTTGGATGAGTTTGTTAAAAGCGGAAAAAGAGTTTTAGGAATTTGTAATGGATTTCAAATTTTAACAGAATCAGGCTTTTTGCCTGGTGCCCTTACTGCAAATAAAAACCTTAATTTCATCTGTGATGATGTTGAACTTGATATTGTTTCTTCAAAAGGAGGTTGGTTTAATGATGGAGGTGAAAAACAAACTATTAAGTTACCCATAGCGCATGGGGAAGGAAGATATCATTGTGATTCTGATACTTTAAAAAAACTTGTAGATAATGAATTGATCGCTTTGAGATATAAAAATAATCCTAATGGATCCTCATTCGATATCGCAGGCATAACTAATGAAAAGGGTAATGTTCTAGGTTTAATGCCTCATCCAGAGCGAGCATGTGACGAGACAATTGGTGGGACTGATGGTCTCTTTACATTAAAATCATTAATATTGAAATAAAAAAAAACCCCCAATTCGGGGGTCTTTTTTATTTAATTTGGGAAGAAATTAAACAGTAGCTTTTACTTTTGGATCTAAATCACCTTTTGCGTAAAGATCAGCAAAGTAATTTGTGCTGTTTTGTTTGATCTTACTTGCTTGACCTTCGCACCAGAACTGCTTGTATCTATCAAGACAAACTTGCTTCATGTATTTTCTAGCAGGTTTGTTGAAATGTCTTGGGTCAAAGTTTGCCTTATCAGCAAACGCTGCCTCTCTAACCGCGGCAGTGAATGCAAGTCTGTTATCGGTATCAATGTTGACTTTCCTAACTCCATTTCTTATTCCCTCTTGAATCTCTTCAACAGGAACACCATATGTTTGAGGGATTTCACCACCATATTTGTTAATGATATCCAACCATTCCTGAGGCACTGAACTAGATCCGTGCATTACAAGATGTGTATTTGGAAGTGCTTTATGGATCTCAGCAATTCTACTTATTGCAAGAACTTCTCCTGTTGGCTTCCTTGTGAATTTATATGCACCATGACTTGTACCTATAGCAATTGCTAATGCATCAACTTTTGTTTTGGCAACAAAATCTGCCGCTTCTTCAGGATCAGTCAAAAGCATGTCTGTAGAAAGTTCACCTTCAAATCCATGACCATCTTCTGCCTCACCTTTTCCTGTTTCTAATGAACCTAAGCAACCCAACTCTCCCTCGACACTAACTCCAACTGAATGAGCAAAATCTACTACTTTTTTAGTAACTGCAACATTATATTCGTAACTAGCGGGTGTTTTTGCATCTGCTTCTAGAGAACCATCCATCATTACTGATGTGAAACCATTTATTGCTGCCGAATAGCATGTTGATGGCTCATTACCATGGTCTTGGTGCATTACTACTGGAATATTAGGATATGTTTCAGTAGCGGCAAGTATTAGATGACGTAGGAAAATTTCTCCTGCATAATTTCTTGCCCCTCTAGAAGCTTGGAGGATTACAGGACTATCAGTTTCATATGCTGCTTCCATGATTGCTTGAACTTGCTCAAGGTTATTAACATTGAAAGCTGGAATACCGTAACCATTCTCAGCAGCGTGATCTAAAAGTAGTCTTAGTGGAACAAGGGCCATAATTAAAATTAGTTAAATGCTATATAAAGCATATGTTTCCGCGAGTTTAGTATAAAGAGGTATCAAATGTCACGTCATTAGATATACAAAATACTAAATTAAAGAAACTAATTTTATGACCCAGAGTATATTTTTAGAATTTTTTAGTTAGTAAGTGTAGCCTGATACAAACAATTGCTCATCAGATGAAGGTTGAGATCTTGCTACGTAGGTACCTTTTGAAGCTTCAGAGTTTGCTTGAGCTCTTGCTATTAATGCTTTTTGACCTCGTTCAACGTTGCTTCCTTTCCAGGCCTTTAAGCATGAGTGCTGTAAAGCTCTTCCATAGGAGAATGAAACATTCCATAAAGCTTTCCTGTACAGAGTGTTCATATTATTTAAATAAACAGAAGCAGCTTCTTCGCTTAACCCTCCTGATAAGAAAACTATTCCAGGAACAGATGCAGGAACGCATCTTTCCATAGTTCTGATTGTCATTTCAGCAACTTTCATAGGATCAGCCTTTGTTGGACAATCTGCTCCATTTACAGTCATAGAAGGTTTCAATAGAGTCCCTTCTAGAAAAACTCCATTTGTTTGACAGGCTATATAAACCTGTTTTATTACCTCTTCTTGGACTTCAGCAGTTTTTTCAATAGTATGATCTCCGTCCATTAAGATTTCAGGTTCAATAATTGGTACCAAACCAGATTCTTGGACTGATCTTGCATACCTTGCTAATCCCCAGGCATTCTCTTGAATTGATAGTTTTGAAGGACAACCATCATTTGTAATTTGCAGAACTGCTCTCCACTTTGCAAATCTTGCACCTTGTTCATAATATTTTGCTGCTCTCTCAATTAAACCATCCAGGCCAGAGCAAAAAGTTTCTACATCTCCTCCTCCAGGAAGTGGATTTAGACCTTTATCGACTTTTATACCTGGAATAATACCTAAATCATTTAGTTTCTTAACCATTGACTCACCATCTTGGTGATTCTGATAAAGAGTTTCTTCGAAGAGGATTGCTCCACTTATATATTTACCAAGACCTTGGGTAGTAAAAAGCATTCCTCTATATGCCTTCCTATTGTCTTCAGTATTCTCAACGCCAATTCCATCGAGTCTTTTACCTACTGTTTTAGTGGATTCATCTACCGCTAATATTCCTTTTCCTTTACTAGCTAGTAATTGAGCATTTTCTTTAAGCTCATTTTTGTAATAATTTAAAGCCATTCTTAAATAATTCAGTTCAATTGATTTTTCCAGAATATGAAAAAAAAATAAAATCAATCCAATACTTTATCGGGTGATAATTGCTACTTAAAAATGTATAGCCTTAAATTTTGATTCTTAATCCGCTTTTCGAAGATTCTCTTATTGCTTCACAAACTTTATGACTGGCAAGTCCTTCGCATAATCCTGGAATGATAGGTGTTTTATTAAAAATACTCTCAGCCCATAAATTTTGAATTCTTAAAACTGGAGCTATTCTCCCATCAGTCCATGTTTTTTCAAAATTAAAACTTGAATCTGCAGTTAGATTTTGTATTTTATTTTCGTTGTTTGAATATTTCAAATTAAAACCATGAACATAATCTTTTTGGTTCTCGCTTTTAAGAATAAGTGAACCTTCGCTTCCATATATTTCTAAACTAAAACCTCTACCGTTTTTAGAAATCGATGATAAAGATACCTGACATGGAATAAGATTGGAATCGTAGTTTGATATTTCTAAATTAGCGAGACAAACATCCTCGCTAGTAACATCATTAAAATCAGATGAATTAGGTAAAGGTCTTTTTTTGATTGATGTTGCTAACTTGCCAGATACATTTATTGATTCTCCAAAAAACCAATTCAACATGTCGAATGCATGAGTACCTAGGGCGCCAATAACTCCTCCACCTTTTTCTTCCAAAGAATACCAATTCCAAGCTCTTTTAGGGTCGGATCTGCTACCCATTAACCAATCTAATTTGATTAAATTTATTTCTCCTAAAATATTTTCATCAATAAGTTTTTTTGTCTGCAGAAAAAGAGGTACTGCTCTATATTCGAAATCGACACATACGCTTAAGTTATTAATCAAAGATATCCTATGAAGCTCTTCTATTTCAAAGGATGATATTGAAACGGGTTTTTCTAATAGCAAATTTTTATTATTTTCAAGCGCTCTTTTTGCTAATTTAAATCTTGATTCAGGAGGGGTAGCAATAATAATTCCATCAATTTCCGGAGATTTAACTAAGTCTTCCCAATCATGAAAAAAATCTAAGCCCGTCTCTTTTTCTAATATCGATTTTTGCATTTTCTCGTAATGATAAATAGCTATGGGAGTTAAGTAATCAGACTCTTTTAATGCTTCTAAATGAACTTTTTTACCAAACCCTAGTCCAGCGACTGCTATTTTTAATTTTTTATTTTTAGAATTCATACTTATTAATTAACAAATTCTGAACAGCTATTTTCAATAACAACTTCTATGAGTTCATCATTATTAGAAGTTTGCCAATTAGAATTGAATTGAGGAATTCCATTTATGGAAGTATCTTTGAACTTTTTTTCATCGCAATTAATTCTCATTACATAAAGTGATAACTCTCCATCATCATCCGTATTATTTGGTTTTTTAAAGAACTTTGTTAAGACACTTATTTCACCATTTGGAAGATGTTTAATACTGCCTTTATCAAGCCATTCTTTCCCGTCATTATTCTCTTTTAGTAGGACCCAGTCAACACTTCCTATTGCATATGCATAGGAAGCAAAATTTAAAATAAAAAATAAAAGGCTCAAAGAAAAATAAAATAAATTTGAAATAATTCTCATATTATATATTTGCTTTTGCAAGTTCTTTTACACCATGAATTTTTAAAATTTTAGTCAGAGTATCCTTGAGATCTTTCCTTTTAACTATTACATCAACAAAACCATGCTCAAGAAGATATTCAGCTGTTTGAAAATTATCGGGTAATTTTTCTCTTAATGTTTGTTCTATTACCCTTCTTCCCGCAAATCCAATAAGTGCTTTAGGTTCCGCCAAAATCAAATCACCTAACATTGCAAAGCTCGCTGTTACCCCCCCGGTAGTTGGATGAGTTAATAAGGGCATATAAAGAAGATTTTTTTCTTTATGTTTTTTTAATGCTCCAGATATTTTTGCCATTTGCATGAGACTTAACATGCCTTCTTGCATCCTTGCTCCTCCTGATGCGCAAACAATAAGAATTGGAAAATTTTCTAAAGTTGCTCTCTCGATTATCCTTGTAATTTTTTCACCAACTACTGAACCCATGGATCCTCCCATAAATCTAAAATCCATAACAGCTAATGCTAAAGGCATTGAATTTACAGAACAGATACCTGTTATTACTCCATCTCTTAAACCTGTGCCTGCTTGGCTTTCTTTAATTCGATCAGCATATGATCTTCTATCTTTAAAACCTAAAGGATCTGTAGGACTTAGTGAGCTATCAAACTCTTCGAATGAATTTTTGTCA
>QCCL01000002.1 GCA_003281255.1 Prochlorococcus sp. AG-347-L02
GTAGGAAGATGGGTATCTGAAAAAGTAGATTTATTTTTTGATGAAGATAGTGATGATTGGAATGATGAGAATTTTTACGATGATAATAGTCAAATTAAGACTTTTTCCAGAAAATCAAATTCTTATGAATCTGCTAAACAGCACTCAAAAAGACCTTTAGAAGCAATATCTTTAAGGCAACCAAAAAATTTACAGACAACTGAACAGAAAAAATTACCTTATGTAAAAGAGACTAAGGACGAAGATTGGCCAGATGAAATGGATTTCAAAGTTGAAAGATGGCAAAGAGCTGCAGATAATGAGAATAATACTTCGAAAAATCAATCAAACCAACAAGTTCAATCAAAATCAAGAAATCTTCCCAGATCAAGAAGAAGAAGAGTATAGTTTCGTAAATTCTTTAATTCCTGAATAGCCTAATAAACTTTCTAGATGTGGATTGAATACTTCTCTAATAATTGTTAGGGGCTTTTTGTCTCGAAAAAATCTATAATTTCTTGACCAGAATGGACCTTTAAAACAAAATTGATCCTCTAGCCAATTTGAATTAACAAGTGAAATTCGGTCAACTTCTCTAAATAATTCTGATCTGTCTTGTGTCAAATTCTTCCAAATTGGTTCTTCTTTGGCTTTTAAATTTTCATTAACTTGTTCTGCATTCCACCAACTTTCAGCCCATGCTAGGTTTTTATTATTGTTTTTAATCCATACTTGTCTTCTAATTAAAGGTCCATTTAACTGATTTAATTCTTTAGGACCTTCTTCAATGAATAGAGGATCTACTCGCATTGAAATTAATTTAATTTTCGTCTCTTGATTAGTTAAAAGTTGTAAATGTCTAGTTGGACTTCCATCCCCAAGTAGCATTAATTTCCATGGACCAGATATTTTTGGTAATGAATTTTTCACTAAAAAAGTAGAGGCTCTTTCTTCCCATAAAATTTTTGGTGAGTTAAAAAGTTTATTATTCAGTGCTCTGTCGGAATGCTTTTAAGATGATAACTTTTTTTCGATAAAAATATTTGCCTTTTCTTTTTTTATTTCTCTTATTTTTAACCAAACAAGTAATGCAGTCAAATCAGCTTTGCTTACTCCAGGAATTTTTGAAGCATCACCAAAATTTTTTGGCTTTATCTTATTCAAGTTTTCTCTAGCTTCTAAAGATAATGTATCTATCTTTTCATAATTTATTTCTTGAGGAAGTGATTTACAGCTTTGACGATTTATTTGCTCAATGTTGTTTTTTTGTCTTTTAAGGTAACCCTCGTATTTAATATCTATTGCAACACCTTCCTGTATTGAAGAATTTAGATTTTTATCAGCCAAATTATATTTAATAAGATCTGAATAATGAAAGTTTGGTCTTTTTAAGAGTTCTTTCAAAGTTGTTGAGCCTTTGATCTTTGATCCCGTTTCTAATTCTATTTTTTTTGATATTTCATCGGTATTTTTTAAACGAGTGTTATTTAATCTAGATTTCTCTTCCTCGAGGAGTTTCATTTTTTCTTGATAGGCCGACCATCTTTTCTCATTAATTAGTCCTATTTGATAACCTAAAGGGGTTAATCTCCTGTCCGCATTATCTCCTCTAAGAGTTAACCTATATTCACTCCTACTAGTGAGAACTCTGTATGGTTCTTTCAGATCTTTGGTAATTAAATCATTGATCATTGTTCCTATATAACTGCTTTCTCTAGTGAAGATTATTGGATCTTTTTTGTTTAGTTTCCTTGTCGCATTAACTCCTGCAACTAATCCTTGTGCTGCTGCTTCTTCATATCCAGTAGTCCCATTAATTTGTCCAGCGCTAAATAAATATTCAATTTCTTTCGTTTCGAGTGATGTTTGGAGCTGTGTTGCAGGTATATAGTCATACTCCACAGCATATGCTGGCCGCAACATTTTACATTCACTTAATCCAGGTAAGGTTCTTAAAAGTTCTAATTGAATATTTTCGGGTAAACCTGTAGAAAATCCTTGTACATATATTTCAGGGGTATTAATTCCTTCTGGTTCTAAGAAAATTTGATGTGATTCTTTATCGGCAAATTTAACGATTTTATCCTCAATTGATGGACAATATCTTGGCCCCTTACTATCAATAAAACCGCCGTAAATGGGAGTTAAATGTAAATTGTCTCGAATTAGTTGATGTGTTTTGGCAGTTGTTCTTGTGATGTGACAACTAACTTGGGGCATATTATTTTTTATATTTGGGTCAAACGAAAAATATTTATCTGCTGCAGTACTTGGTTGAATATCTAATTCATCAAAAATGATACTTTTTTTATCAACTCTTGCTGGAGTTCCTGTTTTTAAACGTTCTGTTTTGATACCAATTTCGTGCAAATTTTCAGTAAGACCTTTTGCTGCTTGTTCGCCAGATCTGCCAGCTGACATTGATTTATTTCCTATCCATATTCTTCCTTCTAAGAACGTACCAGCTGTAATGATGACTGATCTTGCTGAATAATAACTACCAAAGAAAGTCTTTACACCCTTAATTCTTTTTTTTAAGATTTTTTTTGAGTTAAATCCAATTTCTTCAGTTTTTGCAATATCCAGTTCAGTAATCATTCCTTCTTTTAAAGATAAATTATCTGTATTTTGTAGTATTTCAATCATCTTTTTTGAGTATTCTCTTTTATCTGTTTGAGCTCTTAATGCCCATACAGCTGGGCCTCTACTTGCATTTAGTATTCTTTTTTGTATAGCAGTCTCATCAGCTAATTTACCAATAATTCCTCCTAACGCATCAACTTCATGCACCAACTGACTTTTTGCCGGTCCGCCAACTGCAGGGTTGCAAGGTTGCCAGGCAATCCTATCTAAATTGATTGTAAATAATGCTGTAGAAAATCCTAATTTTGCTGTTGTTATAGCCGCTTCGCATCCTGCATGTCCTCCTCCAATTACGATGATGTCAAAAGATTCATTTGTTGAGTGATGATCTTGCATTTTAGGATCGATTTAATTAGCTAAATTCCTAAATCTCGTAAATTGAGGTTCAAATAATAATTTAACAGTTCCTACGGGTCCATTTCTATGTTTAGTGACAATGATTTCTGTAATTCCTCTATCTTCAGTCTCTGGATTATAGTATTCATCTCTGTAAATCATTAATACTAAATCTGCGTCTTGTTCAATAGATCCTGATTCTCTTAAATCGCTTAACATTGGTCTTTTATTTGTTCTAGACTCTACCCCTCTACTAAGCTGAGATAAAGCTACTACTGGTACTTTTAATTCTCTGGCCATGCTTTTAAGACCTCTCGTTATTCGTGAAAGTTCTTGCACTCTATTATCAGGGGTTGATCCTTCCATCAACTGGAGGTAATCAATCACAATTAATCCAAGTTCTTTTTTTTGTTCAGCTATTAATCTTCTGCACAGAGATCTCATTTCTAAAACACTTAAGTTAGGTTTGTCATCTATAAATATTGGTAATTGACCTAATGAATTGATACCTTCTCCGAGTAATGGCCATTCATCTTGCTGTAATCTTCCTGTTCTTAGCCTGCCACTCTCAATTCCAACTTCCATAGAGAGTAATCTATATGTCAACTGCTCTTTACTCATTTCAAGGCTAAATACACACACAGGTAAATCTTGAGATTGTGCAACATTTTTAGCCAGATTAAGAACCATTGAAGTTTTCCCCATTGAAGGTCTTCCAGCAACAATTATTAAATCACTTCTTTGAAAACCTTGAGTCATCGCATCAAGATCGTAAAAATTTACAGGAATTCCAGCTACTGAAGTACCTAATGATCTTGACTCTATTTCATTGAAAGTACTTGTGAGGATTTCAGCTGCTTGAGTCAGACCTTTTGAAGGTTTTTCTTGACTGATTTCAAATATTTTTTGCTCTGCTTTATCTAGAACTTCATTAGTATCTTGAGTTTGATCAAACCCTAGTTGAACTACTTCATTGCCAGATCTGATAAGTTGCCTTCTCAAGAATTTGTCGTTAATTAAATTAGCAACTTGTTCTATGGAAGCTGTAGAGGAAACATTTTCAACTAGTTCTACCAGTTTGCTGTTCCCTCCGATTTTTTCTAGTGATCCATTATCTGCTAACCAAGCACTCATTGATGTTAAATCAGTTGGTTTACCCTGGGTATGCAACATTAATGCTGTTTTATAAATCTCTTGATGGGCATTTATATAAAAAGCTTCAGGTTTAATTAAGTCTGCAATTCTTCCTATTGCGTCTGGATCAAGAAGTATGCCACCAAGAATAGCTTCCTCAGCTTGAACGTTTTGAGGAGGTACTAATCCAGAATTTTCATTATTAAAATCTTTTTTAAAATTTTTATTTTGCCCATTATTTGGAAAAGGTACGGAAACCATATCTTTAATTGCTTAGATATATACTCTGGCTACTTTTCAAAATAATGCAACAAATTGATTAACTTGTTACTTCAATATTTACTTCTGCATTTACTTCTGGATGTAATTTTATTTTTGCAGTGAAGGATCCTAAATTATGAATATCAGGAACAGTAATGTTTCTTCTATCAATTTCTTTTTTTGTTGCCGCTTCTATTGCTTCTGCAACATCCCCATTGGTAACCGTTCCAAAAAGTACACCATCTTCTCCAACCTGCTTTTTGATAGTGAACCTACCTATTGTAGATAATGCAGTTTGGAAATCTAAAGCTTCTTGCTTTAATTTATTAGCAGCGATTTTTTCTTTTTCTTTCTTTCTTTCAATTTGTTTAAGGACTGCTGGTGTTACATTCATTGCCTTGCCATAAGGTAAAAGAAAATTTCTCGCGTATCCAGGTGCTACTTCAACTAGATCTCCCTCTTTACCTAGTGATGCGATTGATTCAGTTAATGCGATTTGTACTCTTTTAGCCATAAAAATATTGAACGATATAGTTAATAATAAGACCTAGAGGGTAACTTTACTTTTTTTGCAAGACCAAATTTCGCAAGAATCTTAATATGTTCCCATGTTATATCTATCTGACCTCTAAATAATCCTTGTTTTGCTGAATTGGGAAATGCATGATGATTATTATGCCAACCTTCTCCAAATGTTAATGCGGCAACCCACGCATTGTTTTTAGATGAATCACCACTTTCAAAGGGTGCTTTACCCCAACAATGCGTTGCGGAGTTTACTAGCCAAGTTACGTGATAAACAACCACAAGCCTCAATGGAATCCCCCAAAGGACTAAAGCCCAGCCTCCAACTCCTAATTTTTGACCTATTGCGTACAATGAAAGTCCAATAGGAATTTGTAAGAATAAAAAATATTTATTTAGAAATCTATAGTATGGATCCTTGATTAAATCTGCACTTAATTTTGGAACAGCTTTTAGTGCTTCAACGTCTTTAAACATCCAACCCATATGGCTCCACCAAAACCCCTTTTTACTATTGTGATGATCCACTTCAGTATCCGAAAAAGAGTGGTGATGCCTATGTAAACCTACCCAATCTATTGGTCCATGCTGGCAACTTATAGCTCCACAGGTAGCAAAAAATCTTTCTAACCATCTTGGAGCAATGAACGATCTGTGTGATAACAATCTGTGATATCCAAGAGTGACTCCTAAACAAGCAGTTACCCAGTAAAAAAATAATAATGAAGTGACTGCAGGGAGACTCCAAAATTTTGGTTGTATAGCTATAAGAGAAAGAATATGAATTATAACCATGAAAACTATTGTTCCCCAAGTTTTATGTAGTCTTGGAGGATATCTTTTTGTATGGCTCGATGGTTCCAGTAATTTTTCTGACAGTTCTATAACTTTTTCAGCTGGAACAGGTTTTTTTAATTTTGCTGTTTCTTGGAAAATTACTGAATTCATGATATTGAAATACTATTTTCAAAATTACCGATATGTAATATTATCATACTATACTATTGATAAGTTTAATTATCTGTGAGTCTCGGATATCGCGATAAATTATTTAGAGGTCGAAGGGCTATGGCTCATTTGATACACCTCTGGCATGAAAGAAATGGATGGTCGCACAGAGTTTTGCCATTACTTTCTGAAGTTCTTGATTTAGGTAAAGTTCATAATTCGCAAATTTCTAATCTCAGGAATGGGAAGTTATCTTCGCCAGGTCCTGAAGTTTTTCTTGCTTTAGCTCAAGTTAATACGATTCTTGATCAAGGTATTGAAAAAATCAGGGATCAGTTTGAAAGTGATTACCCAGAGTTATGGAAATCTTTGGAAGAGTCTGCATTACCCCTGAAAAATGATTCTGGTAATCCATTGTCGGCCGGTGAGTTATTCGAGATATTTTCAGGATTAAAATCTCTACCTTCATCTTTTGACTGGTACATAGAAGATGAAGAAGCTTCTGCATTAAGTGATGCTCTTTCAGTGCATTTTTGTCAGAATAAGGCTTGGAGGTCATGTAAAATTCAGGTAATGGAAGCTTATACTGTCAATAAATCTGCCCGAAGAGAACGTTTTGCTGAGGTAATAGCAGGAATTAGAGATTATACGGCAGAAGAATTAGATGGAGAATTACTTGATTTATATGAGGCTTCAAAAAAACTTTCTTATTTTCAGGGTAGGGGACCTAATGCTTTCCTGGCAGAATTAAGAAATTTAGCTTCTGAAAAATAATATGAGTTTTTATAATAAATGACACTTAACAATAACTTAAAACTGGCTGAAAACGCTGTTCTTTCTGTCGAAGAGAGTTTAAGTAAAGTTTTCCAAGAAAGGTCCAATCAGGTTTTCCAGAAATTAGAAAATATTTTGACAATTTTTAAGGAAGAAAAAGTTTCTACTAGTCATTTCAATCAATCTTCTGGTAGTGGTCATGATGATATATCTAGAGAAAAAATTGATGCGGTTTTTGCAAGATTGTTTTTAGCTGAAAAGGCAGCTGTGAGGATGCAATTTGTAAGTGGAACGCATGCAATAAGTTCTGTCTTATTTGGAATTCTTAGACCTGGAGATGTAATGTTGTCTCTTACAGGACAACCATATGACACGTTAGAAGAAGTCATAGGAATAAGAGGAGGAGGAAAAGGCTCACTTAAAAATTTTGAGATTGAATATAAGCAAATAAATATCTGCGAGGATTTTGATTCTTTTGAAGAAAAAATTGTTCATTTTTTTAAAGAAAATTCATGCAAGTTAGTATTCATACAAAAAAGTTGTGGATATAGTTGGAGAAAATCTCTTACGAATTATCAAATAGAGAAAATTTGTAGTCTCATACATTTTCTTGACCCTAACTGTATATGTTTTGTTGATAACTGTTATGGGGAGCTTGTTGAAGATAGTGAACCAATTTCTAAAGGGGCAAATATAATAGCTGGATCATTGATTAAAAATTTGGGAGGAACAATCGTTCCTACCGGTGGGTACGTCGCAGGAGATGCAGAGTTGGTTGAGATGGCATGTTCTAGATTAACCTCACCAGGTATTGGTTCATCTGCAGGAATAAATTTTGGACTTGGAAGATTAATTTTTCAGGGTTTGTTTTTAGCACCACAAATTGTTCACGAATCACTAAAAGGTGCTGATATGGTTGCAGCAGTCTTTAAAAATTTGGGATTTAAGGTTTTACCAGAGCCAGCAGCTTATAGATCTGATCTTATTCAGTCAGTAAGATTGAATAATCCAGATTTGGTACAAAAAGTTTGTCAATCTTTTCAAAATTCTTCACCAGTAGATTCTTTTCTGAATGTTGTTCCATCATCAATGGATGGATATGATTCAAAATTATTAATGGCAGGAGGTACATTTATTGAAGGTAGTACAAGTGAATTTTCTGCTGATGCTCCTCTAAGAGATCCTTACAATATTTTTGTTCAAGGTGGTTCTCACATAGCTCACATCAAAATTGCATTAATTAGATTATTATCTGAATTATTAGAGGAAAAATTAATTTCAAAGGATTCTCTACTTCCTTTATCTACCTAATCATGTCTTACCAGTTTCCAGACAACCTAAACTATGCTGATACTCATGAATATGTCTTGGAAGAAAACGGATTATTAAAAATTGGTGTTAGTGAATTTGCTATAGATCAATTAGGTGATATTGTTTTTGTTGAATTAGCCGATCGAGGGGCTACTCTAAAGAAAGGTGAAACTTTTGGAACAATAGAATCAGTTAAGGCCGTTGAGGAAGTCTATCTGCCTTTTTCAGGGGTAATAGTATCTGTAAATGAAAGTGTTATTGATAATCCTGAGCTTTTACAGAATGATCCGATTGGAGACGGTTGGTTAGTAATTTTGAAACCAGAATCAAAAGCACCAATTGCTGATTTGATGACTTCTGAGGAATATCAATCAAAAGTTGTACCAAAATAAGGCAAACTTTTTAAAAAGAGCTATTTTAAAGAAAAATATTTTTAATATGACATCCAAATTTGGGTACGATTTGTTTATAGATAGGCATCTTGGGTTAGGAGATAATGATGAGAGAATTATGCTGAACAAGCTTGGTTTTAATAATATTGATCAATTTATAAACTCAGTTATTCCTGAAGATATTCAGCTTAAAGATAAATCTTCAGACATATTGCCCAAAGGTTGTTCAGAAATTGAGGCTTTAAATGAATTAGAAGAGATTGCGAAGAAAAATACTAAAATGAGATCTCTAATAGGCCTTGGTTATTATGACAATCACATGCCTAAAGTAATCCAAAGACATGTTCTTGAAAATCCCAGGTGGTACACGTCTTATACTCCATATCAAGCAGAAATTGCACAAGGAAGGTTAGAAGCTCTATTTAATTTTCAGACTATTGTTTGTGAACTAACAGGATTCCCTGTCGCCAATGCATCTTTGTTAGATGAGGGGACTGCTGCAGCAGAAGCTATGGCAATGAGTTTTGCTGCAAGAAAAAATCAATCTTCAAAAGTGTACTTAGTGGAATCAAATGTTTTTGATCATACTTTTAATGTTCTACAAACCAGAGCAAAACCTTTAGGAATATCCTTAAAACGCTTTACGCAAAGCAATCTTCCTAATCATGATGATGTTTTTGGAATGTTGTTGCAATTACCTGGTAAAAATGGACAATTATTTGATCCCACATTCTTAATATCTCAAGCACATAGATCAGAAATTATTGTAACTGCATGTATTGATCCACTAGCACAAGTTTTAATTAAACCAATTTCTGAATTTGGTGTTGATGTAGCAGTGGGTAGTATGCAAAGGTTTGGTGTTCCAATGGGTTTTGGTGGCCCCCATGCAGCATACTTTGCCTGTAGCGAAAAATATAAAAGACTGATACCTGGCAGAATTGTTGGGCAAACTCTCTCTAAAAATGGAGAAAAGTCTCTTAGATTAGCATTGCAAACAAGAGAGCAACATATTAGAAGGGAAAAGGCCACAAGTAATATTTGTACTGCGCAATCTTTGTTAGCCATAATTTCATCTTTTTATGCTATTTATCATGGACCTTCTGGATTAACGCAAATTGCTAAGAGATTAGTTGAGTTGAGAATAAATTTAGAATCATGTTTAGCTGATTTAGGTTATGATATTCCTGATGGGACGAGATTTGATAGTGTAGATATTTATTCTAGGCACTCCCAGAGGATCCATAAAGAAGCTTTAAAAAATGGGTATAACTTAAGAATTTTGCCATTGGGATCAACTATTGAAAATTCAACTGGCTTTGGGATTTCTTTAGATGAGCTAAGTGATGAAAAAGAAATCAAAGATATTGTGACTTTCATAGCAAAACTTACAGAAAAAAAAGAAGATTTAGAGCATATAAAATTTGATAAAGAATTTCATCTTGAAAGTTTAGCTTTGAGATCCAGTGAATGGATGCAGCAAGATATATTCACAAATTACCAAAGTGAAACTGAATTATTGAGATATATATACCGACTTGCTGAAAAAGATTTTTCTTTGGTAGATGGAATGATGCCATTGGGAAGCTGCACCATGAAGCTAAATTCTGCAGCAGAATTAAATCCAGTGTCTTGGGCTAATTTATCTGCTATTCATCCTTTTTCTCCATTAGATCAAACTAAAGGCTATTCAAAAATAATATCTGACCTAGAAAAATGGATAAGTGATATTGTCGGTTTAAAATCAGTTTCTTTTCAACCAAATGCTGGCTCTCAAGGAGAGTTTGCAGGTTTATTGGCAATAAATTCTTATTTTGAATCAAGAGGCGAACTTTCAAGAAAAAAATGTTTAATTCCTAAAAGTGCTCATGGAACAAATCCTGCTAGTGCAGTTATGGCAGGTTTTGATGTTTTAACTGTTGAATGTGATGACGAGGGAAATATTGATTTTGAAGATTTGTCGATCAAGGTCAAGAACTTTGATAATCAAATAGGGGCTCTTATGTTGACTTATCCCTCTACTCATGGAGTTTTTGAATTACAAATCAGAAAGATATGTGATTTAATTCACACTGTTGGAGGATTTGTCTATTTAGATGGAGCAAATATGAACGCTCAAGTTGGATTATGCAAACCCGGGAATTATGGTGTTGATGTTTGTCATTTGAATTTACATAAAACATTCTGCATTCCACATGGTGGTGGTGGTCCAGGAGTAGGACCAGTTGCTGTATCAGAAACTTTAAGCCCATTTCTTCCTACTCATTCTTTAATGGATAATAATTTATCTAATAGTTCTAATTACGTATCTTCTGCCAAACATGGGAGTGCTAGTATTCTTCCAATAAGTTGGATGTACATAAAAATGGCTGGTCTAAGTGGTTTAAGGAAAGCAACTGCGCATGCAATTTTATCTGCAAATTATATTGCGCATTCCTTAAAGCATAAATTCAAGATTCTTTATAAAGGAAAAAATAATTTTGTTGCACATGAATGTATTTTAGATTTTAGAGATTTAAAATCCAAAACTGGTTTGAGTGTAAATGATTTGGCTAAACGATTAATAGATTATAGTTTTCACGCCCCAACTATAAGTTGGCCTGTTCCAGAGACCATAATGATAGAGCCTACTGAAAGTGAAAGTTTGGTTGAATTGGATAGATTTTGTGAGGCTATGTTATTGATTGGAGAAGAAATCAACGAAATAGAAAAAAATATTGAATTAAAGAATAATAATGTAATAAGTAACGCTCCCCATACACTGAAAGAGTTAATTGCTGATAATTGGCATTATCCTTATTCAAAAGAAAAAGCTTCTTTTCCTTATAAAACACCAATATCTATTAAATTTTGGTCTTCAGTTTCGAGGATCAATAATGCATATGGCGATCGCAATTTAATTTGTTCTTGCAATGTAAATCAAGGAGAGACTTTCGAAGAAAAAAAATGTGCATAAAGGACTAGCGTCCTTGTATTTACTTAGTTATTATCAGTGAGAATAAAAATTTAATATTTTCTTATAGAATTTTTTTAAATTTTTTTATTAAAATAATCGAGCATCAAATTTTTTTGGGGTATTTGAAGCTATGACCAAAGATTTTAAATCTGGTAATATCACGCACCTGCCAGTTAAAAACGTCGACTTGCCAAGTTTTGTCAATAATTTTTCAGGAGATAACCCAAACATTTGTTCCATTGAGGGAACTAATGTTATAAGAGTGCCCTTTGGCAAAAAATTCTCAAAGAAAAAAAGACCTGAAAAGAATCAAAATATCGCTACTCTAATACTTCCTTTAAGTTCGTATAGTAGTCCTACGCCACCACACGTAGCATAATTAAGATTAAGTTTAATTTATCTGTTTAAGAGTATCTGCATAATAATTTTGCAGTTGTAACGTTGCTTGATTCCAATCCCATTTTTCTGCTTCATTACGTGCCTCTTTCCTCATAACTTCTCTTTTATCTTCATTCTCTAGAATTTTTTTTGTCGCTTCAATCAAACTCTGTTCCCCATTATCTTTTTCATCAGGGTCATATAGACAACCATTAATCCCATCACTAATAATATCTGGAATTCCTCCTTTATTGGCTCCGATAACTGGACATCCTGCTGCCATTGCTTCTAGTAAAACTAATCCTAGTGTTTCTGTGCTTGATGGAAATAAAAATATATCTCCAGATGCATAGGCGCTAGCAAGTTCATCGCCAGATAAATACCCTATGAAATTAGTCTTGGTATTTTCGAAAATTTTTTCAAGCTGGTTTCTATATGGTCCGTCACCTACAAGTGCTAGGCAAGCATTGGGGATACTTTCTAAGACTGGTTTAATTCTCTCAATTTGTTTTTCTGCTGATAATCTTCCTACATAAATCAATAAATAATTAGCGTCATTATATTCCCCAAATAATTTTTTTCTCATTTTTTCACTTCTCAAATCTGGTCGGAAACTGTAAGTATCTACGCCCCTTTGCCATAGAGCAGTCCTTTGAATACCTTTATCTTTTAACTCATTTACCATAGCGGTGGATGTACATAAATTTAACAAGGCTTGATTATGTGCTGCTTTAAGTAATTCCCACAATAGTGGCTCTAACATACCCATACCGTAATGTTCTAGATATTTGGGAAGATGTGTATGATAACTAGCAATTAAAGGAATATTATTAGTTTTCGCCAACCATATGCCACCTAAGCCAAGTACAGCTGGATTAACAACATGTATCAAATCGGGGTTAAATTTTTCTAACTTATCTGAGACTGCAGGACCTGGTAAACCAAGCTTCAACTCTGGGTATAAGGGTAATGGCATTGCAGCAACTCCAACGACAGTTGCGCCCATATATGATTCTGGACAACCCTCTGGGCAAAAAATTATAACTTCATCACCATTTTTTATTAAAAATTCAATCGTTTTAGTCAGTCTTGTGACTATGCCGTCAACTTTAGGTAAAAAAGTTTCAGTAAACAATGCAATTTTCACTTTCTTAGGATAATTATTTCAGAAATTTTAATAAGTCTTTATAGCCTCAGCTTGTTTTTTAGTCCAGGATGAAACACAAGGTATGCGCTTAAGATCACACCTATTGGAGTATTTTTTAGCAACTTCAACAACTTCTTCTAATAAACCATTATCAAGAGTCGTTGGGTTTAAACCTAATTCTATAAAGCACTTATTATCAACAATTAGATCATTTTCTACTGCTTCATTCCTTGGGTTTGGTAAATAATTGATATCAGCACCTGTTAGAGACGCAACTTTTTTAGCTAGTTCTCCAACTTGATGACTTTCAGTCATTTGATTAAAGATTTTTACTCTCTCTCCAGGTTTTGGAGGATTTTCAAGAGCAAGTTGTACACATTTTACAGAGTCTTTTATGTGAATAAAGGCTCTTGTTTGCCCTCCTGTCCCATGAACACTTAATGGATATCCAATTGCAGCTTGCATTAGAAATCTGTTTAGAACAGTTCCATAATCTCCATCGTAGTCAAATCGGTTTGTTAATCTAGGATCTTTTAAAGTTGCGTCTGTATTTGTTCCCCAAACAATGCCTTGATGTAGATCAGTAATCCTTACAAGATCATTTTTGTTGTAGTAAAGAAATAATAATTGATCTAAAGTTTTAGTCATATGGTAAACACTTCCTGGACTTGCAGGGTGTAATATTTCTTCTTCAAAGCGGCTTCCATCCGGTTGTGGAACTTCAACTTTTAGATAACCTTCTGGAATTGTTGCACCTCTATGTGATCCATACCCGTAAACTCCCATTGTTCCTAAATGTACAACATGAATATCTAAATTACTCTCTACTATTGCAGCAAGAAGATTATGGGTGCCATTAACATTATTATCTACTGTATATCTTTTGGTAAAACTAGATTTCATCGAGTAAGGCGCTGCTCTTTGTTCTGCAAAATGGATCACAGAATCTGGCTTTTCATCAATGAGCAAATTCAGTAATTTTTGATATTGTTTAGAGATATCCATGTTAAGAAATCTCATAGGCTTACCTCCAATTTCTTCCCATGCAGAGAGTCGTTCTGTTATCGAAGCAATTGGAGTTAAAGATTCTACCTCTAGATCAATATCAATTTTTCTACGACTTAGATTGTCCACAATAATTACATCATGATTTTGCTCTGCTAAATTCACCGCACAAGGCCAACCGCAAAAACCATCTCCACCTAGAACAATAACTTTCACTCAGAACTCCAGAATTAATTGTTTCATAATATATTTATTAAATTACTACAGTGTGCTTCCAATTTGCGAAAAAACATTGAAAATAGTTTCAAATCTTCTTTCTTAATCTGATAAACAAAATAATAATTTTTTCTTATTATTTTAAACTTTGCTGAATGAAGAGAATTAGATAGATATGTTTTTTTCCGGTGAACTTGCTACTGCAAAGTCTTGTTTTTTAACTCGTCCTGCCAGAAAAGCTTGCCTGCCAGCTTTTACACCATAATTTATTGCTTGAGCCATTAGAGGAGGATTTTCAGCTTGTGCTATTGCAGTATTGATTAAGACACCATCAGCTCCAATTTCCATAGCTTGAGAAGCTTCACTAGGCACCCCAATTCCTGCGTCAATTATTACCGGCACTTTTGCATTTTCAATAATAATTCTTATATTTGATAAATTTAATAAACCTTGGCCGGAGCCTATAGGCGAGCCCAATGGCATTACAGTTGCACAACCTATTTCTTCTAGTCTTTTTGCAAGAATAGGATCTGCATTGATATAGGGAAGTACAGCAAAACCTTTTTTTATTAAAATTTCGGCTGCTTTAATGGTTTCTATTGGATCTGGTAGCAAATACTTTTTGTCAGGAATAACTTCTAACTTCACAAAATTATTTTCTTCTTGACCAGACAATTTTGCAAGTTCTCTACCCAAAATTGCTATTCTCACTGCCTCATCGGAATTAACACAACCAGCTGTATTAGGAAGCATCCAGTATTTTTTCCAGTTAATCTTTTCGAGTAAATTTTCTCCGGTCTGAGCATTGTTAATTCTTCTAACAGCGACCGTTATAATTTCCGTTTCAGAATTTGACAAACTTTCTACCATATCTTGAGTAGATTTGTATTTGCCAGTACCCACCATTAATCTACTGGAAAATTGTTTTCCACCAATTAGTAAAGAAGAATAATTTTCCATATTTAGAATCCCTTATCTTTAATACCTTTGTAAGGTTTATAGTTGTTTCTTTTTTCTAACTCCTTACTTTTTTTAATTGCTGTTTTGTTTTTTGGATCTATCACCAAAACCTTTTGATAAGTTGCATATGCCAAGTCGTATTCAAGTAAACGCTGTTGTGCTGATGCGAGGTTATTTAGGGCTATAGGATATTCTGGGAGTGATTTTATTGCAGAGTTATAGTATTTAATTGCTTTCTTATATTCATTTTGAGCAGCATAAGAGAACCCTAAAGCATTATTTATTATTGCTTTTGCTTCATCAGGTTCATTTTCATAATTTTCAATTGCTTTTAGAAAAGTTTTAGTTGCTTCAGAATATAATCTTTTTTTTATCTGTATAGACCCAAATTCGTATAATTCTGTAGCTTGAGAGAGAGAATCTAAACCTTTCTGCTCGAATTTTACTAAATTTAATTCTTCACTTCTTGATTTTAGAAATTGTCTGAAAACAAAAATAGAAATTATTATTAATACAACAAAAAGAATTATTAAATAAGATTGAAAGGAAGATATTTCCATTATTTATATTGACTTTTCTAGATTATATTCTTTTTTCTAATTACTAACGGAAGAAACAATTTTTTCAAAACACTCAGGATCGTTTAAGGCTAATTGAGCTAGCATTTTTCTATTAATAATAATTTCTGAATTTTTCATGCCATTTATCAACTTGCTATAGTTTGTTCCATTTATCCTGGCAGATGCGTTAATTCTAGAAATCCAAAGTCTTCTAAAATCTCTTTTTCTTCTTCTTCTATCCCTATAAGCATTACAAAGAGCTTTCATCACTCTTTGATTTGCTGTTCTGAAAAGATTTTTGTTGCCGCCTCTAAAACCTTTTGCAAGATTTAAGATTTTGTTTCTTCTTTTTCTGGCTATGTTGCCTCTTTTTACGCGTGCCATGAATATTTAATAAAAATTGGTTAAAGATTTATGCGTATGGAATCATTAATCTTACATTATCAGCATCTCTTTCATCAACTACGGCTTTTGTTGATAGATGTCTTTTTAATTTTGAGCTTTTATGATCAAGTAAATGATTATGGAAAGCTCTTCTTCTCATGAATTTGCCCGTTGCAGTAGCTTTAAATCTTTTGGCGGCTGATTTACGAGTTTTTAGTTTAGACATTTAAGTCAAATGTGTTTAATTAGGATAATCTAAACCTTTATACGCATTGGTGCAAATTAAAGTTGTTAATTGATTAAGAAAGTTCTAACTTTATGAAACTTAAATTTGCCTTTTTAAATTTATTTTTAGGATGTATTTCTCTTTTATTAATAAGCACTAAATTTGCTTCAAATGTAAAAGGAGAAGAATTGCAAAAGGTTGAACTCAAAAATGAAATTAAAAAAGGAAAATTTTTAATTGGTTTAAAGCAATATTTAGGTGGGGAGAATGACAGTTTTTCAAAAAAAAAGAATATCATTTTTATCACTGATAAAGGTTTTTTAAACCTGATATCATCCAACGGTATTAAACATAAATCAAAACAAATTAATATTAGCTGGGTGGATATACCCATCAAAAATCCAAAAATAATCGAAAGAATTGTTTTTGGTCCTTTTGCTAGCTATGAATCAGCAATAAAACAAGCAGAGAAACTTAAAGATAAAGGATTTGAGACGACTGTTGCTTATCCTAAAAATTGGGAAGTATGGATTCCATTTGAAGATGATCTTCCAGAGTTTGAATTGAAAAATAAAATTTTCAGAAAAATAAAAAATTTTCAAATTACGCCTGTTCTTAGAAGTGAATATAGTGTTATGAAACTCGAAGGACCTATACATATTTATGCTCAAGAGGAAATAAAAATAAATGGTGTCAATTTTGGTAGAAATTTTTATTTATTAAAAGATTTATATGGAACTTGGACATTAGTTCAAAAAATTGAGTTTGACGATTATTTGGCAGGTGTTTTGCCATACGAAATTGGACCGAATTCTCCTTTAGAAGCACTCAAGGCACAAGCAGTTATAGCAAGAACTTGGGGTATTTTTAATTCTGATAGATTTAATATGGATAAATATCATTTATGTATCACCACTCAATGTCAAGTTTATAAGCCTCCTAAAATTACAAATAAAAAAGTACTAAAAGCTATAGAAGCAACTTCAGATTTAATACTAACTTATGGAAATAAACCAATAAATGCTTTTTACCATGGTTCTAATGGAGGCGTATCTGCTACTGCAGGTGAGTCTTGGGAAATTCAAGATTTTTCTTATTTTAATTCAATCATTGATGGTTCTAAATCATTAAATAAAATTTTTAAACTTCCAATTACAAATGAATCTGATTTAAATAATTTTTTAGATTTTGATAAAGAACAGTTTTATGGGAGTAATCATTATCTTTTTCGATGGAATAAGAAAATTTCTAGTCTTGAAATTAAAGAAAAGTTACTCAAAAACAAACTTATAAATATTAATGAAGATGTTTTGAATTTAAATTCTATTGAACGTGGGTCTAGTGGAAGAGTGAAAAAATTGGAAATACAAACGGACAAAGGTAATAATCCTATTGTTCTTGTTAAAGATGATATTCGACGAATATTAAATTTTATACCCAGTAATTTGTTTACTATTAATAAATTAAATGATGATTTATGGCTTTTGAGAGGAGGAGGCTTCGGTCATGGTGTAGGTTTATCTCAGTCAGGAGCAATTGAAATGGCTAAATTAGGATTCTCTTATGAACAAATATTGAATCATTACTATCGAGATGCAAAACTGAAAAAATTTGAGATATTGTCTCAATGAAAGTTAAGTAATTAAAAATTTACTTTTATGAGTAAGGGTTTTTATAAAAATCGAAGATTGAAGTCGTTTGTATTTCTTAGTGCTTGTTTTTTAGTAGCTTTTATTCCTCATGCTTATTATATCGAAAATTTCTTTTACATTATATTGACTCTTTCTTTTGTGATTGTTTTTTACGGTTTAATAGTTATTTCTAGAAATTTCAAAAGGAACAACGTTTTAAATACTGTAGGAAGAAGAATTAGCAATAAAGAGTTACCTGTGCTTGATATTTTAGTCGCAGCTAGAGATGAAGAGAATGTCATAGCAAGATTAGTTGAAAGATTATTTAGTTTAGATTATCCAACAAATAAATTAAATATTTACATAATCGATGATGGTAGCTCTGATAAGACGCCTTTAATTCTA
Organism: Prochlorococcus sp. AG-347-L02; assembly: GCA_003281255.1. GTDB lineage: Bacteria > Cyanobacteriota > Cyanobacteriia > PCC-6307 > Cyanobiaceae > Prochlorococcus_A. The sequence continues at coordinate 18,172 of QCCL01000002.1, forward strand.
GATCGATTAGCTAGACAATATGACAAGCTAAAAGTCATAAGTCGTTCTCCAAATGCTGGAGGAGGAAAGTCAGGAGCTTTGAATTATGCCTTGAAGTTTACTCATGGGGAATGGTTATTAGTTTTGGATGCTGATGCTGAATTAAAACAAGATTCTTTGATAAGGTTATTTAGTTTTGTAGAAGAGGGTGATTGGTCTGCAGTTCAACTAAGAAAATCAGTAACAAATGCAAGTAAGAATTTTTTAACTTCCTGTCAGTCAATGGAAATGGCTATGGACGCAATCTTTCAATATGGAAGATTATCAGTTGCTGGAGTTTCTGAATTAAGGGGAAATGGCCAATTAATTAAGAAAGAAACATTATTGGAATGTGGTTCTTTTAATGAAGATACAGTTACAGATGATCTTGATTTGAGTTTAAGATTATTATTATCAAAATCTAGAATTGGAATCTTGTGGGATCCTCCAGTTATGGAGGAAGCAGTTGAGAATTTAAATGCTTTATTAGCGCAAAGGCAAAGATGGGCAGAGGGGGGTTTGCAAAGATTCTTTGATTATGGAGATCAATTATTTACCAATAAAATTGATTATTTGCAAAAATTTGATTTAACTTACTTTTTCATCTTGCAATATTCACTACCAATAATTTCTATTTTTGATTTAGTTTTCAGTATTGCTTTGTTAGATTCGCCAATTTACTGGCCTATTTCATTTACAGCTTTTATGTTATCTGGAATTGCGTTTTGGTACGGTTCTTCTTGTAAAAGCGAAGTACCAGTATTGCAAAAAAGCAATTTTTTGATGGTATTTGTCTCGGTTTTTTATTTATCACATTGGTTTTTAGTAATCCCTTGGGTAACGATAAAGATGTCTATTTTCCCAAAAAAGATACTTTGGCGAAAAACTATTCATACTGGAGTTTAATTTACTCATCAAGGTCTATAATTTCTCCATTAAAAAAATCTGCTAAGTTTTTTGAGCTATCATCATAAGTCTCCTCGTTAGATATTTTTGTTGATGAATTAGTTTTTGGTTCTATTTTTTTTAATGGTCGCAAATTATTTACTTCATTTTGGGTCATTTCTGGAGTATTTTTTTGATTACTTTTAATTAAATTTTTGGTTGAAAAATTAAGTATTATTTGATCTCCAAATATCTTTTTTACAGTATTTTCAATAATTACTTTTCTGCTTTTAATCATATTTTCCCAGTTTGGAGATAATGCAATTGTTATTTTCTCCGAATCAAAACTTTCAAGTTCGGCTTGTTGTGAAAGTAACATTCTTGTTGATGGTAACTCTACTTTAGAAAGAATTAATTCCCATTTATCTTTTAAATTATTTGATCCAGGATTATTTTGGTTATTGTCAGAAATATTTTCAATACTTTCTTTTTCAAGAACTGCAAACTTTTCTAATTTTTCGTCTTTTTTTTCGATTAATTTATCGCTAGCTATTTCTTTTTTGATAATTGGTTTTTGACTTTCATTAGAAATATGTTTTTTATTAAAAATTGCAATGTTTTGTGCACTTTCATGATTCTCCTCAGTCATATTTTTTTTACTTTCTTGCTTATTTTTAAAACTATTTATCTCTTGATTACCTAGAAGCCCAGTTAAATGTATTTCAAACCAAAGTCTTGGATTATCACTTGATTTGATTTGATATTCAATATTTCTCAGATTATTATGCCAATTAATTATTGTTGATTTATTGATTGTTTTTGAGATTTTATCCAATTCATCTTGAAATTCATCAGACGTATAATAAAGATCTGAATATTTATTATTTGTAGTGTGTAATAGTAGATCTCTTGTTATATTTAATAATCCGATAATTATTTGAAGAGGTTCGTTTCCTGCATCATATAATTTGTTGCAGGTGATAATTAATGACTCTGGATTATTCTCAACTAATGACTTAATCAGATTTGTTAGTTCACTTTCAGATACTTCTCCTAAGAGATTTTGTATATTATTAATTGTTATTCCTTCAGGTAAAAGATTCAATTGTTCAAGGAGGCTTTGTGCATCTCTCATCCCTCCATTAGATCTTTTTGCAATCATTTTTAATGCCTGCACTTCATATTCGATGGATTCTTTTTCGGAGATTTCTGATAAATGTTGAAAAATATCACTTGGGCTTATTCTTCTAAAATCAAACTTTTGGCATCTACTTTTTATTGTATTTAATACTCTCTCAGGATTTGTCGTCGCAAGGATAAATACAACTCTTGAGGGAGGTTCTTCAATAGTTTTTAGTAAAGCATTTGAAGCTGCCGTTGAAAGCATATGACATTCATCAATAACATATACTTTCCATCTCGCTTGAGTAGGTGCAAATCTCGCTCTTTCTATAATTTCTCTTATATTTTCTACTCCTGTATTTGATGCTGCATCAATCTCGATAATATCTAGTGCGCTCCCATCTGTAATTTGTCTACATAAGTCACATTTACAACAAGGAGTTATGGTAGGTTGGTCGAATGCCTGGCAATTTAGAGATTTTGCAAATATTCTTGCACTTGATGTTTTTCCAGTCCCTCTTGGACCATTAAAAAGATATGCAGGAGCAATTTTTTTTGTTAATAGTGCTTGTTTGAGTGTAATAGATATAAATTTTTGTCCAACTAGTTCGTCTAAGTTGTTTGGTCTATATTTTTGATGAAAAGGCTTATGTATATTTGGCATTTATTTTTCATTAATTAGAAAAATTCGGGATTCAATTAAAAAAATTAAATTCTAATTTTATGCAGACTCTTTAATGATTCTTTTTGGTCCTGAAGGTAGTTTAACAATTTTAGATGAGAACAAATTATCTACCATTTTTTTCGTAATTGTGAATTCTTTTACATTTTCTTCAGAAGGCAAAGTGTACATTACGTCTAGCATTAGCTCTTCAATTATTGATCTTAATGCTCTTGCACCTGTTTTTCTTTTATAAGCTTCATTTGCTATCGCTTCAACAGAATCAGGCTCAAATGATAATTCAACATTATCCATACTTAGCAAAGTTTTGAATTGCTTTACTAATGCATCTCTTGGTTGAGTCAAAATAGATTCTAAAGTTTCTTTAGTAAGACGATCTAATACAGCACAAACCGGAATTCTTCCAATAAATTCTGGAATTAGGCCATATTTCACTAAGTCATCTAATTCTAAATTTTTCAAGGAATCTCTTGGGTCTACTATTTTTTTTGCATCAACTTTGTTTTGATCTGAATTGGTCGTAAATCCTATAGAGTGTTTACCCATACGCTTTTGAACGATATCCTCTAAACCTATAAAAGCTCCCCCGCAAATAAATAAAATTTGACTCGTATCAATTTGGATGCAGTCATGATAAGGATGTTTTCTTCCTCCTTGTGGTGGTACATTGGCAATTGTTCCTTCAAGCATTTTTAATAAAGCTTGCTGTACTCCTTCACCAGAGACATCTCTAGTAATTGAAGGATTCTCACTTTTTCTTGCAATTTTATCTATTTCATCAATATAAATAATTCCTTTTTGAGCTAGTTCTACATTCATTTCTGATTTCTGTAGGAGTCTTAAAAGTATGTTTTCAACATCCTCCCCAACATATCCAGCTTCTGTCAAAGTCGTTGCATCAGCTACTGCAAAGGGAACATCCAGGAACTCTGCTAAAGTTTGCGCCAATAATGTTTTTCCACTTCCAGTAGGGCCGATGAGTAAAATGTTTGATTTTTGTAATTTTGTTGCTTGTGAATCTGTTGCATTGTTATTTTTACTATCTTCTTTAACTTTCCAAGCTAATCGCTTGTAATGATTATATACGGCTACTGATAATATTTTTTTTGCAGATTCTTGTCCAACAACTTGATTATCTAGAAAATTTTTAATTTCTAATGGCTTAGGAATTGAGGTTAATTCTAAAGGAACAGATTTTTTTGGATTATCAGTTGGTAATTTCTTTTTTACTTGCGGAGAGTTGTTTGTGTTTGCTTGATTATCAAGTAATTCTTCATCGAGAATTTCATTACAAAGATCTATACACTCATCACAGATATAAACCCCAGGACCAGCTATAAGCTTTCTTACTTGGTCTTGTGATTTGCCGCAAAATGAACATTTAAGATGGGCGTCGAATTTAGCCATCGATAATAAGTTTTTAAAAGTGAAAGGTGTTAAATATTCCCTATTCACTAGGATTGCTTATAAATATCGATTCGTCATCATATTCTTAAAAAATCAGTATTCCTTGTCACTTTTTGATAACTTTATCAATTAATCCATATTCGACTGCTTCTGAGGGAGATAAAAAGTAATCTCTTTCTGTATCTTCATTAATTTTTTCTAAAGGTTGACCAGTATGTTCTGCTAAAAGCGAATTTAGTGTTTTCTTGAGAAAAAGTATTTCTTTAGCTTGTATTTCAATCTCTACTGCTTGACCTTGTGCACCTCCCAGAGGTTGATGAATCATAATCCTAGAATTAGGTAAAGCCAATCTTTTTCCCTTTGCTCCTCCAGAAAGTAGAAATGCCCCCATACTTGCCGCTACTCCAAAGCATATTGTCACTACATCAGGGGATATTTGTTGCATAGTATCGTATATGGCCATTCCTGCAGTTACTGAGCCTCCTGGAGAATTGATGTATATTTGAATGTCTTTTTCGGGATCTTCCGCTTCAAGAAATAATAATTGCGCAACAAGTGAATCAGATACTTGATCATTAATTCCTGTACCTAAAAAAATTATTCTCTCCCTCAATAGTCTTGAATAAATATCAAAAGCTCTTTCTCCTCTACCTGATTGTTCTATAACAGTAGGAACAGCAGCAATGGTTTTATTTTTACTTTCGTAAGAACTTATTGAGCTTTGGATTAAATGTTTTTTTTCTGAGTTCACAAATTAGTTTTCGTCTTATAGATAATTTAAGGGGTTTTTGTTTAATTAGTAGGAAATTTCATAAATTATTTTTTTTCTTTTTTATTTTGAGTTTTTGTAGTTTTTGTAGTTTTTGTAGTTTTTGAAGAAGTTTTTGTGGTTTTTGTTGTTTTGGGGGTTTTGGTAACTTTGGAAGATTTTGTAGTTTTTTCTTTTACTTCAGAATTTTCTTCAAGCCAAATGATTAATTTTTCTTTGAGTAAATCGTTAGTTATTACTTCTGTTAATTTTTTAATATCTATTTGTTTTGAAGATTGAGAGATTGCATCTTCATAATCTTTCATTTTTGAATCAACTTCATCTTGCTCAACTTTTATGTTTTCTGTTTCAGCTAATGCTTTTAAAGCTAAATTTCTTTGAACATTTTTTTCAGCTTGAGGCCTTGTGGACTCTGCTAATGACTTAACTAATTCCGGAGTGAAAGTAGATTTAACATCAAGACCTTGTTGAGCAAATCTTTGAGCGGTTTGTTCAATATTATTCCTCACTTCTATATCAATCATAGATTTTGGAATTTCAGCAACCAATTCGTTTGTTAATGCATCTAGTAAAGCTTCAATTTTGATATCTTTTTGAGTTTTTTCAAAATTGTCTTTAAGTTGCTTTTCAATATCTTTCTTTAACTCTTTTAATGATTCTTTGTTGCCAGACTGTTTTGCAAAATCGTCATTAAGTTCAGGCAATTCTTTTTCCTTAAGATCCTTAAGATTTACTTCAAAAATGGCTTCTTTGCCTCTTGAATCCTCATGAGAATAATCATCAGGAAATTTAAGGTTAAGTGTTTTAGTATCACCAATTTTCATCTTTACGATTCCCTCAACGAAACCGGGAATCATTTTGTTCTTTTCTAACTCAAGATCCATTGATTCACTTGTTCCACCATCAATCTCTTTACCAGAATCTTTATATTTTCCTTTGAAACTAACTACAGCAATATCTCCTAATTTTGCTGCTCTATTGGTAACTGGAATAATGTTTGCAAACTGATTTCTAGATTTTTCTAGCGCTTCATCTATTGACTTAGGATCAAACTTTGTCTTTGATATTTCAACACTTAGTCCTTTGGATTTTTTAAGTTTTAATTCTGGGGCAACATCAGTTTGAAGAGTAACCTTAAGTGATTTTTCAGGACTAAACTTTGCAAGTAAAGATTCAAATCCATCTACCAATTCTGGCTCACTTAGTGGCTCTATAGATTTTATTTTTAATGCTTCTTGCCATGATTTATCAATAATTTTTTCCAGAGCAGAAGCATGTAATTGTGTGATGCCAATTCTTTGGATTAAGACTTGTTTAGGAATCTTACCAAGTCTAAATCCCGGAATTTTAGCCGAACGACTGATAGAACTGATTGTTTCATTCACACACGTTTTGCATGTCTCAGATGGTATCTCTAATTCGAATGAAATTCTACTTTGAGGCAGAGGAGTTGTTTTGACTATTAGTGCATCTTTAGCCATGTTTTTCTAAGTTATTACTATGAGCCGAATCTTAATTATTTCACATTATGTGATTTCCTTGAAAGTTAATTTTTTGATAAAGTAAAAAAAATAGTCAATCTATTTATAAAAATCATTTTAAAGTGTGAGACAATCTCCGTATTTGCCTAATAGGCCATTAAAAGTTGCTGTTTTAGGTTCTTCAGGTGCTGTGGGATCTGAATTGCTAAAAATTCTTGAACAACGTGATTTCCCAATATCAGAATTGGTCTTACTTTCATCAGAGCGGTCAGAAGGAAAAAAAATTATTTGGAAAGATGAAGAATTAGTTACAAAAAAAACAACTAAGGAAGAATTTAAGAATCTTGATTTAGTTTTGGCTTCAGCTGGCGGAAGTATTTCAAAAAAATGGTTGTCTACCATTATTGATCAAAATGCTTTACTGATAGATAATTCGAGTGCTTTCAGATTAGATAAGAACGTTCCTCTTATAGTCCCTGAAGTTAATGCTAGTGACGTACTTAATCATGATGGGGTAATAGCGAATCCAAACTGCACTACCATTTTGTTGACATTAGTTTTAGCTCCATTAAACAAACTTTCGACTATTCAAAGAGTTATTGTCTCAACATATCAATCTGTCAGTGGTGCAGGCCAACTGGCGATGGAGGAACTAAAACTTTTAACTGAACAATATCTTCAAGGAAATCCTCAAAAAAGTGAAGTTTTGCCATACTCCCTTGCTTTTAATTTGTTTTTACATAATTCCCCTATGCTTTCAAATAATTACTGCGAAGAAGAGATGAAAATGGTTAATGAGACAAGGAAAATATTAAATATTGCTGATTTAAAGCTTTCTGCTACATGTGTTCGAGTCCCAGTACTGAGAGCACATTCTGAATCGATTAATATTGAATTTGCCGATTTAATTGAGCCTAAAGATGCTCTTGAAGAATTAAAAAAATCTCCTGGAATTGAAGTTATTGAGGATTACAAAAATAATAGATTTCCTATGCCAAATGACGTAATGGGCAAGGATAATGTTGCTGTTGGCAGGCTAAGAACTGATATAAGTCAGCCTCATGGATTAGAATTATGGTTATGTGGAGATCAAATAAGAAAAGGAGCAGCTCTGAATGCTGTTCAAATAGCTGAGTTATTAATTCCAAAAAAATGATTACAGACAAAACTGAGTGTAATAATCCACTATTTGGAAGATTATTGACTGCAATGGTTACTCCATTCACTGAGAATGGAAATGTAGATTATGAACTAGCTATAAAACTTTCAAATTATCTTTTTGAGAATGGTTCCGATGGAATTGTGTTGTGCGGTACTACTGGAGAATCTCCGACTCTTTCATGGGCGGAACAGCATGATTTATTTATTGCGGTAAAAGGATCTTTGGATGCAAGCTGTAAAGTAATAGTTGGCACTGGTAGCAATTGTACAAGCGAAGCTGTGGAAGCTACAAAAAAAGCTTACGAATCTGGTGCCGACGGTGCTTTGGTCGTTGTTCCTTATTACAATAAGCCGCCTCAAGAAGGTCTTTATAAACATTTCAGTTCTATTGCTAAATCTGCAAAGGATTTGCCTCTTATGCTCTACAACATTCCTGGCAGGACTGGATGTAATTTATTACCTGATACTGTGAAGAAACTTATGGATTTTTCAAATATTCTCAGTATTAAAGCAGCAAGCGGTAGAATAGAGGAAGTAACAGAACTAAGAGCTATTTGTGGCTCCGAACTCTCTGTATATAGTGGCGACGATTCATTGTTGCTTCCAATGTTATCTGTAGGTGCTGTAGGAGTAGTAAGTGTTGCAAGTCATTTAGTTGGATTGCAATTGAAAGAGATGATTCATTCTTTTCAAAGTGGAAAGGTTTCCAATGCTCTTTCTATCCATGAAAAACTTCAGCCTCTTTTCAAAGCACTCTTTATGACTACTAATCCAATCCCTATTAAGGCTGCTTTGGAGCTAACAGGATGGGATGTAGGTAATCCTAGAAGTCCTTTGTCACCTTTAACCAATGACATGAAAAAGCAACTATCTTTTATCCTGAATTCCTTATAATAGGGATTATATTTAACTTGATAATTAAATTTAAATAAACCTTATTTGATTACAAGCAGGCCTTCATAAATTTCAAAATTATGCAATCAAGTACAAATTCAACTTTAAATAGATCTACTCATGATTCATCTAGATCTAAAAGTAATACGCCAGCTCTACGAGTAATACCTCTTGGAGGACTACATGAAATAGGAAAAAACACTTGTGTTTTTGAATATGGTGATGAATTAATGCTTGTTGATGCTGGGCTAGCTTTCCCATCTGATGGTATGCATGGCGTAAACGTTGTTATGCCTGATACAACTTTTTTAAAAGAAAATCAAAGAAGAATAAAAGGAATGATTGTCACTCACGGACATGAAGATCACATTGGAGGTATTTCTCATCATCTAAAGCATTTTAATATTCCCATTATTTATGGTCCAAGACTGGCAATGTCAATGCTTAGAGGAAAAATGGAGGAAGCAGGGGTATCTGATAGAACAACTATACAGACAGTAAATCCAAGAGATGTTGTAAAAGTAGGACAACATTTTTCTGTTGAATTTATTCGAAATACTCATTCTATTTGCGATAGCTTTTCTTTAGCAGTTACAACACCTGTTGGCACAATTATTTTCACAGGAGATTTTAAGTTTGATCATATGCCAGTAGATGGAGAGCAATTTGATATTGAAAGAATGGTGCATTACGGAGAGAAGGGCGTTTTATGCATGTTCAGTGATTCTACTAATGCCGAAGTTCCAGGTTTTTGTCCTTCTGAGAAGACTATCTATCCTTCTTTAGAAAAACATATTGCAGAGGCAAAAGAACGAGTTATCCTTACCACTTTTGCTAGTTCTGTTCATAGAGTGACAATGATCTTAGAATTGGCCATGAAACATGGAAGAAAGGTCGGTTTGTTAGGTAGATCGATGATAAATGTTATTGCTAAAGCAAGAGATATTGGTTATATGAAATGTCCAGATGATTTGTTTGTTCCTATTAAGCAAATTAGAGATTTGCCAGATAGGGAGACCTTATTATTAATGACGGGTAGTCAAGGAGAACCCCTAGCAGCGTTAAGCAGAATATCTCGTGGTGAACATCAGCATGTTCGTCTTAAGACTACTGATACTGTAATATTTTCAGCCAGCCCAATTCCTGGTAATACTATTTCTGTTGTTAATACAATAGATAGATTAATGAAACTCGGAGCAAAGGTTGTTTATGGAAAGGGTGAGAATATTCATGTTTCTGGTCATGGTTTTCAAGAAGATCAAAAATTAATGTTGGCACTCGCAAAACCTAAGTTTTTTGTTCCTGTTCATGGAGAACATAGAATGCTTGTTTGTCATGGGAAGAGTGCACAAACTATGGGGGTTCCAAAGGATAATATCTTAATTATTGAAAATGGAGATGTAGTTGAGTTAACACCTAATTCTATTCAAAAGGGTGATCCTGTAAAAGCTGGTGTTGAACTACTTGATAACTCACGAAATGGGATAGTAGATGCTCGAGTATTAAAGGAAAGGCAGCAATTAGCTGGGGATGGTGTAGTAACTGTTTTAGCTCCTATTAGTACAGATGGGAAGATGGTTGCGCCTCCTAGAGTTAATTTAAGAGGAGTTGTTACTACTGCGGAACCAAGAAAAATGTCTATGTGGACAGAACGAGAAATAAGCTGGGTCTTAGAAAATAGATGGAAACAATTATCCAGACAAACTGGGCCGAATAATTTTGAGGTAGATTGGATTGGTGTTCAAAGAGAAATTGAAAATGGTTTATCGAGAAGAATGAGAAGAGAATTACAAGTTGAACCACTTATTTTGTGTTTAGTTCAACCTGCTCCAAGTGGAACTCGTGCTTATATTCCAAAGATTACCGAGGAGCAAAATTTCTCCAATAGAAATAGAAATAATAATAATTTCCATAAGAAATCAAACAATAATCATCCTAATAGTTCAAATAACCCACAAAATGCTCAAAAAAGTTCAAAAGTTTCACAGAAACCTTCAGCTGAGACTGCTACAGAAGATTCATTTGAAGGTAGAACAAGAAGAAGAAGATCTGCTGTAACATCTTAACTTTTTTCAAAATTTATATAATTTTTATCCCAAACAATTCTTAAAAACTCTTGCAGATTAATTTGACCTTTATTTTTTTCATAAATTGAAGTTGCTAATTTTGTCAGATTTTTAGAACTACATTGCTTTGGAGATATTTCTTTTAAAAATCTATTTAAAATTGTGCACCTCGCTTCAATACACATTCCATTTAGGAGATTCCTATCGATACCTTTAACATCTTTACAATATAAATACGCTAGTTCACTAAGATCATTACGTTCATTATTGTATTTGCTCATTTTTTGGGAAAAATTGTTTATCCTTTCAGAACAACCAGGATAGATGACTTCTAAGGTAGGAATAATTTTTTTTCTTACTAAATTTCTTTTTAATTTAAGATCTGAATTTGTAGGATCTTCCCAGACTGGGATCTTCATATCATTGCAAAATTGTTTTGTATCTTTCCTACTGAAAATTAATATTGGTCTTATTAAATAAATTTGATTTTCTATTAATCTTTTACTCTCAATATTACTCAGACCTGCAAAATTGCTTCCTCTAGATAAATTGAGGATAAATGTTTCTGCATTATCACTACTCGTGTGACCAGTTAACAAATAAATATTATGTTTTTGCTGGTTTTTATTTAATAAAGTTTTGGCTCTTTCACATAATTTTTTATATCTCCATTCTCGTGCTTTTTCTTCTGAAGAAATACTTTTTTTATTTGCTTGATCAAAAGAGAATGAAATATTTTTATCTTCGCAATAATCTTTTAATTCAAGAGCATATAGTGATGATTTTTCGTGCCACTGATGATCACCATGCCAAACACTAATAGACCAATTATGTAGTTTTTTTAGGTCATTAATTAGGGTTAATAAGGTCATTGAGTCTTGACCCCCCGAAACACTTATTAAAATATTGGATCCTTTGGGAATTAATATTTTTTTGGTAAGAATTTCCTTGTGAAGCTGATGATGCCATGATGACCAATTTTTCTGACTTAATTTTTTATCAGTCATTTTGTGTTGCTCAGATAATATTTTTTAAAAAATGCACTGTTTTACTAAAACAATGTCACAATCGGGTAATAAATTCATTAAGTAAATGAGTCTGATTAATCTTTTGCCACAAAAAATCAAAGAAGAGTTAAGAAGCAAATCCTTACTCAAAGTTATTTCAGGATTGAATAATTTCGATGTTCAGTCTGTGAAAATAGTTGTTGAGGCTGCTTCATTAGGAGGTGCAGATCTTGTCGATATTGCTTGTAAACCTGAACTCGTTGATTTAGCACTTAATAATTCAACACTACCCGTTTGTGTTAGTTCAGTAGAGCCTCGATCTTTTCAAGATTGTGTAAAAGCTGGAGCATCATTAATTGAGATAGGAAATTACGATACTTTTTATGAAAAAGGCATTCATTTTTCAGATAAAAAAGTTTTAAACATTACAAAAGAGACGAGGGATTTATTGCCTAATTTTCCTTTATCAGTAACTGTTCCTCATACTATGCCTATTGATAAACAAGTTGATCTTGCTGTAAAGCTAGTGGAAGAAGGCGTTGATATTATTCAAACAGAAGGTGGTACCAGTTCTACTCCTTACTCTCCAGGAATTCAAGGTTTTTTTGAAAAATCAGTACCAACTCTTGCAGCTACCTATGCTATTCATCAAGAATTTAAGAAACAATCTCTGAATATACCAATCATGAGTGCCTCTGGATTAAGCCAGGTAACTTGTCCACTAGCAATATCCTCTGGAGCCTCAGCAGTTGGTGTTGGATCTGTGGTTAATAAATTAGATGATTTAATATCAATGATTGCGGTTGTTAGGGGCTTAAAAGAATCTTTGAAAAATTCAATAATTGGAGAAAAAATTTCTTAGTATAGCAACATCCTTTAGCTACGAGCTTGATGAACAACTATAAGTTGCGAGCACCTTACGAACCAAATGGAGATCAACCAGAAGCTATTAAAAAATTAGTTAAAGGAGTAAATAATGGTAAACAGTTTCAGACTCTTTTAGGAGCTACTGGAACTGGTAAAACATTTACCATTGCCAATGTAATTCAACAAACAGGAAGACCAGCACTTGTTTTAGCCCATAATAAAACGTTGGCTGCACAACTATGTAATGAATTAAGGGAATTTTTTCCAAAAAATGCTGTTGAGTACTTTATTTCTTACTACGATTATTATCAACCAGAAGCTTATGTACCTGTAAGTGATACTTACATAGCCAAAACTGCTTCAATTAATGAAGAAATAGATATGCTTAGGCATTCTGCAACACGCTCATTATTTGAGAGAAAAGATGTAATTGTTGTAGCTTCAATAAGTTGTATTTATGGTCTTGGTATACCCAGTGAGTATTTAAAAGCTGCAGTAAAATTTGAAGTGGGAAAATCAATAAATCTACGTTCTTCTTTAAGGTCTCTCGTTGAAAATCAATATACTAGAAATGATATTGAAATTACTAGAGGTAGATTCAGAATTAAAGGTGATGTTTTAGAAATCGGTCCAGCTTATGAAGATAGATTAATAAGAATTGAGTTATTTGGTGATGAAGTCGAGGCTATTAGATATGTTGACCCTACTACAGGAGAAATACTTGAAAGTTTGGAACAAGTTAGCGTTTACCCAGCGAAGCATTTTGTGACTCCAAAAGAAAGACTTGAGAGTGCAATAAGTGCAATTAGAAGTGAATTAAAAACTCAACTCGATAAATTTACATACGAAGGAAAATTATTAGAGGCTCAACGTCTAGAACAACGTACAAAATATGATTTAGAAATGCTTAAAGAGGTTGGTTATTGTAATGGAGTTGAGAATTATGCTCGTCATTTATCAGGTAGGGAGGAAGGTTCACCGCCAGAATGCTTAATAGATTACTTTCCCAAAGATTGGTTGTTGGTAGTTGATGAGAGTCACGTAACATGTCCTCAACTTCATGCGATGTACAACGGTGATCAATCTAGAAAAAAAGTTTTAATAGATCATGGTTTTAGATTGCCTAGTGCTGCAGATAATAGACCTTTAAAATGTGAAGAGTTTTGGGAAAAATCAAAACAGACATTATTTATAAGTGCAACTCCCGGTCAATGGGAATTAGATCAATGTGATGGTGAATTTATTGAGCAAGTTATAAGACCAACTGGGGTATTAGACCCGATAATTGATGTAAGACCCAGTGAAGGCCAAATAGAAGATCTGTTATCTGAAATAAGAATTCGAGCTGAAAAGAATCAAAGAGTGCTTGTGACAACACTTACTAAGAGAATGGCTGAAGATCTAACTGATTTTTTATCGGAAAATAAAGTAAGAGTTAGATATTTGCATTCCGAAATCCATTCAATTGAAAGAATTGAAATTATTCAAGACCTTAGAATGGGCGAATATGATGTTTTGGTAGGAGTTAATTTATTAAGAGAGGGACTTGATCTTCCAGAAGTATCCTTAGTTGCCATTTTAGATGCTGATAAAGAAGGTTTTCTGAGAGCAGAAAGGTCATTGATTCAAACAATAGGAAGAGCTGCCAGACATGTTGAAGGTGTTGCCTTGCTTTATGCAGATAACTTTACAGATTCAATGAAAAGAGCAATATCTGAAACTGATAGAAGAAGAACTATTCAAAAAAAATATAACCAAGTCAATGGTATTACACCAAAACCTGCAGGCAAAAAAATAGAAAATTCAATATTATCTTTTCTAGAACTTTCTAGAAAACTAGATGCTGGTGGTTTATCTAAAGATTTAATAAATATAGTTAATAACAAAACTGACGCAATTCTCAGTTCCAGTGATAATCAATGTTTGCTCGAAGAATTGCCTGACTTAATAGAAAAGTTAGAAATTAAAATGAAAGACGCTGCAAAAGAGTTAAATTTTGAAGAAGCAGCAAATTTGAGAGATAGAATCAAAAAATTAAGACAAAAATTGGCAAGAAATAATTAAAAAGAACTTATTTTTCTAATTCAAAATGATTATGAATCGCATTGACTGCCTTGTCGCAATCTTTTTCTAAGACAATACATGAAGTCCTAATTTCACTTGTGGCAATCATTTCAATATTGATATTTTGGTCAGCCAATGCTCTAAATATTTTTCCAGCCGTCCCAACCTTAAATGCCATTCCCGCTCCTACAGTACTTACTTTTGCTATAGCAGGGCCATCTTCTATGAATGATCCAGGTAATTTTTTTGTTAAGGCCTCAAAAACTAAGTTAGCTTTTTCTCTATCTTGTTTATTCATTGTAAGACTAATATCCTTAGTTTTTAAAGAGGAAATTCTTTCAGACTGAACAATAGTATCGATAAGTAAATTATTTTCAGCTAATGCTAAACATATCGATGCTGCTACACCTGGACGATCAGGCAGTTTTCGAAAGCTTACCTGAACTTGGTTTTTATCTAATGCAATTCCTCTTACTTCAGGTTGATCTTGTTTTTCATTGATTGGATTAATAAATATTTGTGTATCGGATAACTTAAATTTCTCAGCAACAAATCTAATAGCCTTTGGTATATTATTAATTTCAATTACACAGCTGACTTTAATTTCACTAGTAGCTATTAACCTTACATTTATATTAGCTTGAGATAAAGTATCAAATAAATCAGCTGAAACACTAGGTCTGCCCATAATGCCTGCTCCTTGAATACTTAATTTAGTCATGTTGGTTTTTAAGTTAAATTCTCCCCCTAATTGACTAGTTATAAGTTCACATTGTTCTGCAGTCTTTTTTACTTCTAATTCACCAACAGTAAATGTAATATCGTTTTTATTTCCATCATTTGTCGCTTGTATTATTAAATCTACGTTAATACTTGCTTCTGAAAGTTTTTCAAATATTTGCGCAGCAATCCCAGGCCTATCAGGAATATTTGAGAGACTGAATACTGCTTGGTTTTCTAATACTTCAAGACTGTTGACTGTTTTTGTTAATTCTAAGCTTCCTCTTTTTAGCGGGAGAGGTTGTATTTGACTTTCTAGGAGAGTCCCACTGGAGTCACTTTGGCTTGATTTGACGCACAATTTAATTCCATAATTGCGAGCAATTTCTACTGCTCTTGGATGCAGAACTGAAGCACCGACGCTTGCAAGTTCAAGCATTTCCTCGCAGCTAATTTCATCTAAGAGTTTTGCATTAGGAACAATCCTTGGATCAGTAGTAAGAACCCCTGGAACATCTGTATAAATTTCGCAAGTCTCAGCTCCTAAAGCTGTTGATAAAGCTACTGCGGAAGTATCTGAACCACCTCTACCCAAAGTTGTAATTTCCATTGAACCCGTATGGCTTAATGTTGTTCCTTGAAATCCAGCCACGACAACTACAAAACCCTGATTTAAATAATTTTCGATCCTTTCTGTTTTAATATCCAGAATTCTCGCTTTCCCATGAATTGATTCAGTAATAATTCCAACCTGGCTACCAGTCATTGAAATTGCAGGTATTCCGTATTCGTTTAATGCCATTGAAAGAAGAGCAATGGTTACTTGCTCTCCAGTTGAGAGAAGCATATCCAATTCTCTGCGATTAGGATTTTTACTAATTAATTCCGCTAAACAATTTAAATCATCTGTAGTTTGCCCCATCGCAGAGACAACTGCGACAATTTCATTCCCTGCTTCTTTACTTTGACAAATGCTACTTGCAATATTTTTAATTTTTTTAATATCACCGACAGAAGTACCGCCAAATTTTTTTACTAGTAAAGCCATATTTAAATCATAATGTAAATTCTTAAACTTATAATTTGGTTAACTTAAATTAATTAATTTCTCTGTAAAAACATTTATAGGATTATTACCTTGTTTTATTAGGGATTCAATATCTAGTAAGTTACTCATTAAATTAATTAAATATTCTTGAGATACATTTTTGACTTTTTTTCGAATAAAAAAAATTCTTTTTGGATTAGAAATGCCTGCAAGATTGCAAATCTTTTCTGCATCATTATTACCTAAATTAACTGCTAGTTTTATAATGGTATGAATTCTTATTTGACTAATTAAACCTGCATTTAGTCTTAAAGCAGGTTCTCCTTTCTGTAAAGAATAATTTATTTCAATGAGGCTTTCATTCATATTTTTTTGTAAGAGAAGATCAATTATTTTGAAAATATTGGATTGATGATCACTAAATATTTTTTTTACATCAATACTTTTAAGAAAAAGTTGTGAATCCGAATCACTTGATACTGCAGAGAGGTATGTTTTTGCTTTGGCTAATTCATTTATTAGTTTAAAGCTGTCATTACCAACTGAATCAATAATTAATTCAGCTGCATTTTTATCAATTTTGATATTCATTTCATTTGCTGCATCTTCTAAAAATCTTTTTTGTCCCTCATAGTCCCAGATTTCTGGTAAAGAAAATGATTTTTCTTTGGCTAAATTATTTTTGATAAGTTTTTGTAAAAATTTAGTACTCTTTAGTCTTGAGTCTGGTTTTTTTGTATTTTGCAAAATGAAATAAGTATTTTGAGGTATATTGTCATGAATTTTTTCAAATTTAGTTCTTAGATCTTCATTTTTGGCAGTAAAAATGGGATTATTTTTCAATGTAACTATTCTGTATCCATCTCCAAAAGGAGGTGTAAGCACTTCATCAAAAGCTTTATTGACTTGCTCATCATCATCCCCATTTAAATTAGTTACGTTTATTTCTTTCCATTCTTTGGATACTTCCTTATCAATTAATTTTTGAATAAATGTATTTTGAGCATTTAGATCATTACCCCATAATATTTGTATTGGCATAATCGCTCAATAAAAACCATATATTAACTATGATTACTTCTAAAACAAATTAAATTTAATGGTAATAGATCATCCAATTTTTTTGGAAAGCATCAGATTCATAAGATCTCGTTTAGTAGCAAATGATCTAGATTATTTGGAAAAAAAAGTTTTAGAGAGATTAGTCCATACTTCAGGAGATTTTACAGTTCAAAATCTTGTAAATTTTAGTGAAGGTGCTTGTGAAAAGGGTCTTAAGGCACTTAAAAATGGTGCTCCTATTTTAACTGATACCGATATGGCAGCGGCAGCAATAAAATCCATGGCAGAAAATACCACTAGGAATAAAGTATTCACCGCTAGAATGTGGTTTGGAAAAAATAATCATACAAACTTAACTAAAACTGCATATGGCTTAAGCGAAGGTTGGAAGGAATTGTCCGCCATAAATTCTGGAAGCAAATCTCCTATTGTAGTTATTGGCAGTTCGCCTACAGCGTTAACTTATTTAATTGACATTTTAGAAAATGCAAAAGATTTACCTAGTTTAATTATCGGAATGCCTGTTGGATTTATTGGAGTAGAGAAAAGCAAAAACAAACTTATTTCCACCGATCTTCCAAGAATTGTATTGAATTCAACTAGAGGAGGTGCTGCCATGGCAGCTGCTGCGGTCAACGCTTTATTGAGGGAAACAATTTAAAAAGTATTTATTTTATAAAAATGTCAAAAATCTACTTAATATCATGATTTAACTTGTTATTTTCTTCTAAAGAATTTAAAACTGATTTTGCTTTTTCTATAACTTCTTTTGGAACTCCTGCTAATTTAGCTGCTTCTATGCCATAGCTTTTGTTTGAGCCCCCTTTAACAATCCTGTGGCTAAAGATTAGCTGATCGTTATTTTGTTCTACTAAAACTTGAAAATTTTGTATATTCTTATTTGAATTTTTTAAATAGTTCAGCTCATGATAGTGTGTAGCAAAAATAGTATTACATTGAATTTTTTTTGCAAGATATTCACTTACTGACCAAGCTATTGAAAGTCCATCAAAGGTAGATGTTCCTCTGCCTATCTCATCAAGTAAAACTAGTGAGCTAGAAGTTGCCTGATTTAGAATTGATGCAGTTTCAGACATTTCTACCATAAATGTTGATTGTCCAGATGATTGATCATCAACTGCCCCAATTCTTGTGAAAATCCTATCTGCAATCTTGATTTCAGCATTATTAGCAGGTACAAAGCTACCAATTTGTGTGAGAATTTGTATTAAACCCAGTTGTCTTATAAAGCAACTTTTTCCGCTTGCATTGGGACCCGTTAATATAATTAATTTTTGATTATCCTCAAAAGAGATATCGTTTGCTACAAACTTTTTATCACTTAACAATTGCTCTACAATTGGATTTCTTCCTGCGATAATTTTTGTACTATTTTTTTTCATTGAATCATTTATTGGTATTAATGAAGGTTTTATAAAATTGTTTTCTACTGCAGTTATTGATAAACCAAGTAGTGCATCAAGAGATGCTATGGATTTTGCGATTGATCTTATTTGTTTTGTTTTTTCAGAAACTATATTTCTTAATCCGCAGAAAATTTCATATTCTTTTGATGAAGCTCTACTTTTTATTTGGAAAATCTTATTTTCTTTATTTTTAATTTCTGAAGTGATATACCTTTCTTCATTAGTAAGTGTTTGCCTTTTGATCCAATGTTGTGGAGCTAAATTAACTTTTGACTTATTTATAGAAATGTAATAACCAAAATTTTTATGAAATTGAATTTTTAGGTTTGTAATTTTGCTAATTTTTCTTTCCTTTAATTCCTCTTTATTTAGCCACTCAGAGTAGTCATCCATTAAATTGCGTAAACCATCTAATATATTGTCAACACCATCGTGGATCATTCCTCCTTCACTAATATTTAGAGGAGGATTTTCTACTAGCTTAAAACTTATAGTATCAGCCAATTCTAAGAGTCCTTCATCAATATTTTTTAATTGATCAGTCCAATCTGGGAGATCATATTTAAATAATTCAATTATGGATTTTAGTCTAGGCAATTTTTTTAAACCTTCAGCTATTGCAATTAAGTCTCTGGGACTTGCATGACCTGCACAAGCTCTTCCAGCAAGTCTTTCTAAATCCCCCATTGCTCTGAGTAAATTTTGGGTATCTCTACGTAATTTTTTAGATTCAAGAAAGTTTGTAATTATATTTTGTCTTTTATAAATTTCATTAACGTTTAATAGTGGTGAATCTATCCACCTTCTTAAACACCTTGCACCCATGCAAGTATAAGTTCTATCAATACTCCATAGTAGCGAACCTACATAATTGTTTTCTCGTTGCGTATTTTTGATTTCTAAGTTTTTTTGAGTTTGATAATCAATAATTAATTTGTTGTGACCATATTGGATTTGTGGAAAGTCTAATGAGATTTTTAAAGAAGAATCTTTATCTAAATTTGAAGGATTAATTTTTTCTAAATAATTTAATAAACCTCCAAGTGATCTAGTTGCATTGTTTAAATTTTTAAGTCCTATTCCCTCTAGATTTGCAATTTGGAAATAATTTTTTATTAGATAATTTGCTTCATTAATTCCAAAATTAGTCTCTTGAGAAACAGTATATGTAATTTGACTATTTCCTTTAATTAATAAATTTCTTACTGCATTGCTTCCTACAATGATTTCTGAAGAATCTAATTTAATAATTTCATCAAATAGTTTTGACAGAGATTGGCCTTCTAAAGTTATTAATTCTCCTGTGCTTACATCAGCTTTTGATATACCCCATTCATAATATTCATCTGAGTTTTCTTCTGATAAGTAAATAGCAGTAATCCAATTATTTTTCTTTGCTATCAACATCCCCTCTTCAATTACAGTTCCAGGAGTAATTATTCTTGTTATTCCTCTTTTAATTGGAGTCCCATAGTTTCCAGAACTTTTTTCTAATTGATCGCATATAACTACAGAATAATTTTTTTTAATTAAATCAGCACAGTATCTCTCCATTGCATGATGGGGGACCCCTGCCATAGGGATTTTACCAATCTCTTTGCCAGCATCTTTACTGGTAAGCGTTATTTCTAAAAGGTTAGATATTAATACAGCGTCCTCAAAAAAACATTCAAAAAAATCTCCTAATCTATAAAGTAATAACCTATCTTTATTTTCTTCTTTTAGAGTGACATAATGCTTCATTACGGGAGTTAATTTCAGTTTTGAAACTGTTTTATAGCTATAAGATTCTTCGTTGATGCAAACATTTTTGTTATTTGAAAATAAATCAGTCTTAAATTTATTTATCAAATTAGTTGAATTTTTTCTTTGTCTAGGTCTTTTTTGCGATTCTTTTTTTAAGTCTTCCCAAGATAAATCTTCTGGAATTTTTGTTATTTCTTTTTGCTCATTATCGTCATTACCAATCGCAAATAAATTCTTTTGAATTATCGTATCTTCTTGCATACTTTTTTAATTCCTAAATAGATATTAGGTAAAAATTTTTTTTTTGCATTTAAAGTGGCTAAAGTATGTAAATTTTCTCTAAAAATTATCATTTTCATGAGATTATAGTATTTATAATAATTTGAAACCTTAGACTGAATTATGCAGGCTGTTAACTTTTTCTTTGTAAATGCTCTATTATTCGCTTCTTTAATTGCGGTAGTTGGAGTACCCGTTTTATATGTGACTCAACCTTCTACTGAGGAAGGCCAGCGAGAAAGTAGGAGAAAAATTTATTCTATTGCTGCTGTTTGGGTTGTTTTGGTTTTTGTTACAGGGATAGTTTCTTCATTAGTTTGAACTTAATACCTTTTCGTGAGAGTCTATTAATATATCGAAGTAAATTTAATGGCTATTTTTGAGGGTTCTTTTACTAATGCATCTAATTTAAAAGTTGGGATTGTAATAGCAAGATTTAACGATTTAATTACAAATAAAATTCTATCTGGTTGTCTTGATTGTTTAAAAAGACATGGTTTAGATACTTCTGAATTAAGCAATCAAGTAGATATAGTTTGGGTTCCTGGTTCATTTGAATTACCAATTGCAGCTAAAACTCTCATGAAAAAAAAGAGTTATGACGTTGTAATTGCTCTTGGGGCTGTGATCCGTGGTGAAACTTCTCACTATGATGTAGTTATATCTGAGGCAAGCAAAGGTATTTCACAAGTTTCAAACGAGAATAATGTTCCAATTATTTTTGGAGTTTTAACTACTGATACTATGCAGCAAGCTCTTGAAAGAGCGGGGATTAAGAATAATCTTGGTTGGAATTATGCTTTGCAAGCAATTGAGATGGGATCTTTAATTAAAAATTTAAATTAGTTGAAAAAAAAATTAATTATTTCTATCATTGATCCCTTATTTGATATAAAATAACAATGATATGCGGATGTAGCTCAGTGGTAGAGCATCTCCTTGCCAAGGAGAATGTCGAGAGTTCGAATCTCTTCATCCGCTTTCTTAAAGTCCTTGATATGATAGAACTTTTTTATCGCTTATTATTATCCTAAAATAAAGGTATTAGCAACTTTAGGGCAGAATCTAGGCTAGAGCCAGAAGGATCTTTATAATTTATACAAAAAATTTTAAATATTTGGATTTTCAATACCTCTAGCCAGTAAAGTCTGGCGTCCAATATAAATGACTTTAAATCCATCTTTTCTTGCTTCAGGTACTATGTAGGTATCTTTCCATGGGGGAGCGTGATCAGTATCATCTATGAGAATCAGTGATTTAGGGCTCATTTTATCTTTACCATTCATGTAGGCCTCTAAATATTTTTCTGCACGTCCACTTCCAAATGAATCATCTGGTTCATCGGCCCAAAAATCCAGCAATAGCAAATCAATTTTTAATTCGGTTTTTGATAAAAAATCTAAACCGTCATCTAAGACAGCTTCTAATGCGTCAAATTCTTTCGTAGCTTCTGCTACCGCTTCTACCATTTTAGGGTCAAGATCTACACATTTTATTACTTTAGCGTTTGTTTTTTTTGCCCATTTTAAACAGCTATCTCCTGAATATTGGGAATAATTTCCATGAATTCCTGACCCAATCTCAACTATTACTTTTCCATTAATCTTATTGAATAGTTTTGCTGTTTTATTAAGTGATTTTAATGGGGGATATCTCTTTTCCCATTGACCTTTATTTGCGGTTACTTTAATTAATCCATGATTAAATATTGTTCTGTTAATGAGGTTGATATACCAATAAATTCTCTTGAGTTTTTGAATAATGATGTTCATACTTATGCAATTGATAAAAAAGCTTGATTCATATAATAATTTCGGCCTAAAAACTTAATTTTAGAGGACTGTTGCTTAACTCCCCATTCTTTACTACACTCATTTCTTAAGATTTTTCTTAGTACAGAATCCCATTTTGTTCTAATTAAGGCCATGTTAAGGAGATTATCAAAATTGTTAGGGCAAAATGGCTACAGCTGGCCATAGCTTACCATAGCAGCCTAGGGCATATTTCCCAAAATAAAGTAATAACCCAATTATAGCTTTAAAAAATTGTTACTATAAATGCTTTCTAATTTTTATGATGTCCTTCTTGCTATGGAGAATTCGAGAGTTCGAATCTTTTCATCCGCTTTTAATTTTTGTATCTTCTAGAGTATACATAGCAAAAATTTTGTAATGTCAAGAGTAATTTCTATTGAGGATTTAAGGGGTTTATTTACTAAACCTTATGGTGCATCTGCACCAACAAAGCAAAAATGGGCTGAGTTTTATAATGAGAATGTTACTTTTATTGACCCAACTCAGGAAACAGAGGGATTAGATTCTTATATCAAAGCTCAAGAAAAGCTAGTTAAAAGATGTGATGATATTTTTTTAGAAACTCATGCGATCTCCATAACTGGAAATTATGGATTTGTTGAATGGACAATGGGTTTAAAAATTATGGGTAAAGAATTTATTTATCCTGGAACTACTCGTTTATTATTTAGTGAAAATGGCTTAATAAAAGAGCACAGAGATTATTTTGATTTTTGTGGACCAACTTTTGGACCAGTTCCTATTTTAGGTTCTTTTATAAGATGGCTTTATAGTAAATTTGTCTCCTGATTTTATTTATAAATTGAATTTCTTAATTATTTGATTTTTTTTAAATAAAAAGTTTTTTAGATTTCACGAATTAATAAATTTTGTGAAGTAACTTCTTTAAAATCAAATTGAGAATAAAATAATTTTTTATTTGTCGTCATTAAATATATTTTCTTTGTGTTTTTAATTTTTTTAGAAGATAAAAGATTTTTTAAAATTAATGTGCCAAAACCTTTGCCTTGGTGATTTTGATCTATAACTATATCCCAAAGCACTCCGCGGTAAATCCCATCGGTTAAAGCTCTACCAAAACCAACTATTTCGTTGCCAACCCAAAGACTTATTATGACGTCACTGTTAGCAAGACATTTTTTTAGATCATTAATTGTTCTATTTTTTGCCCAGAAAGCATTGTTATCTAGTAATTTTTGTAGCTTAATTAATCCACTCGTCGGTTTAAGATTAGGACCTAATCCAAAAACCCTTAACCCTAAAGCTCCTTTGCCATGTTTGATTAAAGATATTTCTTTCATTTATTAAAAAGATTTTTGAAAAGTGATGTCAGCTAGGTTATTTTTGTGACTTCAATCTAAATACCTTAATTGATCGTTTCTATAAAATAAAGAGATAATAGTTTTCTTCATTCTGTTGTAACGCACTAATTTATAATGTTTGTAATAAGATAAATTATTTAAGGATTTTAACTTATGCTAAAACTTTTGTTGGGAGATCCGAATACACGAAAGTTAAAGCGCTATCAACCAATAGTGGAAGAGATAAATTTTTTTGAAGAAGAAATTTCTCAATTTACTGATGATGAGCTTAGAAAAGAAACTCAAAATCTTAAATCAAATATTTCAGCAGAATTAGATTTTAAAAAACAAAAAGAACTCCTGGAAGAATTTCTTCCTAAAGCCTTTGCAATCGTAAGAGAAGCAAGTAAACGTGTACTTGATATGAGACATTTTGATGTTCAGTTAATAGGCGGGATGGTTTTGAATGAGTGTCAAATTGCTGAGATGAAGACTGGAGAGGGAAAAACTCTCGTCGCAACATTACCTTGTTATTTAAATGCTCTTACGGGGAAAGGTGTTCATGTTGTTACTGTAAATGATTATTTAGCTAGAAGGGATGCTGAGTGGATGGGACAAGTTCATCGTTTTTTAGGTTTATCCGTTGGTTTGATTCAGCAAGATATGAGTCCAGTTGAGAGAAAGAAAAATTATGATTGTGATATAACTTATGCCACAAATTCAGAATTAGGATTTGATTATTTAAGAGATAATATGGCTACCGATATTAGTGAGGTAGTTCAAAGAAAATTTAATTACTGCGTAATTGATGAGGTTGATTCAATATTAATTGATGAAGCAAGAACGCCTCTAATCATTTCTGGCCAAGTTGAAAGACCACAAGAAAAATATCAAAAAGCTGCAGAATTATCTCTTGCATTAGTCAAAGCAAAAGAATTAAGTAAAGATGGTATTGATCCAGAAGGCGATTACGAAGTTGATGAAAAACAGAGAAGTTGTATATTAACAGATCAGGGTTTTGCAAAATGTGAAGAATATTTGGGAGTTAATGATTTATATAATCCTCAAGATCCTTGGGCGCATTATATAACTAATGCTTTAAAAGCCAAAGAATTATTTGTTAAAGATGTGAATTATATTATTAAGAACGATGAGGCTGTCATAGTGGATGAATTTACTGGTAGGGTAATGCCAGGAAGACGTTGGAGTGATGGACAACATCAGGCAATAGAAGCGAAAGAGAGTCTTAAAATTCAGCCTGAGACTCAAACACTAGCATCCATAACTTATCAGAATTTTTTCCTTTTATATCCCGGTTTAGCCGGAATGACTGGAACTGCAAAAACTGAGGAGGTTGAATTTGAAAAAACTTATAAATTAGAATCAACAGTTATACCAACAAATCAAATAAGAAAAAGACAAGATTGGGCTGATCAAGTATTTAAGACAGAGATTGGTAAATGGAAAGCCGTTGCTAAAGAAACTGCACAAATTCATAAAGATGGTAGACCTGTTTTAGTTGGTACAACGAGTGTTGAAAAAAGTGAATTATTAAGTTCACTTTTATTTGCCGAAAAAATCCCACATAATTTGTTAAATGCTAAGCCAGAAAACGTTGAACGTGAGGCAGAAATTGTTGCTCAGGCAGGAAGAGCAGGTGCTGTTACTATTGCGACTAATATGGCGGGAAGAGGAACAGATATAATTCTTGGCGGTAATAGTGACTATATGGCAAGACTTAAATTAAAAGAAATTTTAATTCCTTTGTTAGTCAAGCCTGATAATGATCATAAGCCACCAATACCAAAACAAAGAAATTTAAAATCTAAGGGTGGTTTTTCTACAAAAGCTGGTTCAAATTTGAAAAAGAACATTTCAAATTCTTCAACAAGTCTTTTCCCTTGCAAACTTGATGAAGCAATTGAAAAAAAACTCTCTCTTTTATCTGATCAACTTGTTAAAAATTGGGGAGATAGACAACTTTCTGTTTTAGAGCTTGATGACAGGATTGCTACAGCTGCAGAAAAAGCACCAACTGATGATGACTTGATAAAGCTTTTGAGAGAATCTTTGTCTGATGTGAAAAAAGAATATGAAAAAGTTTTGATTCATGAAGAAGAAAAAGTAAGAGAAGCTGGCGGTTTACATGTCATTGGTACTGAGAGACATGAATCAAGAAGAGTGGATAATCAACTTAGAGGAAGAGCAGGAAGACAAGGTGATCTTGGAAGTACAAGATTCTTTTTATCCTTAGATGATAATTTATTAAGGATTTTTGGAGGTGATAGAGTAGCTAATCTAATGAATGCTTTTAGGGTTGATGAAGATATGCCTATTGAGTCAGGAATGCTTACTAGGTCCCTAGAAAGTGCTCAAAAGAAAGTTGAAACCTACTATTACGATATTAGAAAACAAGTTTTTGAATACGATGAGGTAATGAACAATCAAAGAAAAGCAGTTTATGGCGAAAGACTAAGAGTTTTGAAGGGGATTGATTTAAAGCGACAAGTAATAGGATATGGAGAAAGGACAATGGTTGAAATTGTAGATGCTTATATTAATCCTGATCTTCCTCCTGAAGAGTGGAATATTGATCAATTAATTTCTAAAGTCAAAGAATTTATATATTTATTAGATGATCTTAAATCTGATGATATTAATTTATTGTCAATAGATGAATTAAAAAACTATCTTCAAGAGCAGTTACGTATAGCTTATGATTTAAAGGAATCACAAATAGAAAAGATTCGTCCAGGATTAATGAGAGAAGCTGAAAGATTTTTCATTTTGCAGCAAATCGATAATTTATGGCGAGAACATCTTCAATCCATGGATTCCTTGAGGGAATCAGTGGGATTGAGGGGTTATGGTCAAAAAGATCCATTAATCGAATATAAAAACGAAGGATATGACATGTTTCTTGAAATGATGACTAATATGAGACGTAATGTTATTTATTCAATGTTTATGTTTCAACCTAAAACTGACGTTAGTGAAAAAATTTAAATCAATATTTAATCATCTCCAAGAAATTCAAAAATTTCTTTATCTTTAAGACTTTGAGAATCACCGAGTTTAGAAATATCAATAGATTCCGAGCTGGCTATACATTGTAGAGTTTTTTGCAATTTAAGAATTTCATTTTCAAGAGAGTCTATCCTATCCATTAAATTTTTTATCACATTAGCTTCTGCATCTGGTAAGGCAGAGTGCGCTAACGGGTTTACTTTGACACCACTTTGATGCACTACCCTGCCAGGGATTCCGACCACAGTGCTATTCCCCTCTACATTTCGAACAACTACTGAGCCAGCACCAATACGGGTATTAGAGCCTACCGTGATGGATCCAAGAACTTTTGCGCCCGCTCCGACCACAACATTTTCCATTAAGGTGGGGTGTCTTTTACCATGGCTTTTACCAGTTCCGCCTAACGTTACTCCCTGATAAAGCAAACAGTTATTTCCTATCTCAGCAGTTTCACCAATTACAACGCCCATTCCATGGTCTATGAAAACCCTTTTACCAATTTTTGCCCCAGGATGGATTTCAATACCTGTTGCCAGCCTATTAAGATGACTGAGTAAGCGGGGAATCAAAGGAATCTTTAATTGCCATAATTTGTGCGTAAACCTATGTATAACTATAGATTGAAAGCCTGGGTAGCAAAGAAATATCTCTATTATTCCTCTCGCGGCGGGATCTCTCTCTCTGATAATTTCTATATCTGATTTAAAAGTTTTCAATACCATGGTTTAATTAATAACTCCTATTTCTTTTTTTAATTGATTTATTGTTTCTATACTCAAATAATTTTTAGCACATATTATTTGAGGTAATCTCATCAACTGAGAACGATTTTTTAATAATGTGGTTTCTACAACTGATAAACTCGGTCCATCACACACTATATGGTTTGAAGCCTTTAAAAGTGAGAGTAATCTACTATTATTGTCTGAAATTGCCGTCATAAGCATTAATTCACTACCACGCATGCTATGTATAATGACTTCTGCTGCTCTCAATAAACCAGGACTTATGCTGACAATACCTACACAACTTCCAGTATTTAATTCCTTGAGAATTTTTAATTCTTTTTGAAAGTCGCTCAAGTCAACTGCTATTGCGCGAACTCCATGTTGCTTAGCTACTTTTTCTAGAGGCTGTAAAAAATATCTGCTTGTTACAATTGTACCATTATTTGAATTACTCAAAACTTTTTCTAATTCTTCCATAGGAACAACTTCTACTGGTACATTAACTGTTGTAGAAAGGTCTTCTGCTATTAACATAGAAGCCCCAATATCTTCTCTGGGAGTACTGACTATGATTCTCGATCCGCACTTAATACGCCAATCAATTTCATTGTTCAATATCTCTCTTGTTTCCTGTAAAGTGAATCCAAGACTTATTAAGTTGTCAATAACCTTTTTTGCTTCTTGATCAGGTGCCTTACTTTTTTTTTCTTTTGAGTAAAGTGATTTGGTAAATTCTCGTTTAGTAAGATTATCTCTTACATAGATACCTGATCCAGCTATTGCTTCAACTACCCCATCTACTTCCAGTTGTCTGTAAACTTTGCTTATAGTATTCCTATGAAGTCCAGTCTGCATTGCAAGTTGTCTCGTACTGGGAAGTCTGTGTCCTGGAGGGTAATGTCTTGCTGCAATTGCGAAACAAATTTGATTATTTAGTTGAGTAGATGCTGGGATATCACTTTCTTGTTGAATATGGAATCTCACTTTAGAAAAATCCTGATTAATTTAATTTCTGATATAGTGACACTTTAACATCCGGCATATTTTTTGATAATAATTTATTACCTATCATCTTTTTTGACAAGAGGAGTTTTGCGAGGGCTTAAAAACATAATCATGTTTCTCCCTTCTCTTTTGGGTTTTTGTTGAACTTCTGATTGCTCTTCTAAGTCATTAGCCATCTTTAAAAGAAGTGTCTCAGCTAAATTTGAGTGTTGAATTTCTCTACCCCTAAAAATTACAGTGCATTTTACCTTATCTCCCGATTTTAGAAATTTAGTAGCTTGACCAATCCGAACATCATAATCATGCTTGTCAATTTTATACCTCATTTTTACCTCTTTAACTTCTGTTTGATGAGATTTTTTCCTTGCTTCTTTAGCTTTCTTTTCTTGTTCAAATTTATATTTACCGTAGTCCATGATTCTACAAACAGGAGGATTTGCTTTTTCGCTAACCAAAACTAAATCAAGTTCTCTTTGAGATGCTATTTCTAATGCTTTTAATCTATCTATGACGCCTAATTGTTTTCCATCTGAATCAACGACTCTCAATTGAGGGTATTTTATTCTTTCATTTATATTTGGTAGCTCTCTTACTGGAGCTCTTCGGTCAAAGCGTGGGCGTGGGGGCATTCAGTTAATTTAAAAAATTGATTGGATGATGAACAAAATCTATTTTTATAAAGTTAGCTTATAAAAGACTCTATTTTAATTATTGCATCTTTTAGCAGGTTTTTGTTATTAAGCCAAAGAGGATTATTTTTATTACGAAACCAAGTTTTTTGTCTTTTGGCAAATTGGATTGTTTTTGTCGCAGTTAATTCAATCGCCTTGTCAATTGTTGAACGGTTATTTAAAACATCCCTAGCTTCTCGGTAACCAATGGTTTCTAATATTGGCAAATCAAATCCGTATTTAGAGATTAGGTGGTTTGTCTCCTCAATAATTCCAGATAAAAACATATTTTTTGTTCTTTGAAAAATTCTTTCTTTTAAATTATCTCTATCTAATCCAAGTTCTAGGATTTTCCAGTTGGGCGGTTTTCGAACTTTCAGATTTGACAAAGGTTTACCTGTTACGTAGAAGACTTCTAAAGCTCTTATTGTTCTAATGCGGTCAGCAAAATTGATTTTTTTTGTTGATAATGGATCACAAGTTTTTAATAGATCCCAACATTTTTCCTGACCAAGTTCTTCTAATTGTCTTCTGAAATTATTTTGAGGAGGGACATCTGGTACAAAAAATCCTTTTGTTATTGAGTTCATATACAACCCACTTCCTCCAACAAGAAAAGGTAAATAATCTTGTTTAATCTCTTCCTTGATAGATTTTTGAGCAATTTCTTGAAATTGTTTTACATTAATTGGATTGATTGGTTCTGCAATATCTATTAAAAAATGCTTTATTTTTTTTTGTTGGATTTTAGATGGCTTGGCTGTTCCAATATCCATGGACTTATAAATTTGCCTTGAATCGATATTGTGTATATGAGTTTTAAAATATTCTGCAATTTCAATAGCTAATTCTGTTTTGCCACTTGCAGTAGGCCCAATTAAAATAATTACATGAGGTAGAGACGAAGACATATGAATTTCTGAAGAAAAAAATATTAGCTATATAATTAAAGTGATTAATTTTTTCATCGACTTCGAGCCTATATCTTATTGCGGTGGTAAGTTTAATGAAAGACCTTTTAAAAATAACATTTTAAAAGTCTAATATTTTTTTTATATTAAATGAGTGAGGACAAAAGATCTAATAAAATCTCAAATGATTATGGCGCGGAACAAATACAGGTTTTAGAGGGTTTAGAACCAGTTCGTAAACGCCCTGGGATGTATATAGGTTCAACAGGACCAAGGGGATTACACCATCTAGTATATGAGGTAGTTGATAACTCAGTTGATGAAGCACTTGCAGGACATTGTGATCATATAGAAATAGTTCTTCGAGCAGATGGTTCTGCTTTAATTTCTGATAATGGAAGAGGTATTCCAACAGATGTTCATCCAAGAACAGGGAAAAGTGCCTTAGAAACTGTACTAACAGTTCTTCATGCAGGAGGTAAATTTGGAAGTGGTGGTTATAAAGTTTCAGGGGGTTTGCACGGAGTAGGAATATCTGTAGTTAATGCTCTAAGCGAATGGGTTAATGTGACTGTTTATAGGAATGGAAGCGAATTTAATCAAAGATTTGAAAAAGGTGTATCAAAGGGTGAATTGGAAACTAAAAAGCAAACTGGCAAACCACTTAAGAAAGGAACAACTATTTGCTTTAAACCTGACAAAACGATTTTTTCTGGAGGGATTGAATTTGAATATGCTCTTCTTTCATCTAGATTAAGGGAGCTAGCTTATCTTAATGGCGGAGTAAAAATTGTTTTTAGAGATGAAAGAAATCAATTGTCAGATGGTTCTTTTAAAGAAGAAATTTACTTGTATCAAGGAGGTATTAAAGAATATGTTGAATACATGAATGCGGAAAAAGATTCTATTCATCCTGAAATAATTTATGTTGACTCAGAGAAAGAAAATGTATATGTAGAAGCAGCTTTGCAATGGTGTTCAGATGTTTATTCAGATAATATTTTAGGATTTGCAAATAATATTAGAACTATTGATGGAGGAACTCATATTGAAGGGTTAAAAACAGTTCTGACAAGAACTTTCAATAATCTTGCAAAAAGGAGAGGCAAAAGAAAAGATATTGAAAAAAATTTAGCTGGCGAAAATATTAGAGAGGGCTTGACTGTTGTTTTATCAGTAAAAGTTCCAGATCCAGAATTTGAAGGGCAAACAAAAACGAAATTAGGAAATACTGAAGTACGGGGAATTGTGGATTCTCTTATTGGGGAGGCTCTCACAAAATATATGGAATTCAATCCTGGAATTTTGGACTTGATTCTTGAAAAAGCAATTCAATCCTTTAATGCAGCAGAAGCTGCGAGAAGGGCTAGAGAATTAGTAAGAAGAAAAAGTGTTCTTGAAAGTTCTACATTACCGGGAAAATTAGCAGATTGTAGTTCTAGAGATCCCTCAGAATCAGAAATTTATATAGTTGAAGGAGATTCAGCTGGTGGCTCCGCAAAACAAGGACGAGATAGAAATTTTCAGGCTATTTTGCCTCTCAGAGGTAAAATTCTTAATATTGAAAAAACTGACGATACTAAAATTTATAAAAACACAGAAATACAGTCATTAATAACAGCTCTAGGATTAGGAATAAAAGGAGAGGATTTCGACGAGAGCTCTTTGAGATATCATAGAGTTGTAATAATGACAGATGCTGATGTTGACGGTGCTCATATTAGAACGTTATTGCTGACATTTTTTTATAGATACCAAAGAGAACTTGTTGAGAAAGGTTTTATATACATTGCTTGTCCTCCTCTTTATAAAGTTGAAAGAGGTAAGAATCATAATTACTGTTATAACGAGAATCAATTAAAGGATACAATTCAAGGTTTTGGAGAAAATGCAAATTATAGTATCCAAAGATTTAAGGGATTAGGTGAGATGATGCCAAAACAATTATGGGATACAACTATGAATCCTCAAACGAGGATGATGAAAAGGGTTGAAATCGAGGATGCACTTGAAGCTGACAGAATATTCAACATATTAATGGGAGATAAAGTTGCACCAAGAAGAGAATTTATTGAAACTCATAGTAGTAATTTAGATATGGCAACTTTAGACATATGATAAATAATTTTCTCAAGAATTTTTGTTTAATTACTTTTGCATTAATTGCTCCAATTACATTACCTGCTGGTGGGATCCAAAAAAGTTTAAATCAAAATAAGTTTCCTACCAATACAAATGAAATTATATTGAGTTCCAATACTTCTCTTTATTCTTCTCCTGAAGTTTATGCTAAGGAATTATTAGTTCTTGATGTAGGTACAACTTTAACAGTATTACGTAATTGGAAAGTAAGCAAAAATGAAACTTGGGTTAGAGTTGAATTAGCGTCTAACAAATTTTTAGATGATCCTAATAAGATTTTAAAAGGCTGGATAAAAATGTAAATTTTGGGCCTTAGTTCAATAATTATAATTTTACTTGGCAGTACTTTTGGATTAATACTGAGAATATTCATACAAAATAATTTTAAAAAAAGTGTAGGTTTTGATATTCAAAATACTTCAATAGTAAATTTTTTATCATCATTTTTATTAGGAATTTTAGTAGCTTTAAATTTTATTAACAACGAAATATTAGTGTTATTTTATAGTGGTTTTTTAGGATGTTTTAGTACATTTTCTTCTTTTATATATCAACTATTTGAATTATTTAAAAAGAGAAAATTCCTAAGATTATTTTTCCACTATATTAAAGTGATAATTTTTTCATTCCTGTTCTTTTATTTAGGTTATTTTCTTATTCAGTTTTTTTAAAGTGAAAATAAAGAATTTTATTTATATTCTTTTAGCTGCTTACCTAGCTACATTTTTAAGATTAATTATAGATAATAATTTTTTGATTTCAATAATCGGATCATTTTTAGTTGGTTTTTTTATCAATAGAAGATTAAGTTATTCAACTCAAAAAATTTTATTTAGCGGTTTTTTTTCTTGTTTTACATCTTTTAGCGGATTTATATATTTTTTGTACACAATTTTAAATCGAGGAGATTGGATAAAATTTATAATTTTTTTTAATTTAATCATTATCATAAACTTGGTCACAATGCTTTTCGGGTTCTGGATAAGTAGAAAAATTACTTAGATTTCATATAATGGTGTTGTTACTTTGATAAGGGATTATATTTATGAACGAAAATAATCTTGAAACAGTTACATCGTTATCTTCAGATTTAAGTACAAGAAAAAATATTACTATTCAACTTGAGGAATTACTTATAGCGGGAAATTATGATGAGGCAAAGTTACTTTTAGAGCCTTCCCAACCTGTTGATATTGCTGATGCTATTGGAAGCCTTCCACTAATGTTGCAGGCATTAGCATTTCGATTATTAAAAAAAAATGAAGCAATTGAGGTTTATGAGTATTTAGATCCAGTAGTTCAACAAACTTTATTAGAGAGACTTCGTTCAGGAGAGGTTTTAGAAATCGTTGAAAAAATGTCTCCTGATGATAGGGTTCAACTCTTTGATGAATTACCTGCAAAAGTTGTACGAAAATTTTTATCTGCTCTTAGTCCTGGTGAAAGGAAAGTAACAGCTGAATTACTTGGATATGAGCCTGAAACTGCAGGAAGATTAATGACAACTGAATTTATAGATCTTAAAGAGATGCAAACAGCAGCTGAGGCTCTTTCTTTAGTTAGAAAAAGAGCCCCATTTACTGAAACTATTTATAGCTTGTATGTTACAGATAAAGAAAGACATTTAACAGGTATTCTCTCTTTAAGAGACCTTGTAACTGCTGATCCATCTAAGCCAATTGGAGACGTTATGACAAGAGATGTAGTTAATATCGCTACCAATACGAATCAAGAAGAGGTTGCTAGAGCAATACAAAGATATGATTTTTTAGCTCTCCCAGTCGTTGATAAGGAAAAAAGACTTGTTGGGATAGTAACAGTCGATGATTTAATTGATGTCATAGAACAAGAAGCAACAAGAGATATTTATGCGGCGGGGGCAGTACAACCTGGCGATGAAGATGATTATTTTCAAAGTAGTTTGTTTACAATTGCTCGAAGAAGAATTTTATGGTTATTAATTTTGGTTCTAGCAAATGGATTAACGACAAAAGTTATAGCTATGAATGATCAAATATTAAAAGAAATAGTTTTATTAGCTGCATTTATTCCGCTACTTATAGGTACTGGCGGGAATGTTGGTGCTCAAAGTTCAACTGTTGTCATTCGAGGTTTAAGTACTCAAAAACTGAAGTCTCTTGGTGCAATTAAGGCAGTAGTTAAGGAGGCAATAACAGGCGCTCTTTTAGGCGTTTTTATGATGCTTGTAGTATTTCCATTCGCTTGGTGGCAAGGAGAAGGGCCTTTAATCGCTTTTGCGGTCGGAATAAGTTTGATATCCATAACAACTTTAGCTGCAACAACAGGAGCGATCCTCCCTTTGTTGTTTGCCAGAATGAAATTGGATCCAGCTTTGATGTCCTCCCCTTTTATTACAACCGTAACTGATATTGCAGGTGTATTTATTTACCTTAGTACAGCAAAATGGCTATTAAGCTTTTCTTTAGTCTAATTTGAGTAGGTATTTATTCTCATTTTTGTAAAATTGTGGATTTTTTTGTTTAACTTTACATTTCTTAATGGTATTGTTTACAAAACAACATTCAACTTTCATGTCTTCTGAAACAATAAGTGAAAATAAAATAGCATCAATCGCGAGTTTAAAAGCTAGCAATGATGTAGATCTTGTACGATCATACTTGAGGGATATAGGAAGAGTTCCATTACTATCGCATGAACAAGAAATTACTCTAGGTCGCCAAGTTCAAGAGTACATGGAAGTTGAAAGGGCAGAATTAGAATTTATTGAATTAACAGGAGATAAGCCAACTATTGATGAATTATCCACCAAATTAAACTTATCTACTTCCATAATTAAAAAAAGATTGAGAGCTGGACAGAGAGCTAAAGAAAGGATGGTTGCAGCAAATTTAAGACTAGTAGTAAGCGTTGCAAAAAAATATACCAAAAGAAACATGGAACTTTTGGATTTAATTCAGGAAGGAACCATAGGACTAGTTAGAGGAGTTGAAAAATTTGATCCAGCGAGAGGATATAAGTTTTCAACATATGCATACTGGTGGATTAGGCAAGGTATTACAAGGGCAATAGCTGAAAAAAGTCGGGCGATAAGGTTACCAATTCACATAACTGAAATGTTGAATAAGTTAAAAAAAGGTCAAAGAGAGCTTAGTCAAGAAATGTCAAGAACCCCAACTGTAACTGAACTTGCTAAATACGTTGAGCTGCCTGAAGATGATGTCAAAGATTTGATGTGCAAAGCTGGGCAGCCAGTAAGTCTTGAAACCAAAGTTGGTGATGGCGAAGATACTGTTTTATTAGATTTACTGGCAGGAGGCGAGGATTTGCCAGATGAACAAATAGAGATGGATTGTATGAGAGGAGATCTGCATTCTCTATTACACCAATTGCCTGATCTGCAATGTAGAGTTTTGAGAATGAGATACGGAATGGATGGTGATGAGCCAATGTCTCTTACAGGTATAGGAAGGGTACTAGGGATAAGTAGAGATCGAGTAAGAAATCTTGAACGAGATGGATTAAGAGGCTTGAGAAGACTTAGTGATAATGTAGAAGCCTACTTTGTTTCTTGAATAAATTCATTTATTAACTTATTTGTTTTTTCAGGTTCTTCATCATGAGGACAATGACCAGCATCATTAATAATATCTAATCTTTTAATATTCCTAAATTGTTTCTTCCACTCTCTTGCTTCATTTAAAGATTCCCAAGGATCTTTTTCTCCCCAAATCAATTGGATTGGAGCCTCAACCTTATCGAAAAGGTCAGTTGCTAGATAGTCATCAAATAAGTTAATAAAACCACGAAATGCTTCTTTAGAGTTTCTCCTTTGAGAGGGTTGATAAAGTATTTCAATCAATTCTTTATTGATATTTTTTCCTGTAGGGTAAGCTTGTTCAAGTATTTTCTTAATAACTTTTGGGTTAGCAGCTCTTGTAAAAAGTGAATTGCTAATTACTCTTTGTCTGACAATCGTTTTAAGGATAGGTCTTAGTAGATTCATTAAGACATCACTTTTTTTTAAACGTTTATCATCCATAGTTCTTTGTGCACAATCAATCAAAATAACACCTTTGCAATTATCTTTGAGCATTTCAGCAGCTTTCAATGCGATAACACCACCAATTGAATTTCCTACCAAAAAAACAGGAGATTTAATTACCTCTTCACAAAATGTTGATATTTGATTACCCCATAAGTCAAATGAATATTTAATTGAGTTTTCTTTAACAGGTTCGTAATCTAATAAGGCACTAGGCTGACTGCTTTTCCCAAATCCTAATAAGTCAATTGCGTAGCAGTTAGAAAATTCTCCAAGAAAATCTTGATTATATCTCCAGTGGTTTTTTGATGCTCCAAATCCATGAACTAATAAAATCTTAATATTTTTCTCAGAAATCGATTCTTTTGATAAAGACCAAGAAATTTCCCAATTCTTCCACTTCCAAGTTTCAGATTTATTTAAAGACACTATGAATAAGCTTTTAATTAAACTTTAATTCAAAAAAAAAATATTCGTTTTTAATAAATTACCCTAGTTAATAAAAGAGTTTATTCTATGAAGAAAAAAAAGGTCATATGTATTGGAGAGGCTTTAATAGACAGAATCAGAAATAAGTCAAATCAAGGATTTAAAGATTTTTTAGGTGGTGCACCTGCTAATGTTGCTTGTGGATTAAGAAAATTAAAAATAGATTCAATATTTATAGGAAGTGTGGGAAATGATGATTATGGAAAAAAATTCATAAAGCAATTTAATGAATTGGAAGTTAATTTAGATTTTCTGCAATTAGATAATGATTCATCTACTCGCGTGGTTAATGTAGATAGAGATCAGTTTGGAGATCGTTTTTTTTCAGGCTTTGAGGAAAGTCAACATTCATGCTTTGCAGATGAAGTTCTTAGTAAGAAATTAATCCAAAAAGAAATTTTAAATTTGGAGGAAACTTTTCTAGAAACAAAATATTTAATTACAGGAACGATCTTGTTATCATCTCCAATATCAGCAAAGACCATATTTTTTATTCTTGAACAGGCTAAAAAATTTGAAGTCAAAATAGTTGTTGATTTGAATTGGAGAGAGGTGTTTTGGGATCATTCAAGTTTTTCATCAGAAATTACTAAAGCCGCGAGAATTAATTTAATCAAAAATTTTTTAGACCATGCAAATGTTTTAAAACTTGCCAAGGAAGAAGCAACTTTGTTTTTTGAGGATGAGAATCCCTTGTTGATATCTCAACAATTGTCTAATAGACCAGATGTAATAATAACTAATGGAAAAAATCCCGTTGCATGGTGTATCAATGGATTGCAGGGAATTACCGAAACTCCTTCTTCACAAAAAATTGTTGATACAACTGGAGCAGGCGATGCTTTTCTAGCTGGCTTAATTTCAAAATTCATTACTTCTGGTTATCCTTCAAATAAACAGGAGATAGAAGATTGCATTAAGTTCGCAGGTGTTTGTGGATTATTAACTTGTCTTGGTGAAGGTGCAATCGAGCAACAGCCATATTATGAGAAGGTTAATAAATTTTTGGGATCTCTTATTTCGTAGTGTCTTCCAAAATTTTTTGCATAACTAATTTCTATTTTCCAGAAATTATCGATAACTGGTTCTATTAATTCTGGCCATTCAATAACTAAAATAGCTTGTCTTTCTATTGCCTCTTCTTCTTCTGCAAAAAAAACTTCTTTAGCTGAAGAAATATTTTCTAACCTGTATAAATCAAGGTGAATTAGAGGAATTCTTCCTGAGTTATAGTGATGCGATAAAGCAAATGTAGGGCTTGTAATGTCCTCAGAGATTGATAAGCCTTTAGCAATCCCTTGAACAAATGAAGTTTTCCCAGCGCCAATTGGACCCTGTAATAAAACAATTGATTCGGGATTTAATTTGTGTGAGAGTTTTTTTCCTAAATTTAAAGTCTCTTTTAAATTCTCAACAAACACAAAATTACTCAAAAATCATTTATAGTTTAATAGAAAAAGTATTTACTAGATATGGTTATCGCAAATTCAGTTAAAACCTCTATACCTAATTACGTAATTGCCGATATCTCTTTATCAGATTTTGGTCGTAAAGAAATTAAAATCGCCGAAACAGAAATGCCTGGATTAATGGCATTAAGAGATAAATATCAATCTGAAAAACCTCTAAAAGGTGCAAAAATAGCTGGAAGCCTTCATATGACTATTCAAACAGCAGTTTTAATTGAAACTCTTGTTGATCTTGGTGCAGCAGTGAAATGGGCTTCATGCAATATTTTTTCAACTCAAGATCATGCTGCTGCAGCTATCGCAGATCAAGGAATTCCTGTATACGCAAAAAAAGGCGAGACTCTTGATGAATATTGGCAATATACCCACTATATCCTTGATTGGGGTTCAGACTCTCCAAATATGATCCTTGATGATGGGGGAGATGCAACTGGCTTATTGATACTCGGTAGTAAAGCAGAAAAAGATTTATCTGTCTTAGATAATCCTAGTAATGAAGAAGAAATTGCTTTATTTAATTCTATTAAGTCTAAGTTGGAAATTGATAGTGACTTCTATTCTAGAATTAAGAGTAATATCATTGGTGTCACTGAAGAAACTACAACGGGAGTTGCAAGACTTTATCAACTGCAAAAGCAAAATGCTTTACCTTTCCCTGCTATCAACGTTAATGATTCAGTAACCAAGAGCAAATTTGATAATTTATATGGTTGCCGCGAATCTTTAGTTGATAGCATAAAGCGTGCAACTGACGTGATGATTGCTGGGAAGGTCGCTTTAGTCATGGGTTTTGGAGATGTAGGTAAGGGTTCTGCCCAGTCATTACGTGGACTTGGTGCAATCGTAAAAGTTGCTGAAGTTGATCCAATTTGTGCTCTTCAAGCAGCAATGGAAGGTTTTAGCGTAGTTACGCTAGATGATGTTGTGAAAGATATAGATATCTTTGTAACGGCTACTGGTAACTATCAGGTAATAACACATGAAAATCTTCTCAAGATGAAGGATGAGGCCATAGTTTGTAATATTGGACATTTCGATAATGAAATTGATGTAGCTTCATTAAAAAATTATCAATGGGAAAATATTAAACCGCAAGTTGATCACATAACTCTACCTAGTGGAAATAAAATTATTCTTTTAGCTGAGGGTAGATTAGTCAATTTAGGCTGTGCCACTGGCCACCCAAGTTTTGTTATGAGTAATTCTTTTACTAATCAAGTATTAGCTCAAATTGAACTTTTCAATAAGTCAGAGCAATATACAAAAGAAGTTTATGTATTACCAAAACATCTAGATGAAATGGTAGCTAGATTACATCTAGATAAAATTGGTGCAAAATTAACAAAATTAACCAAAGAACAAGCTGATTATATTAATGTCTCTGTTGATGGACCTTATAAACCAGAACTTTATAGATATTAAGATTGAATTTAATTTTTGTAAATTTTCTTACTTCAATTCCGGATTACATTAGTTTGGCTGTTGAAAAAAATTCAACTATTGCATACCTTACTATTTGTCTGGCTATGTTTTTAGAAAATATTATCCCCCCAATCCCTTCGGAAATAATAATGCCATTGGGTGGATTTTTTGTTTATCAGCAAAAATTAAACTTTTATATTTTAGTTTTTTGGGGATTACTTGGAACTATCTTAGGATCATTGCCTTGGTATTATTTAGGTAGATTAGTAAATGAAAAAAGACTTTCGAATTTTCTAGATAAAAATGGAAAATATCTGGGCATTTCTTCTAATGATCTAAATAAAAGTAAAAGGTGGTTTGATAAATATGGCGTTTCTTTAGTTTTTTGGGGCAGATTAGTACCAGGCATAAGAACTTTAATTTCAGTTCCCGCTGGCATAGAACTTATGCCATTAAAAAAATTTTTGCTTTGGACTACACTTGGTAGCTTGATATGGGTAGCACTTCTCACTTATTCAGGGTATTTATTTGGTGAAAACTATCTAGTCATTGAAACTTACTTAGATCAAATCAAATATATTATAAAGCCAATTTTAATTTTAATTTTCTTATATTTTTTTATAAAAATACTTATTAGATTTTTCAAAAAAAAATAGAGCTTAGAAAGGAATTTCACTTGAGTTACTGCTGTTGGAATATTGATTATTATCAGAGTCTTTTCGTGATCCTAATAAGTTTAATCTATCTACCCTAACAACTGGTTTAAATCTATCTTCTCCAGTATTTTTATCTTTCCAACTATCAATTTTAAAGCTTCCTGTAATTCCAATTAATGATCCTTTTTTCACATAATCTGCGGCTATTTGTGCTTGCTTGCCCCATATCTCTAAATTAAACCAATCTGGCTCTTCATCTCTGCTTCTCCTGTTAACTGCAATTGTGAAATTCGCCACAATACTGCCAGATTCAAAATATCTGACATCTGGTTCTCGTCCTGCTCTGCCAACAAGATTGATAGTGTTAATTTCCATAAATTTTTTTTTTAATACTACTCATATTTTCAGGTTTTGCTCAAAGTTTTAAGTGCTATTCATAACTAAACGACAGAATTCCGGGAGCTTAGCAAAAAATAGATATATTATTTAAAAAAAGAAATTCTTATTGTGATTTTTAACAGATTTAAATTTTCTAGAGATATTGGCATAGATTTGGGAACTGCCAATACTCTTATACACGTATCAGGAAAAGGAGTTGTTTTACAGGAGCCTTCTGTGGTAGCTATGGATTTAGAAGAAGGAATTCCATTAGCTGTTGGCAAAGAAGCAAAGTTAATGCTTGGAAGGACCCCTGGCAATATAAGAGCTGTAAGACCACTAAGAGACGGGGTTATCGCAGATTTTGATGCTGCAGAACAAATGATAAAAACATTTATTCAAAAATGTAATGAAGGCAAAGGGATAGTAGCCCCAAGAATAGTTATTGGTATTCCCAGTGGAGTTACTAGTGTTGAGCGAAGAGCAGTAAGAGAAGCTGGATTAGCGGGAGCTAGAGAAGTTCATTTAATTGATGAACCTGTTGCAGCGGCAATAGGAGCATCATTACCAGTAACTGAACCAATTGGAACAATGATTGTTGATATTGGTGGAGGTACTACTGAGGTTGCAGTATTAAGTTTAGGAGGAACCGTATTGAGTGAATCTGTTCGAATAGCAGGTGATGAAATAAACGAGTCAATTGCGCTATATCTTAAAAAAGTTCACAATTTAGTTGTAGGAGAGAGAACTGCAGAAGATATCAAGATTAAAATTGGATCTGCATTTCCAGATGATGATTTTGATAAAACTACTTTAGAGGTAAGAGGTTTACATCTTTTATCTGGTCTACCTAGGTCAGTCACTTTGACATCTGGGGAAATCAGAGAAGCCATGGCTGAAACACTTAGTAAAATAGTCGAAGCTGTAAAAAGAACTTTAGAGAGAACTCCCCCTGAACTTGCTGCAGACATAGTTGATAGGGGGATTATGCTTGCAGGTGGTGGAGCTTTAGTGAGAGGTATTAATGATTTATTGAGCGATGAAACAGGGATTTTTACTCACATAGCAGAAAACCCACTGCTTTGTGTAGTAAATGGTTGTGGAGAGGTGTTGGATGATTTTAAAAAACTCAAAAGAGTTGTTGACACTCCAGACTTTATAAGGAATGCCATAAGAGATTAATGTTATGTTAGGTATCCGACGAATTTCTACTAGTCGTTGGTGGCATAAAAAGAAAAATTGGCTTTTTTTTGCAATTTTTTTACTTTTGACTTTTGTAAGAATATCAAAAGGAGCTTTTTATAAAGATTTTTATTATTTTATTTCAAAACCTTTTTGGCCGGGTCAATTTCAAAAAGAAATTGTTCTTGAGAGTATTGATCAAG
Source organism: Prochlorococcus sp. AG-347-L02 (assembly GCA_003281255.1). GTDB lineage: Bacteria > Cyanobacteriota > Cyanobacteriia > PCC-6307 > Cyanobiaceae > Prochlorococcus_A. Next base: position 60,302 of record QCCL01000002.1, read on the forward strand.
AATATTTAATAAAGTTAAATCTTCTTAAAAAAGATAATTTAAGATTGCGACAAATCTTATCTCTTCAAGAATCATCTAATGATGAACATATTTCAGCTGCAGTTATTTCGAGGAAAACAGGTGGTTGGTGGAGACAAATTATTTTAAACAAAGGTTCAAAGGATGGAGTAGAAATTGGCAATATTGTGATTGGTCCGGGTGGATTATTAGGAAGAGTAAAGAATACTTCTTTATTCACTTCGTCGGTAACTTTAATAACTTCTCCAGAAAGTAAGTTAGGCGTTTGGGTTGATAGAATTCAAACCAATGGATTACTTATCGGTTTAGGAGATGATTATCCTAGCCTAATACTTTATTCAGAAGATGCTGATATTAAAGTTGGAGATTTTGTATCATCATCTCCCGCTAGTACGTTATTACCTCCAAATATCCCTATTGGTATTGTCCAATCTATAGATGAGACATTGAAATCAAAAAAAACGGCAAAAATTTTACTTTTAGCAAAACCTCATGTAATTGATTGGGTGCAAATTTTGGAAGTAAATATTTAATGAATAAGTTTTTAACAAAAAAATTATCCATAATAAGCTTTACTTTTATCCCAATTATTTATTTATGGCATCCTAATTGGCTTGGATTTTTAGGTGTTCAGCCATATTGGCCATTATTTTGGTTATTGCCTTGGTCAATGATTAATGGATCAATAAATGGATTAATGTTTGGTTTGTTTTTAGGTCTAATTTTAGATTCTCTAACTTTAAATGAAAGTTTTACTCAAATACCAGGCTTAATTTTTTGTGGGTTTTTGTTTGGGAGAATTAAATTACATAGTGATTTTTTGTTAGGACATTTTAGGTATGGTTTAATTTGTTCTTTAGGAAGTTTTTTATGTGGAACTTTTTATTTTTTACAAATTTTGTTTAGAAATTTTTCAGATAGTAATTTTTTAATGTTGATCCCCAGTGTTAAAAATACCTTAGCGGAAGTTTTTTTGACAGGTTTATTTGCTCCCTTTATTTGCTCCCAACTTTTAAGAATGTTTAACTTTTCAAGAAGAAAAATACAGTAATAAATTTTGCAAAAAAGGTAAAAGTTTTTGAAAAAATTCACATATTTTCAAATCATTTAAATTTTTTAAACCTTAGAAATATCTCTTTGCGGGTTCGTAATGTTATATTTTTAATTGTTAGAATAAATATTCAATGCAATAGTTTTTGCTTTGAAATATCTAGAAATCTTTTTTAACTATGTCAAAAGCAAGAATTTTAGTAGTTGATGATGAACCAGCAGTTTTGAAGGTATTAGTTACGAGGCTTCAACTAGCTGGATATCAAGTGTATTCAGCCACTAACGGCGAAGAAGCCCTTGAATCTTTTCACAGGGATTCCCCAGATTTGATAGTTCTTGATGTTATGCTTCCAAAAATGGATGGATTTGCTGTTTGTAGAAGAATTAGAGCTGAGTCAGTAGTTCCAATAATATTCTTAACAGCTTTAGAAGCTATTTCTGAGAGAGTTGCAGGTTTGGATTTAGGGGCTGATGATTACTTATCTAAACCATTTAGCCCAAAAGAGTTAGAAGCTAGAATAGCTACAATTTTGAGAAGAATGGGTCCAACTGTATCAGTTACGGAAACTAAAGAAGTTCCTTCAGGCAAAGGAGTTATGAAATTTGGAAGTTTAGTTGTTGATACTAATCGCAGACAAGTTTCAAGAGCAGGAGATAGAATTAGCCTAACTTATACTGAATTTAGCCTCCTAGAATTATTGTTTGACGAACCTGGAAAGGTTGTCCCTAGAGCAGAAATTTTAGAACAGTTATGGGGTTATCCTCCTCGAAGAGCAGCAGATTTAAGAGTTGTAGATGTATATGTAGCTAGATTAAGAGGTAAATTAGAACCAGATCCAAGAAATCCAGAATTAATATTAACTGTTAGAGGAATTGGTTACGCATCTCAGAGAGTTGGTGAAACAGCCACAACTTTGGCAAGTTGAGCCATAGTCTGATAATTTTATTAAATAAAACAAATATATTAAAATAGATTTTGTCTGAAATAAAAGAAGCACGCTTACAAAAAGCTAATTCTCTCGTTAGTAAAGGATATGCTTCTTACGCCCAGAGCTTTAGGGTTTCAAATACTACAAAATTTCTCATTCAAAAATTTGATTATCTAGAAAATGGTCAAGAGGAAGACTTCAGTGTTTCTATTGCTGGAAGAGTTATGGCAAAAAGGGTAATGGGTAAAATTGCCTTTTTCACAATAAGCGATCAAGAAGGTCTGATTCAGCTTTATCTAGATAAAAAGATTATTAACTTAAATTTAGAAAAACAAAAATTACTTTCTTTTGAAGATCTAAAGGAAATTGTAGATATTGGTGATTGGATAGGAGTCTACGGAACTATTAAAAAAACAAATAAAGGTGAGCTTTCTATCAAAGTAGAAAAATGGGAAATGTTATCCAAATCATTACAACCTTTGCCAGATAAATGGCATGGATTGACTGATATTGAAAAAAGATATAGACAACGTTATCTAGATTTAATAGTCAACCCTCAATCTAAAAATGTATTTAAAACAAGAGCAAAATGTATAAGTTTTATAAGAAAATGGTTAGATAATAGAAATTTTTTAGAGATAGAGACTCCAATTCTGCAATCTGAAGCTGGTGGTGCTGAAGCAAGACCATTTATCACTCATCACAATACATTAGATATTCCTTTATATCTAAGAATAGCTACAGAATTACATTTAAAAAGAATGGTTGTTGGAGGATTTGAGAAAGTATATGAATTGGGAAGAATCTTCCGTAATGAGGGGATAAGTACAAGGCATAATCCAGAATTCACCTCAGTTGAAATTTATGAAGCTTTTTCTGACTATGTCGATATGATGAATTTAACAGAGGAATTGATCAAGGATATTGTAGCTGATGCATGTGGATCTTTAACTATAAATTATCAAAATAAAGAAATTGATTTTTCTAAACCTTGGACAAGAATATCCATGAAAGATATTGTCAAACAATATACAGGGATTGATTTTGATTCTTTCAGTGGAGATTTTCAAGCAGCAAAACAAGCCGTTAAAAGTATAAATGTTGATTTCTCTAATAAAGTCAATACAATAGGAAGACTTTTAAATGAGGTCTTTGAACAAAAAGTAGAATCAAAACTTATAGAACCCACTTTTGTTATCGATTATCCTGTTGAAATTTCTCCTTTAGCAAGGCCTCATCTTGATAATAAAGAAATAGTTCAGAGATTTGAATTATTTATTGTAGGTCGCGAGCTAGCAAATGCATTTAGTGAGTTGATAGATCCAGTAGATCAAAGAGAAAGGATGCAATTACAGCAATCTCTTAGAGATGAAGGAGATCTTGAGGCTCACTGTATAGATGAAGATTTCTTGAATGCTTTAGAGATTGGCATGCCTCCTACTGGAGGATTAGGCATAGGCATTGATAGGCTAATTATGTTAATTACTAATAGCCCATCAATAAGAGATGTAATCCCTTTCCCATTGTTAAAACCAGAAATAACTTCCAAAAAAAATGAAAAATTACCCTTGAATGAAGTAAAATAAATAAATTAATCCAATACGAATTTTTTAAATGAGTGGTGAACGTGTTGGTTTCCGTTTCAAACACGCGGATGCAGTAGTAAAAAGAAATCCTCAGGGCCGATCAAGAAGAGGATGGGTTATTGAACCAGTAGAGCAAACTACAAGTAGAGGTACAAAAATGCCTGCATACAAAATTCGCTGGAGAGATAGTGAGAGGCCTGAAACTGTCTTACAGCATATGTTAATTGCAGATCCAGATCCTTCCCCACCTCCAAGTTCAGTAAGTTTAGATTAATATTTGCAAGAATTATGCATAATAATTTCATCTTTTTAGTGCAGAGTTGATTTCTTTTTTTATACTTTTTTGTTTTTCATCTTGGCGTTTGTCATGTAATTTTTTCCCTTTGCCGACTCCAATAGTTAGTTTTATCCATGAGCCTTTTAAATAAAGAGATAATGGAATAATAGTCATTCCTTTTTTTTCAGTATTGGATTTCATTTTTATTATTTCTTTTTTATGTAGTAGCAACTTTCTATTTCTTAATGGATCATGATTAAAGAAAGACCCCACATTTTTATGTGGTGAAATGTGAACATTTAATAATATGATCTCACCATCTCTAAATGAACAGTACCCATCTCTTAAATTTGCTTTTCCGTTTCTAATAGACTTTACTTCAGTCCCTAAAAGCTCAATTCCAGCTTCGATTGTTTCAGATATTGCATATTGAAATTTTGCATATCTATTTTCAGCTAAAAGTTTAAAATTATTTTCTTTATTAGTATTTTTTTTAACTTTGTTTGAATTTTTTGCCATTTTAATTTTAAAAAATCTTTCTACTCAGAACAATTGCAATTAACCTTTCATTATGGCAATAATTTCTTCCAATATAGGCGATAATGACTTTTCTCTTCGTAAAAAAGAACTTAGGCTAGTTGATTCAAAAATAATTCCTGAAGAAAAGAGGAATAAAAATTTGAACTTAGCGCGGCCTCTAACTTTAAAAGAATTTATTGGCCAAGAACAACTTAAATCTTCTTTAAGAATAGCTATAGATGCTTCAATTTATAGAAAAGAACCAATGGAGCATACTCTTTTATATGGACAGCCTGGTTTAGGTAAGACTACTCTTGCTTTTTTGATAGCCCATGAATTGAATACAAAATGTAGGATAGCGACTGCACCAGCAATTGAAAGACCTAGAGATATTGTAGGTTTACTTCTTGGATTAAAAGATGGTGAAGTTTTATTTATCGATGAGATACATCGCTTAAATAGGTTAACTGAAGAGTTATTATATTCTGCAATGGAAGATTTTAGACTCGATCTAACTATGGGAGCCAATAGAGGAGCCCGTTGTAGAACAATTAATCTTCCTAGGTTTACTCTGATAGGCGCGACAACTAAATTGGCCTCAATAAGCGGACCTCTAAGAGATAGATTTGGTATATCTCAGAAAATTGAATTTTACACTTATGATGAATTAAAGCAAATAATTGTTAATTTCTCCCAATTAATAAACCTCAATTTAGATGATGAAGCATCTTATGATTTGGCAAAGATATCTCGAGGGACTCCAAGAATTGCTTTAAGGTTATTAAGACGAGTTAGAGATTATGCTCAAGTTGTTAAAAAAACTAATACTATCTCCGTGAATTTAATAAAAAAAGCTTTAAATTCATACCAAATAGACGAAAAAGGATTGGATTCCTTAGATAGAAACTATTTATCTTTTCTTAACCAAAACAATAATATTCCAATTGGCCTTGATTCTATTGCAGCTGGCTTAGGGGATGATTCCTCGATGTTAGAATTTGTAGTTGAGCCATATTTAATCAAAATTGGCTTTCTCACGAGAACTCCTCGAGGAAGATTGCTTACTGCTTTGGGAAAAAAGTACATTGAAAAGAAAAATGATAAATTTTAAAAAAGTTAAGGTTTGTTTTTTAACAATTTTTGTATTTATTAATATTTTTTATATTGCACCATGCTATTCATTATCTTTGAGGGAGGACTTGTTTAAAAATGCGTTAGATTTAAGTTCAAGTGGAAAATTTAATCTCGCTTTACAAGAATGGAATCAATATCTCGATTCTTATCCTGATGATGGTGCAGGTTTTAGCAATAGAGGTAATGTAAGACTTGTTATAGGAGATGTAAAGGGATCAATAGATGATCAAAATAAGGCAATAAGTTTGAATCCTAGTGAAGTAGATCCCTACATTAATAGGGGGATAGCAGAGGAAGCATTGGGTCTATGGTCGAAAGCGAAAAAAGATTATATGTACGTTATTTCGCAAGATAGTAAAAATTTCTCTGCATTATATAATTTGGCTAATGTGGAAGGATCTACATCACATTGGGAAAACGCTAGAGATTTATTTTCAAAAGCTGCTTTATATAATCCTGGATTTGCGATGGCTAGATCTAGTATGGCTTTAGCAGATTTACAGTTGGGAAAGATTGATGAATCTGAAAAAGAATTAAAAAAATTAATTAGGCGTTATCCAAATTTTGCTGATGCTAGAGCAGCTTTAACAGCTTTGAATTGGTCCAAGGGCGAATTCGGGAAAGCAGAAAGTAATTGGATAGCGGTAACTGAATTAGATCCTAGATATAGTGATGAAGAATGGTTGAAACAAATAAGAAGATGGCCTCCACAACCAATTAGAGAATTAATGAACTTTATCGATTTAAAATAAGTGATGAATAGAGATCAGTTTTATAAAAAAATCGATTCATTTAATGATGAATTAATTAACTTAAGAAGACATATCCATTCACATCCGGAATTAAGTGGACTTGAAAATCAAACCGCAATTTTGATAAGCGGTTTTTTAAAAAAAATTGGTTGGAATGTTAAAGAATCTATCGGCAGAACTGGAGTTGTAGCTGATTTTGGACCCATAGATAAGGGCATTATAGGTTTAAGAGTAGATATGGATGCTTTGCCAATATTTGAGGAAACCAAATTAAGTTTTTCTTCAAAAGTAGATGGCGTTATGCATGCCTGTGGTCACGATTTGCATATATCGATTGGATTGGGGGTGGCAAAAATTATTAAGGATTTAAAACTAAATTTTGGCACTCGGATAATTTTTCAGCCCGCTGAAGAAATTGCCAGCGGAGCTAGATGGATGATTAAGGATGGTGCAATTAATGGTTTAACGTATATTTTGGGAGTCCATGTCTACCCAGATTTATCAGTAGGGACTATTGGCATTAAAGAGGGAAGTTTAACTGCAGCTGCGGGAGAACTTAAGGTAGAGATTAAAGGAAAATCAGGGCATGGTGCTCGACCTTATGAAGGAGTTGATGCTATTTGGGCGGCCTCTAAAGTGATCTCGGGAATTCAAGAATCAATATCACGGAAGTTAGATGCTTTAGATCCTGTAGTAATAACTTTTGGGAAAATAAATGGCGGCAATGCATTCAATGTTCTTGCAGAAAAGGTTAATTTAATTGGTACGGTTAGATGTACTAATCGTAAACTATTTAGGAATATTGGTAATTGGCTCAATGAAAATATCACTTTATTAGCTAATAGTTGCGGAGCTGAAGCAAAAGTAATATTTAGAGAAATCACTCCGGCAGTTAATAATAATTCTGAAATTAATAGAGTCCTTAGAGATTCGGGAATTAAGGTTTTGGGTCAAGAAAATGTTATCGAATTACAAAAACCATCATTAGGAGCCGAGGATTTCGCTGAATTTTTAAAAGATATTCCAGGAGCTATGTTTAGGCTTGGCGTATCGAGTTCAAATGGATGTGCCCCTCTTCATAGTTCTAAATTTGATCCAGATGAAAGAGCTATTGCTGTTGGAATTAAAGTGATAACAGAATCCATAGTAAAATTAAACAATGAAAAAATTAATTCAATTGGTAAATGAATATTAATAAAAGATTTATTTTATCTTTTGTAGCTCCTTTCATGATCCTCATATCTGCTATCGGATTGATATTTAGGGACAATTCTAGGAAGATTTTTTATTTACCTATTGGCCTAATGGGGATTGTAATTATTTTGGAGAGGGGTATAAGCAGACAATTGAATAGGAAAAATATTTTAAAAAAGATAAAGTCTTATCAAAAAGCTAAATAGAATCATTTTATTTATTTTTACACAATATGAGATGACTATTTTTTAGAAAAGAGCTATTAATAATATTAATACTAGGGGTGCTAAGAATTTTAACTTAGCTGAGATCATACCCTTTGAACCTGAATCATTAACCTTGATGCAGGGAAGTGAAGACTTGATCAAACTTTAGTAATAACACTTTTAAAAAATTTGTAAATTATGAGAAGTACGTGGATTAAGCCTCGCCTTGGGAAAGACAATGTAACTCAAATGAACTTTGCGAGAAACGGATATATCACTGAAGAAATGGATTTTGTTGCTAAAAAAGAGAATCTCCCTTCTTCTTTAATAATGGAAGAAGTGGCACGAGGAAGATTAATTATTCCAGCTAATATTAATCATTTGAACCTTGAGCCAATGTCTATAGGCATTGCTTCAAGATGCAAAGTTAATGCAAATATTGGTGCTTCCCCTAATGCAAGTGATATCAGTGAAGAAGTAGAAAAGCTAAAACTGGCAGTTAAATATGGGGCGGACACGGTTATGGATCTTTCTACAGGAGGAGTAAATTTAGATGAAGTTCGGCAAGCAATTATTCATGAGTCTCCTGTTCCCATCGGAACAGTTCCTGTTTATCAAGCATTAGAAAGTGTACATGGTTCAATAGATAAACTAACTGAAGACGATTTTCTTCATATTATTGAAAAACATTGTCAACAGGGCGTGGATTATCAAACTATACATGCTGGCTTGTTAATAGAGCATTTGCCGAAGGTCAAAGGAAGAATTACTGGAATTGTCAGTAGGGGGGGAGGCATTTTAGCTCAATGGATGTTACATCATTTTAAGCAAAATCCTCTTTACACAAGGTTTGATGACATTTGTGAGATTTTTAAGAAATATGATTGTACTTTTTCTCTAGGAGACTCATTAAGACCTGGATGTTTGCATGATGCTTCTGATGATGCTCAGCTAGCTGAATTGAAGACCTTAGGCGAGCTTACTCGAAGAGCATGGGAACATAATGTTCAAGTAATGGTTGAAGGTCCTGGTCATGTACCTATGGACCAAATTGAGTTTAATGTGAGAAAGCAAATGGAAGAATGTTCAGAAGCCCCATTTTATGTCCTTGGTCCATTAGTGACAGATATATCCCCTGGTTATGACCATATATCAAGTGCTATTGGGGCGGCGATGGCAGGGTGGTATGGAACTTCTATGTTATGTTATGTAACGCCAAAAGAACATCTAGGTTTGCCAAATGCAGAAGATGTAAGAGAGGGCTTAATTGCTTACAAAATAGCTGCTCACGCTGCTGATATAGCAAGACATAGAGCTGGGGCTCGTGATAGAGATGATGAACTTAGTCATGCGCGGTATAACTTTGATTGGAATAAACAATTTGAACTTTCATTAGATCCGGAAAGGGCAAAGCAGTACCATGATGAAACACTGCCTGAAGAAATCTTTAAAAAGGCAGAGTTTTGTTCAATGTGTGGCCCTAAACATTGTCCAATGAATTCAAAAATTTCTGATGAATCCCTTGATCAGTTAAAAGATAAGCTTGAAGAATGCAATACTTCAGTGTAGTTATCAATTAATAATTATAGAATCTCCTTCGTCTTATTAACTACGTTTTCGACCGTAAATCCAAAATTTTTCATACATTCTCCACCTGGTGCTGATGCCCCAAATCTGTCCATAGTAATACAAATTCCATCAAAACCTGTATATTTATGCCAACCAAATGAATGGGCAGCCTCTACCACAACTCTCTTTTTCACACTACTAGGTAAAACATTTTCTTTATAAGATTCTTCTTGCTCTTCAAAAAGTTCTACACAAGGCATAGAAACAACTCTAATTTTTTTACCTAAGCTTGAAATTTCCTTACTTGCTTCAATGCAAAGATTCAGTTCGCTTCCAGTACCAATAAATATTAAATCTGGTGTTCCCTCACAATCGGAAACTATATATCCTCCTAGAGCAACTTTGTCGATGGAAGTATTTTCTTGATTTGGCATACCTTGTCTACTTAAACAAAGAGCAGAAGGTCTTTTTCGATTTTGAATAGCAAGCTTATAAGCTCCACTCGTCTCATTGCCATCTCCAGGTCTGAAAACTAGCATATTAGGCATGGCGCGAAGTGAAGGGATAGTTTCAATAGGTTGATGTGTTGGGCCATCTTCTCCTACACCTATTGAATCGTGAGTTAAGACATAGATTACTCCTAATTCGCTAAGTGCTGAAAGCCTCATTGAGCCTCTCATATAATCGGCGAAAACAAGGAAGGTTCCACCATAAGGGATAAGACCACTATTGTGATAAGCAATGCCATTCAGTACAGCTGCCATTGCATGCTCACGTACACCAAAATGTAAATATCTTTTTTCAGGGCTATGTGGCTGGAATGATCCAGTTTCTCCTTTTATGTCTGTGTAATTAGAGTGAGTTAAATCTGCAGATCCGCCAATTAATTCAGGTAGGTTAGGACCTAGAGCACCTAAACATATTTGTGAATGCTTTCTGGTGGCTAACCCTTTATCATCTGGAGAATAAGAGGGGAGATCTGAGTCCCAATTCTCAGGTAATTGACCCATTAACATTCTTTTTAACTCGGATCCTTCAGAAGGATATTTTTTTTGATATTCATCAAATTTAGAATCCCATTCTTTCTCTAAATTTTCACCTTTGTTTATTGACTTTCTAAAATGCGCATATACTTCATCAGGTATTTCAAATGGAGGATATTCCCAATTTAGAAACTCTCTAGTTAATGTAGCTTCTTCTTCTCCAACAGCTGCTCCATGAATCCCAGCAGTATCTGATTTATTGGGAGAACCATAACCTATGGTTGTAGAAATTTTTATAATTGAAGGCTTGTCTGTAATTAATTTTGCTTTTTCGATAGCTTCAGTGATTCCTTTAACATCATGATTCCCATCTTCAACATGTTGTACATGCCATCCATAAGCTTCGTATCTTTTTAAGACATCTTCAGTAAAAGAAACGTCGGTTCGCCCATCAATTGTAATTTGGTTATCGTCATAGAGTGCAATTAATTTTCCAAGCTTAAGATGACCAGCTAATGAGCAGGCCTCTGATGCGATACCTTCTTGATTACAGCCATCACCCATTATTACGTAAGTATAATGATCAACGATATGGCAATCAGGCTTATTAAATTTAGCTGCTAAGTGTGTTTCAGCTATTGCTAAACCAACAGCATTTGAAATTCCGGCTCCAAGAGGCCCAGCTGTAACTTCAACACCTTCAGTTTCGAATGTTTCTGGATGTCCAGGAGTTTTTGATCCCCATTGCCTAAATTCTTTAATATCTTCTATGGAAACTGATTTATATCCTGTCAAATGAAGCAAGGAATATAACAGCATACAGCCATGACCAGCTGATAACACAAAACGGTCTCTATTGAACCATTTTGGGTTATTAGGGTTGTGATTAAGTATGTTTTGCCATAATGCATAACCCATAGGAGCACATCCCATTGGCAATCCAGGATGTCCACTATTAGATTTATTTACTGCATCTACAGCAAGCATTCTTATACTATTTACACAAAGTGATTCTAATGAAATAGATGCAGCGACCATTGTTTTAAAATAAGTTAAGTTGGAAATACAGAATTGGTTGTCTTCAATTTATTTTGCTGAAAGCAAGGCAAACATTGTGACCACCAAAGCCGAAAGAATTAGAAAGAGCAACTCCTATTTGAGCTTCTCTTGCACTATTAGGTACATAATCAAGATCACATTCAGGATCTCGATTAACGTAGTTAATTGTAGGAGGGATAAAATTATGTGTCAAAGAAAGTATACAAGCTACAGCTTCTATACCTCCTGAGCCTCCCAGGAGATGACCTGTCATCGACTTAGTAGAGCTTACAGGAATAAGGTAAGATCTGTCTCTAAAAATAGATTTAATTGCAGAAGTTTCATTTTTATCATTAGCTGATGTACTTGTTCCGTGAGCATTTATGTAATCAACTTTTTCAAGGCTAAGACAAGCGTCTTCAATTGCTAATTTAATAGCTTCAGCGCCTCCAATCCCGCCTGGAGATGGAGCAGTTATGTGATGAGCATCACATGTTGTTCCATATCCAATTATTTCAGCATAAATTTTCGCATTCCTTTTTTTGGCATTTTCAAAAGTTTCTAAAACAAGAATTCCAGATCCCTCTCCAATAACAAATCCATCTCTTTCTGCATCAAAAGGTCTACTAGCAGTTTGAGGGCTTTCATTTCTGCAAGAAAGAGCTTTGGCACTGGCAAAACCAGCTACTCCGAGAGGAGTAATACTTGCTTCTGCTCCCCCACAGATCATTGCATCTGCTTTTCCAAGTTGGAGTAATCTAAAAGAATCGCCAATTGCATTTGAACCGGCAGCGCAAGCGGTGGAAACAGAGGAACTTGGCCCTTTTGCACCCAAAGCGATTGCAGCCAATCCAGTGGCCATATTTGGAATCATCATTGGGACTGTAAATGGACTGACTCTTTTCGGCCCTTTATGACTCAATATTTGAGCTTGACTTTCCATAGTCAGTAAGCCTCCAACACCAGAACCAATAATCACTCCAATTCTTGATGCATTTGCTTCAGTAATTTCAAGTCCAGAATCATTAAAGGCTTGCTTTGCAGCAATAACTCCAAACTGGGAAAAACGATCCCATCTTTTGGATTCTTTAGCTTCAATAAAATTTTCAGATTGAAGATTTTTTACTTCTGCAGCAAATTTGCAGGGATGTTGTTCAGGATCAAAGAGAGTAATATCTGAAACCCCATTAGTACCTGTTTGAAGACCGACTAAATATTCATCAATGTTATTACCTATTGGAGTTACTGCTCCGATACCAGTAATAACTACTCGATGGAAATTTGGCATCCTATACTAACCTTTTTTTTCTTCGATAAATTTTACTGCATCGCCAACAGTAGCTATTCCTTCAGCTGCTTCATCAGGAATTTCAATATCAAATGCTTCTTCAAGAGCCATTACCAATTCAACAGTATCTAGAGAATCTGCACCTAAATCATTTTGGAAATTTGAATCTGATTTTACTTCTCCTGCTTCAACGCTTAATTGTTCTGAAACAATAGAACAGACTTTTTCAAGGATTTCTTGTGACATAATTTATGAAAAATTACTAATTATCTATATGATTTTATGCCCTAGAGTTAACAAGAGTGAAGCATATCTTAATTTTTTTAATTTCTTTGTAAGACAATAGTATTATAAAACGAGGTTCAAAAGACAATTTTTACATGTCACACGCAGTTAAAATTTATGACACTTGCATTGGTTGTACCCAATGTGTAAGGGCTTGCCCACTTGATGTTTTAGAGATGGTTCCTTGGGATGGCTGTAAAGCTGGCCAAATAGCTTCATCTCCTAGGACAGAAGATTGTGTAGGTTGCAAAAGATGTGAAACGGCATGTCCCACAGATTTCTTAAGTATTCGTGTTTATTTAGGAGATGAGACTTCTAGGAGTATGGGTTTAGCATATTAATTTTTATAGTGCAGTTTTAAGAGAGTCCATGTTTTAATAAATACGCATTTTATTTCAATATAATTGAAAAAAAAATTCGTATGTGTGGAATAGTTGCTGTAACTGGATATAAAAAAGCTTTACCATTATTAATTAATGGTTTAGAAAAACTTGAGTACAGAGGTTATGATTCTGCAGGTATTGCAATAATAGATTCAGAAACAAATTGTATTTCTTGTAATAAAGCAGAAGGAAAACTTAAGAATTTAATAACTAATCTTGATGAACGTAATATTCCTGGGACTGTTGGTATAGGTCATACTAGATGGGCAACTCACGGAAAGCCTGAGGTTAAAAATGCACATCCTCATACCGATACTTCAGGAAATATAGCAGTTGTTCAAAATGGTATTATTGAAAATTTCCAAGATTTAAAAAATAAATTAGAGGAAGAGGGCATTATTTTTAATTCTGATACAGATACCGAGGTAATTCCTCATCTTATTCAAAGAGAGTTAAATACATTAAGTAAACTTAATCTTGAGAGTAATGGTTCAACATTATTAGTAGCTGTGAGAAATGTATTATCGGATTTAGAAGGATCTTATGCTTTAGCAGTTTTATGGTCTGGTGCTCCAACCTCCTTGGTAGTTGCAAGAAGACAAGCGCCGTTGATTATTGGTTTGGGTGAAGGAGAGTTTATTTGTGCTAGTGATACTCCAGCCATTGCAAATTTTACGAATATTATTTTGCCTATGGAGGATGAAGAAATAGCTTTGTTGACTCCGCTTGGAATTGAAATATATGACTCAAGCAACGAGAGACAATATAGAAATCCAGTTTCTTTAAAAGTCTCAGAGCAAATAATGGATAAGATGAATTTCAAACACTACATGTTAAAAGAGATATATGATCAGCCACAGACTGCAAAAAACTGGTTGGAAAATTATTTAATTAAGAACTTAGATAATGGTCAATATCAAATCAACTATCCATTTGATACTCAGTTTTTTGAATCAATAGAAAGAATTGAAATTATTGCTTGTGGTACAAGTAAACATGCTGCAATGGTGGGCAGCTTTTTATTAGAACAATTTTCAGGTATCCCTGCAAATGTATTTTATGCTAGCGAATTTCGATATTCACCACCTCCACTATTGCCAAATACATTAACTATTGGAGTCACGCAATCCGGAGAAACTGCTGATACAATCGCGGCTATCGATATGGAAATTAAAAGACGTTCTTCAATTGAAGATAAAAAATTTAAACCCAATCTTATTGCAATAACAAATAGAAAAGAAAGTTCCATAGGAAGGCAGGTCTCAAATATAATTGATATCTGTGCAGGAATAGAAGTTGGAGTTGCAGCAACAAAAACTTTTTTTGCTCAATTACTTTCTTTTTATGGATTAGCCATAAAATTTGCTCAAATTAAAGGCAATCAAAGTCCTGATGAAATAGATAAATTAATAAATGAACTTATAAAACTTCCGCCATTACTGGAAGATCTTTTAGAGAAACATAATAAATCTTCAGAAAAGTTAGCACATGACTTTTTTAATATTAAAGATGTTATTTTTTTAGGAAGAGGAATAAATTATCCTATTGCGCTTGAAGGCGCTTTAAAACTTAAAGAAATTAGTTATATTCATGCAGCTGGATATCCTGCTGGTGAAATGAAACATGGTCCAATAGCTTTATTAGATAAAAAAGTGCCTGTAATTTCTATTGCTTCCCCTGGTGAGGTTTTTGATAAAGTTATCAGTAATGCTCAAGAGGCAAAAGCTAGAGATTCATATTTGATTGGAATTGCTCCTGAATGTAATGGAACTGAAATTTTTGATTATTTAATGAAAGTGCCTTCCTCTAATGAATGGATTTCGCCTCTACTTAATATACTGCCTTTACAATTATTGAGTTACCATATTGCAGCTCATAGGGGGCTTGATGTGGATCAACCAAGAAATTTAGCTAAAAGTGTAACTGTTGAATAATGAGTTTCTTAAAAATCTTTATTTTTTTCATAGTTCTAACAATCCATTTGGAGGATTGATGATTAGAAAATTATTTTTTATATCTACTAATGGGACTATTTCTTTAACAAATGGTACGAGAACTTTTTTTTGATTTTTAAATAGTTCAATAACAAGTAAATTATTTTTGTCATTTTCCAAATCGATAACTTTCCCAATTTTTTTTAATTTATCATTTTCTAAAGTCTTGACCTCGAGATGTACAAGTTCTAAAAAGTGGAATTCTTCTTTTTTTAATTTCGGTAGTGTATCGGCTTTTACAAGAATTTTAAATTTTTTCAGTTGATCTGCATGATTTCTTGTATTTATTCCTTGGAACTTAACTATGAAGGTTTCTTTACCTGGCTGTTTGAAACCAGATATAAGTTCTATTTTTGAAGGAGATTCATTTTCTTTTTGCAACCATCTAATTCCCGGTTTTAAAAATCTTTCTTCAAAATCACTTAAAGATTTTACCTTTACTTGCCCATTAATTCCATGACATGATGTTATCAATCCAACAGTCAGCCATTCATTTTTATTTATCATATATTGTATTAGAAAGAATGTTTTATGGAATTATCTACTAAACCCATACTCCCTGGATCCTTTGTTGTTGTAAAAGACACCAATTCTATCTATAGAGGATATAAAGGATTTGTGCAACGCGTTACAAAAAAAAGAGCTGCGGTTCTGTTTGAAGGAGGTAATTGGGATAAACTCATAACTTTTCAGCTAACCAATTTAGAAATAGTATAAAAATTAGATTTTACCTACATTAATAAATTTTTCTATCAAAACTCTAGCTGCATTTGTTTCAGCTTGTTTATGGGACTTGCCGAATGCAGATGATTCTTTTAATCCTTCGATAAATATATCGCAAGAAAATCTTTTAGGGTCTCCATTTTTATTGGATACTTCAATTATTTTATAGACTGGCAAATCTATACCTTTACTTTGACACCACTCTTGCAATACCGTTTTAGATTTAAATTTATATGGAGCTTTTAAAAATATTTCTGCATCTTCCTCCCAAATATCATCTAACCAAAGATTTACTTCCTGAATTGAATTAAAGCACTTGTAAACAGCACCGATTAAAGCTTCTGCAGATTCACCAATAATAGTATTTTTTGAATTTTCATCACCAAGAGCTTTAGGTCCTTTAATTATTAATTTTTCTATTTCAATTTTTTCCCCTAATTTAGTTAACCATTCATCACTTACAATTTGTGCTCTTAGCTCTGATCTTTCTCCTACACTCATTTGAGGATATTTTTTTTCAATAAATTTAGAAGCCGCTAATCTGAGTACTGCATCTCCGAAAAATTCTAGTTTTTCATAATTTAATATTTTGTCCTCTGAGGAGTGGATAAATGCTTGATTAAAATCTTGAAAAATTGAAATATTTTGAGTTTTAATTATTTCAGAAAATCTTTTTGATTTAATATTTAAAGACTTTAAAAAAGTAGTTATTTGATTAATCCTCTTTGCGCTAATTATATTTGTCATCTGATTTGAATAATCACAATAATTAGAAAGCAGGTCATAAGCCGGGTTCTGTTCATCTTAATTAATAAGATGGGCAATCATCTATCTAGGACTGGAATTACTTCACAGTCTCAAGCGGCGCTCAAAAGTAGATTGTTTAATGGTCATAAATCTACTTAGCCTTGCTCCCAGCCGGGGTTTACCTAGCCAACACTTCTCAATGTTGCTGGTGCGCTCTTACCACACCCTTGCACCCTTGCCATACATAAAGTATTAGGCGGTATGTTTCTGTGGCACTATCCTCACGGTTGCCCGTACTGGGAATTACCCAGCAAGCCTGACCATATGGGAGCCCGGACTTTCCTCAAGAAAGTTTTATTTTGGAAACAAAATAAAACTTTCTTGCGATTGCCTCTCCTGCTTTCATTTAGCATAATGCTTAATACTCCAAAAATCATCTATTGGGGCTGTAGCTCAGCAGGATAGAGCAACGGTTTCCTAAACCGTAGGTCGTGGGTTCGACTCCCGCCAGTCCCGTAAAAATAAAAAACTATATGTAGTATGTGTGCAAACTTGCTACTCTCTAGCTAGCGTATAGTAAGTAGTAAATCTTTTATGGCTAAGTTGCATGATATGCGTTTAAAGCTCTTAATTCAACAAGAGCATGAACGCATTTCTAAATCCAAACCTAATGATTTAGATCTTTCAATAGTACAAGCAAGATGCCTATGCTGGCTTGCTCTTTTAGCGGAAGCTCACGAAGATCAAGCAAATGATGCTGAAAAAAGAGGTGATGCCGAGCAAGCAATGGGATGGTTTGCTGATTCTATGAGACTAAGAGATGTTATTAATTTGGTTACTAGTATTGAAATACCTTTGCCAGATAGTCCAGATTCACTCGATGAAAATGACGAATTATTGGATGGCCCTACAATTTTGCCCAAATAGTGAGATGATATAAAAAGAATTAATTTTTCTTTTGGCTGAAGAACCATGTCAATGCTCTGATTGTCAGAGATTTTATAAGGAGCATGATCGTCTGATTAGAGAATTTCCTACTTTTAAGCAGCAACAAGAATTAAACTGGGCATCTATACAATCTTTTAGAACTCTTTGTACTAAAGTTACTGATGAGTTGCAGAGACAATTATCTGAAAGAGAATCTAATAGGGATATCAACTCAGAAGAAAAACACATTTCTGATACAGAACTTACTGAAGCTTTAGATGAACTGGAAAGTGTTAATGCCTATTTATATTCAATTGAAGCATTAATGGAAAGAATATTTGATACAAAAATTTCAAACAACATCGAATCAAAATTTAAAGAAATTGCCAATGAATTAGCTCCAGACCCATTAAATATGGATCGATTAATTTTGAATAGATTATTTCATCAAACCCCAGATTCACCAGACAAGAAAAATATTAATTAGTTAATTCTTCGACGTCACAAGTAATTTCAACTGGCATTGGAGAGACTTTCCAAATAGATTTACAGTACTCTCTAATAGATCTATCTGAAGAAAAATATCCTGATCTAGCAGTATTTAATAATGCCATCTTATTCCAAGATGTTTTATTATTCCAGCATTTACTTACGACATCCTGCTTATTTAAGTAGTCTTCAAAGTCAGCCATAACAAAGAATGGGTCATGTCCCGTCAAGCTATTTAATAAAGGTTTAAATAATTCTTTATCCCCATTGCTAAAGTGTCCAATTTCAATTAGGCGTATAACCTCTTTAAGCTCTGGACATTGATCAATAAAAGTTTTTGGAGAGTAATTATTATTTTTTAAATCCATAATTTCACTTTCAGTTTTTCCAAAAAGAAAGAAATTTTCTTTTTTCACGAGATCTCTTAATTCCACATTCGCTCCATCTAAAGTTCCAATCGTTAACGCCCCATTCATGGCAAACTTCATATTTCCAGTCCCAGATGCTTCTTTCCCAGCAGTTGAAATTTGTTCTGAAAGATCCGTTGCAGGATAAACTATTTCACCAAGTTTAACGTTATAGTCTGGCAGAAAAACAACTCTTAATAATCCATCCATATCTGGATCAGAATTAACTACATCAGCAATACCATTAATGAATCGAATCATCAGCTTTGCCATAAAGTAACCTGGTGCAGCTTTACCTCCGAATATTATTGTTCTTGGTACTTCATACTTGTTAGTACCATTTTTGATTCTTAAATATTGAGCAATAATTTGTAGGGCGTTTAAATGCTGCCTTTTATATTGATGAATTCTTTTTACTTGAACATCAAATAAACTTGATGGATCTACAAGTATTCCAGTTTTTGAATGAATAAAACTAGCTAATTTTCTTTTGCCGTTTAATTTAGTTTCCTCAAATTTTCTTAAAAAATTGTTGTCATCTTTTTTTTCTTCTAACTTCTTAAGAAGTTCCATATTTGTTATCCAATTTGGACCAACTTCTTCTTCTAGAAGGTTAGACAAAGATGGATTAGATAGTGCAACCCATCTCCTTGGAGTTACTCCATTAGTTACATTTGTAAATTTTTCAGGCCATAGAGCTGCGAATTCAGGGAGAAGTTGTCTTTTTATTAGATCTGAGTGAAGAGTTGCAACACCATTTATATGATGTGCTCCAATTGTAGCCAGATGTGCCATCCTTACTGATTTCGAGCCTTCTTCATCAATTATTGATAGTTTTTGAAGAATCTTGTCGTCACCAGGATAACGTAGTCTTAATTGTTGTAAAAATCTCCAATTAATTTCATAAATAATTTCTAGATGTCGAGGAAGAAGATCATTAAATAAACCTAAATCCCATTTCTCTAAAGCTTCTGGAAGTAATGTGTGGTTGGTGTAAGCGACTGAGGAGGTTGTTATGTTCCAAGCTTTATCCCAGCCGATTTGATATTGGTCTATAAGAAGTCTCATTAACTCTGCAACTGCAATAGCAGGATGGGTATCATTCAATTGGACTGTCCAA
This sequence comes from Prochlorococcus sp. AG-347-L02, assembly GCA_003281255.1. Taxonomy (GTDB): domain Bacteria; phylum Cyanobacteriota; class Cyanobacteriia; order PCC-6307; family Cyanobiaceae; genus Prochlorococcus_A. The sequence goes on from QCCL01000002.1 coordinate 79,920, forward strand.
TGCTTAGAGAATTCTGTTATTGGTATTGATCTTTTTTCAAGGCTTCTCAACATATCTTGAAGAGAACAACTTACAAAAAAGTGTTGTTGTTTGAGCCTTAATCTTCTACCTTCGTCCGTTCCATCATTTGGATATAGAACTTTTGAAAGAGTTTCAGATGCAACTTTTTCTTCAACTGCACCATAATAATCACCAATATTGAATGCATAAAAGTCAAAACTTTCAGTTGCATCAGCTCTCCATAATCTTAATCTGTCACATGTATTTACTCTGTATCCTAAAACTGGAACATCATGAGGTACTCCAATCGCATGTTCTGAAGGAATCCATCTTGATCTATAGTTCCCTTTATCATCTCTATAACTTTCAGTTCTACCTCCAAAACCAACGAAACATGATTCGTCCGGTTGTGGAAGTTCCCATGGCCATCCACCTTTTAACCATTTGTCAGTTACTTCAACTTGCCAACCATCCCTAATTAACTGATTGAATATACCAAACTCATATCGAATACCATAACCAACTGCTGGAACTTGAAGGGATGCTAATGATTCCATATAACAGGCTGCAAGTCTGCCAAGTCCTCCATTACCTAATCCAGGCTCTTCTTCAACTTCAAGAATTGTTGACAACGATTCAACTCCAAATCTTTTCAAAGCATCTTCTGCTTCTTGGGTTATTCCAAGATTGAGAAGATTATTACTTAATTGAGGGCCTATTAAAAATTCTGCTGATAAGTAAGCGACTGTTTTTTGTGGTTTTTTTCTTATGACTTCTTGACTGGCTAAATATCTAGTCATTAGCCTATCTTTAACTGCGTAACTTAAGGCCATGTACAAATCATGGGGACTTGCAGAAGTTGCTAACTTTCCAAGAGTATAAAAGAGATGGGCTGTCATGCCTTGGAAAACAGCATCAGAATCCATGCCTGCTTTCTCAGGATCTAAATAGCAGCCTGGGGTAGGCAAACGTAGATCAAAGGGTTCGTTGGGTTTTATTGGATTAGCCATATAACAGACAATAGCCATTTTTAAGAAAATTTCTTTGTTGTAACTTCAGATCCACACTTGTTGAGTATTTTTGCTTTTTTCTTACATATTTCTTAAAGTGGGCCCTCAATAAACTATCTTCCAATTAGGTAGTTTATTTTTTTCTTATCTCATATGTATCCTTTACTGGCTGAATTAAGTGCACATGATTTAGAAGTTGCTGAAACGTTGATAGGAGTTATAAGGTTTCTATTGATATTTTTAGCTGCAAGAGCATTAGCAGAAGTTTTAGTAAGACTAAGTTTGCCAACGATAGTAGGTGAGCTTCTTGCAGGGGTTGTAATAGGAGCATCAGGATTTCATTTGTTGATTCCGCCCTCAGCTGGAACAGAATTAAATGAAGGACTTGTAAATGTTATTAGCTCATTAGCATCAATTCCCCCAGAAGCTGTACCTGATGTTTATTTCGAAAGTTTTCCATCCCTCCAAGCAGTTGCAACTCTCGGATTATATGCTCTTTTATTTTTAACAGGTTTAGAAAGCGAGTTAGAGGAATTAGTAGCTGTTGGAGCTCAGGCTTTCACTGTTGCTATGGCCGGTGTAGTTTTACCCTTTGCTTTTGGAACTCTTGGTTTAATGTTTATATTCCAAGTAGATCTAATTCCAGCAGTTTTTGCTGGAGCATCAATGACAGCAACCAGTATAGGAATTACTGCAAGTGTTTTTGGTGAGTTGGGATATTTAAAAACTAGAGAAGGACAGATTGTTATTGGAGCTGCTGTTTTGGATGATATTTTGGGTATTGTTATTCTTGCAGTTGTAGTCGCTCTTGCCGCGGGAGGTTCTTTAGAAATTGCACCTATCGTTAAATTAGTTGCAGCAGCTGTAGTATTTGTTATTGCTGCTATTGCATTAAGTAGAACAGCAGCACCAGGTTTTGATTGGTTATTAGATAGATTAAAGGCTCCGGGTGCTGTAGTGGTAGCCTCTTTTGTGATACTTGTATTATGTTGTTTTGTCGCAACAGCCATAGGATTAGAAGCAGCTTTAGGTGCTTTTGCAGCTGGACTAATTCTTAGTAGTTCTAAAAATAATCACGCAATTCAACAATCAGTTTTACCTTTAGTGTCCTTATTTGCAACTATTTTCTTCGTATTAGTCGGAGCTGGAATGGATTTATCAGTTATCAATCCACTTGATCCAACAAGTAGGTCAGCTCTTGTAGTTGCAGGATTTTTATTAGTTGTAGCAATTATTGGAAAAATTGCTGCAGGATGGGTATTTTCAAGTGATAAACCTACAAATAGATTAGTTGTAGGTTTAGGTATGATGCCTAGAGGAGAGGTTGGTTTAATTTTCCTTGGACTAGGAACAAGTGCTAAATTGTTAACTCCTTCTCTTGAAGCAGCTATTTTATTAATGGTTATTGGAACTACATTTCTTGCACCTGTTCTCTTGAGAATTGTTCTAAAAGATAAACCCCCAAAGGATGGAAATAAAATTTCAGATGATGTTGCAGCTGATCCTGTAGGTCTTCTTTAGGAAATAAGTTTATTAGAATCTATAAATATAGAATTTTCAATAAATGGAAAAATCAGCTCTGATAGATAGTGATGCAAATTATGACTGGAATTTTTTAAATTACCCAATACATACTATTTCTGCTAAGCCTGAGGAAACGGCAAAAAAATGTGCAATTTTATTAATTCATGGTTTCGGGGCCTCTACGGATCATTGGAGATTCAATATCCCTATTTTGAGTAGCAAATATGAAGTTCATGCGATGGATCTCCTTGGTTTTGGAAAAAGTCCTAAGCCCCAAGATGTTGAATACTCAGGATCTTTATGGAAGGATCAGGTTGTTGCTTATGTAAAAGAGAAAATAAAAAAACCCACAATTGTTGTTGGAAATTCATTAGGTGGTTATGCAGCATTAGCAGCTGGTGCAGAATTAAATGATCTAAATGCAGGAGTGATATTACTTAATGCTGCAGGATATTTTAGTGAAGAAAAAACTATCAAAAAGAATATGTTGCAAACTTCAATTGAAACAGTTGCCGGTATATTTTTGAAAAATATTGTTCTTCAACGTTTGATTTTTGAGAATATGAGAAATCCAAAAAATATTAAAAAAACTTTGAATCAAGTTTATGTTGATAAAAAAAATGTTGATGATTTTTTAGTTGAGTCAATAAGGAAGCCTTCTCTAGATTTCGGAGCTTTTAATGTTTTTAGAAGTGTATTTAACCCATCAGGTCCTCAGGGATTGCCGTTGGATAAGCTATTCGCAAAACTAAATTCACCATTATTACTTCTTTGGGGAGGGAAAGATCCATGGATGAATACTCCAAAAAAAAGAAATCTCTATAAAAAATTTACACCAAAGAATACAAAAGAAATTATTCTTGATGCAGGACATTGCCCTCATGATGAGATACCTGAATTAGTTAATCAGCATATTTTGGATTGGGTTGATTCTCTTTAAGTAATAATCGTGAAACTTGAATTATCTAATAATTACCAAGGAATTTTTGTCTTTCAATTAGATAAAAATAATTACATTAAATTTTGTCCTGAAAGAGGAGGCGTCATAACAAATTGGGTGTCGGATGGTAATGAAATACTTTATTTCGATGAAAAAAGATTTATGGACAAGACAAAAAGTATTAGGGGAGGCATTCCAATTTTGTTTCCAATTTGTGGAAATCTCAATACCTCTAGTTCAGTATTTGGAAATGGTTATTTGCAACTACCACAACATGGTTTCGCTAGGGATTTGCAATGGCGATATTCTTTTAATAAAGAATCTTTATGCTTATTCTTAAATGCATCTAAACAAACTAAAAAATATTATCCTTTCGATTTCGAACTAAAAATAGAAATTATCTTAAAAATTAACTTTTTAGAATTTGAAATTACAATCTATAACAAAACAGATTTTGGTATGCCTATAAATTTTGGGTTGCATCCTTATTTTAATGTTTCAGATTTCAAAAATTTAGAGTTTATTGATAATCCACTTAATTGTCAGGATCAAGAAAGAAATACTATAAATAATACTTTGGATGAATTAAAAAAAATTAACTTAGGAGTTGATCTACTTATGTATACTTCCGGAAGAAGCTCTTTTCGAGATAAGATTTTTAAAAGAGAGGTAACTTTAAATCATCCATATCCTTTTGATTTAGGTGTTATTTGGAGTGATCCTCCAAGAAGAATGATATGTCTCGAACCTTGGACTAGTCCCCGAAATTCTTTTGTTGATGGATTTAGAAAGATTATTATTCCTTCAAATTATAGTAAAAGGTTAAATGCCTCAATACAAATAAAATCTCTTAAGTAATTTTGCAATACTTATGAAATTTGTTGTTATAGATGATGATCCCACAGGCTCTCAAACTGTTCACGATTGCTTATTACTTCTTAAGTGGGACTGCTCAACTTTAGTCAAAGGTTTTGAATCTAGTTCGAATTTATTTTTTATTTTAGCTAACACAAGGTCACTTTCGGAAAATGATGCGAGATTAACTATAGAGGAAATTTGCAAAAATCTTAAGTCTGTAATTACTTCTCAAGCCTATGAAGAAGAAATTATTTTTATAAGTAGAGGAGACTCTACTCTTCGAGGACATAACTTTTTAGAGCCAAATGCTCTAAATAGTTGCTTAGGTCCTTTTGATGCTACTTTTCATATTCCAGCTTTCATAGAGGGTAAAAGATTAACAATTAATGGATCTCATTTTGTTGATAAAACTCCTATTAATCAAACAATTTTTGCAACAGATGAAATTTTTGGATATGAGACAAGTAATGTCAAAAATCTTATATTTCAGCAGAGTAAATCGCAAATAAATTTTGAAGATATTCAAAATCTTTTATTGTCAGATATCGAAATGCTTAATGATGAAGAACATAATATTGTGTTGAAAACACTCAAGAACTTGAAGAATAATAAACATGTAGTTGTAGATGTAGAAAATTATTCTCAACTAAAAAAATTTTCTTTAGTAATTAAAAAATTAATAAAACAAAAAAAATTCCTTTTTCGAACTGCAGCCAGTTTTATAAGTTCAATTTCTGAGAAAAAAAGTGTCTCTCAGAGTGAAATATTTTTCTCTAATTTAAGAATAAGAAATAAAGAGAAGAGTTTACTTCCAGGACTGATAATTGTTGGATCTTATGTAGAACTTTCAACGGTACAATTGAATAATTTATTAGAGATAAGAAATTGCAATCCAGTTGAATTAGATGTTTTTGAATTCTTTAAAATTACTTCAACAGATAATCATCAGAAGAGAAGGAATTTGTTTAAAAATAAATTTTTGAAAGAAATTAGATTTTCTTTTGAGAAAGGAAAAACTCCTGTTTTGTTTACTTCAAGAAAATTTATGTCTTTAGATGCTTCTGAACTTTTTAATTTTTATAATTTACTTGCTTGTTTTATCGCTGAATTAGTCGCAGATTTGAAGTATGAAATAGGATATTTGATTTCAAAAGGTGGAATAACAACAAATTTGATTCTTAGTAAAGGACTTAATGCAGATTATGTTTATCTTGAAGGACAGCTTTTAACTGGCATTTCAGTGGTGACTTACAATCTAAAAAATGGCGAAAAACTTCCCATTGTTACTCATCCTGGAAACATTGGCACTAAAGATTCACTGGTTAATATTTGGAAAATTTTTGAAAATAAAAATAATTTTTAAAATTAGAAATTTGAGATAATTTCTTCAGCAAAACTGCTGCAGGATAAGGGTTCTACTTTTGGTTCCATTAAGCGTGCTAGATCATAGGTGACTTTTTTTTGCTCTATTGCCTTACTTAAACCATTAGTAATTAAGTTAGCTGCCTCATCCCAACCAAAATATTCAAGCATCATTACACCACTTAGAATTACTGAGCCGGGATTAATCTTATTTAATCCTGCATGTTTTGGCGCAGTACCGTGCGTGGCTTCGAAAATTGCTGCATTATCTCCAATATTTGCACCAGGAGCCATACCTAGGCCACCAACAATTGCAGCAGCTGCATCAGAAACATAGTCTCCATTGAGATTTAAGGTTGCAAGAATTGAATATTCTTGAGGTCTAGTTTGGATTTGTTGAAATATACTATCAGCTATCCGATCATCAACAAGAATAAGTTCTTTCCATTTTTCATTTCCGTGAGAATTAGATATTGATGCAATAACTTCTTTAATTTCTTCGCAAATGAATGCTTTTTTGTTATTTGTAAGCTTGTCAAAACCTGGTTCAATTTTTCGAGCATTATTTTCAATTGTAATTTCTGGATTTTTCTGAATATTATCTAATATCCAGCTTTCTCTTTCTGTAATGCAATCTTTTCTAAATTCATTTACTGCTAATTCATATCCCCAATCTCTAAATGCACCTTCTGTATATTTCATAATATTCCCTTTATGTACAAGAGTCACATGCCTTTTATCTCCTGATAATCTTTTGGCATGTTCAATAGCTTTTCTAATATGCCTTTGGCTACCTGATTTACTCACCGGTTTTATTCCAATACCTGATCCTTCGGGTATAGATCTATTTTTTAAATTTTTACTTTTTGGTATGACAACGTTATTTAAGTGATTTATTAATTCAAGACAATTATTATCCTCCGCTTCCCATTCAATTCCCATGTAGATATCTTCAGTATTTTCTCTATAAACAATAACATCTAAATTTTGGGGATTTTTGTGAGGGCTTGGAGTTCCTGAATAATATTTGCATGGTCTAACACAGCTATATAAATCAAATATTTGCCTTAATGCAACATTAAGGGATCTAATACCTCCACCGATGGGAGTCGTTAAAGGACCTTTGATGGCTACACCAAAGTGTTTGATTGCTTCAATAGTATCTTGAGGAAGGTAGTTATATGTTCCATAAAGTTCACAAGCTTCATCGCCTGCATAGACTTTAAACCAATTAATTTTTCTTTCATCTCCATAGCTTTTTTTAATAGCTGAATCAAGAACGATTTGAGTTGCAGGCCAAATATCAACTCCAGTACCATCGCCCCTAATAAATGGGACAATTGGATGATTAGGAACATTAGGTTTGCCTTGATTAAAAGTTATTATCTCGCCTTCATTAGGTAAAGTTAATTTTTCAAATTTTGGCATAGCATTGAATTAATAAAAGATAACTCATTGAAGTTCCTCGTATTGTAATTTGCGATGAGTTATATTCTTTAAAACCTAGAAATTTATTATTCAAATGTGAATAGAGAATAGTTTATTGATCAGCATTTCAACATCTTTATTAAAAGAAAAAGTAGTTAATAAGCAAGTTAAAGCAAATTATGTCATTTTCAAAAAAATACTCGGCTACTTATGAATGCGAGTTCAAATGTAAGTAATGTTGAAATAGCTAATAAAATTGCTTCCACTGCAGCTTTGTTTCGGAAATATTTTCCAGATGCAAGCGTAAACTTTAGTCCATGGGACAATTCAAATAATGAATCCATGCAAGATACTATTGATTTTGCGTTTCATTTTCCTGGTTGGAGTCCTCTTATTGAATGTAGAGCAATACTCTTACAATTAAGAATTGAAAATGATAATAATGGCAGAGTCCCGAAATTGTTGGGAATAATAATGCGAGGTATGATTGTTCCCTCCGAGAGATGGAGAGTGGCTACCATCGGTGATTGGGAAATGACTGGTACTCATCTACCGCAAAAGAAACAAAAAGATAACCTTTTTTTGGTTTGTAAAGAACTTTATAAGCTATTCTCTACAACATCCGCTGGTAACAAAAATTAGCTGTTTTATGTATTTTCCTTGTAGATTAAATACACTTACAAAAATAATTCAAAATATATGGCAGTTGCTCTTGCAGGACAATTAAGAGAAGGGACAAAAAAATCCCATACTATGGCAGAAAATACTGGCTTTGTGGCCTGTTTTTTAAAAGGAGTTGTTGAAAAAAAATCTTATAGAAAATTAATTAGTGATTTATATTTTGTTTATGAAGCTATGGAAGAAGAAATTGAAAGACTGGTCAATGAGGAACATCCCGTAATCAAACCTATAGGTTTTAAATCATTATTCAGGAAAGAAACTCTTGTTAATGATCTTAAATTTTATTTTGGTGAAAACTGGAAGAATGAAATCAATATTTCTCACTCAGCAAAAGAATATGTTGAAAGAATCCGAGAGGTCGCAAAAAATTCACCAGAGCTCTTAGTTGGTCACCACTACACACGCTATATAGGAGATTTATCTGGGGGGCAAATCTTGAAAAGGATCGCTAAAAAAGCATTAAATTTGAAGGGAAATGATGGTTTAAATTTTTATGAATTTGAATTAATTGCTGATGAAAAGAAATTCAAGGAAGAATATTCCCTTACTTTGAATCAACTTCCAATAAATCAAAAGACGGCTGATCAAATTATTGATGAAGCTAATCAAGCTTTCACTTACAATATGAAAATGTTTAAGGAGCTTGAAGGTAACTTGATTGCTGTATTAGGCAAGATTGTATTCAATTACATTACAAAAAAAGTTAGGAAAGGAAGTACCGAGACCTAATATTTATGTTTGATTCATTAGTTGATTTCCTTAAAACCAATATTGATGAATTAAATGGACATGAAGTACAAATATCTAATGAATTCAAGGAACATCACAATGAAGACTCAAAATATATTATTAAAAATTGGCTTTTTTCATCTCCTGAATATAGAAAGTGGCGAATAACAAGATTAGATGGTGGCAAAAAACTGCAAGTGTTTAATACGGTCGCATATCCTAATTTTGATAGTGAATTACCTATTTTAGGAGCTGATATTTTATGGTTTGGAGCTTCTCAAAAGTTATTAGCAATACTTGATTATCAACCTTTAATTCAAGAAAGTAAATATCTTGAAAAATATTGTTCAAGTTTAGGTAGTATTAAGAAAAAATATTCTGCATTTGATAATAATAAAATGAAGAATATATATGATTCAAAAAAGTATTTTTCTCCATGGGTGATTATATGTAGAGGAAATAAATTAAATCTTGATAGAGATTTAAATAATATATTCCATTTATTTGTAAAAAATTATTTGAACATTTATAAATCGAATCCTGTAAATCAATTTTTAAATGCAGAAGAAATAAAGATTAATCAAATTAAATATGATAAGTACAGTTTTGAAAAAGATCCTGCAGATAAATTGTTTAAATCTTTTTTTGGAGAAAAATGGACAAAAAAATTTATCAATAAATTTCTCTTTACATTAAATAATGAGATTATTCATTGAATGTTAATACAAGATACTATTTTTTACAGGCCAGATTGGAGATGGCATAATTTTTTAAAATATTTAACAAATAATTTAAGTAAATATAACTGTTTAGAAAAAACAATACCCTCGGAATATTCTTATAAAGATTCAACTTATGGTTCAAAAAAATCAAAAAAAAATGTGAATCTATCTACTTGGGGAGTAACGCATAAAAAAAGAATTCAATTCGCAAGAGCAGTTTGTATAAATAGTCCAAATTATTCTGTTTTAAATTTTTTAATTATTCCTAATACTATTTATAACGTCCCATTTTTTGGAGTAGATTTTGTTTCTCTACCTAATAGTTATTTATTAGTGTTAGATTTTCAGCCTTCATTAAAAATACAAAATCAATACAATAATGAGTTATTAGAAAAACTTATAAAACTCAAAAATCATTGTCATTCATCACTCCCATTAGCTGAAAAAATGTCTGCGGATGTAGCTAAATTTTTTTCTCCAGGAGTAATATGGTCAAAATTACCAAAAGAAGAAAGAAGTGATTTTTTAATTACTAATCAGCTTTATACCTCATTTAAGGAGTATCTTGATTTGTATTTGGAAATTCTTTTCGAAAGCAAAGAAGTCAATACTGAACTGCAAAAAGAATTAATAAACGGTCAAAATAATTATTTGAATTATAGAAGAGATAACGATCCAGCAAGGCCAATGTTGAAGAGTTTGTTTGGTAAAGAATTTACTGAATCTTTAATTGAAGAAGTTTTATTTACTACTTAAAAGCCTTATAATCTATTGGAATTTGAAATCATATGAATAAAATTTCTGTTCTTTTTGTATGTTTGGGAAATATTTGTAGGTCTCCTGCAGCAGAAGCTATCTTTATAAGTCTACTTGAAAAGAAGGGATTTACTGATGGCTTTATTGTAGATTCTGCTGGAACTGGTAGTTGGCATATTGGAAAAAAAGCTGACTCTAGGATGAGAATTGCGGCAGAAAGAAGAGATATAAATATCTTAAGCAGGGCTCGTCAAATTACTAGCAAGGATTTTGACGAATTTAACTATATTCTTGCGATGGACGATTCAAATTTTAGAAATATTCAAGATCTGAAAAATAGAACAGCTTCAACTGGTTTTGCAACAATAAAAAAAATACAAGATTTTAGATCTGTTTTTAATGAGCAAGAAGTCCCTGACCCATATTTTGGAGGTGATGAGGGCTTCGATTATGTCCTTGATATTTTGGAAGACTCTGTAAACGGTTTTTTGGAAAGTATTTCTTGAATTTATTTGATCTAAGTCTCTTTAGGAATCTTATCATTATAAAGGTCAATAATTTTATCCACTACCTCATTAATTGTATATCCGTCCGTAATAATTTCTATTGCGTCATTCGCTTTTATTAGAGGTGAGATTTCCCTATTGGAATCTTCAAAATCTCTTTTCTGTATAAGTTCTTTTAATGTATGAAGGTCTATTTCTTGTGAGTCTTTACTATCTTTATCAGATTTTCTTCTTTTTGCTCTTTCATCTATGCTAGCAGTTAAAAATATTTTAATTTCTGCATGAGGAAAAACAGTAGTTCCTATATCTCTTCCCTCAGCTACAAGTCCCCCTGATTCTCCAATTTTTCTTTGTTCTTCTACTAAAAATTTTCTTACTTCTTTTATTGAAGAAATTTTAGAAACGATGGAACTTATCTTTTGCGACCTAATTTCTTCAGTAACACAGTAGTTATTAACATAAACTTCCTGATTTGAATTTGTATTCGACTTGAAAACTATAGATATATCTTTAAGAATATTCTGTAAATTTTTTTCTTTTTTATAATCAATACTTTCTTTTATCATAAGCCAACTCAATGCCCTATACATTGCGCCAGTATCTAAATATAAAAGTTTAAGTTTCTTTGCTATTAACTTTGTTACAGTACTTTTACCTGAACCTGCAGGACCATCTATTGCAATAATCGGCCTTCTTTTCATTAGAAAAACGTGATCAATTAATCTTGTCTCTCCACATCTTATCGCACCAGCCAACAACGAAATATTATCCTCAAGTCTTGCTTTTTGGAGTGTATGAGGGTGTAAATGTTCTAAATATTCAATTGAAATATTTTTTGCTGATAGCTTCTTATTTATTTGGTTTAAATTGATCTTTTTATCTTGTTGAAAATTTTTTTTTGCTTCTAATAACTCACTTGAAAAAAACCTAATCAATTTTCTTTCGCTTTTTGATAAATGCACATTACGTGAACTTAAAGGAATTCCATCAAAATCTCTTTGTGTAGTAACGGATTTAATAGAAACATTTAATTTCTCTCTAAGGACAAGATTTTTTAAAATTAAAAGTTGTTGCCAATCTTTTTCACCTAAGTAAAGATTTTTTGGCTTGATGAGATTAAGTAATCTATAAACTACTGTACAAACGCCATCAAAATGTCCAATTCGATTTAAACCACATAATGCAGAAGATAATTCTTTTGGAGCTTTTAGGAATTTAATATCTTTATTATTCGGTGGATATATATCTTCATTACTTGGGATGAAGATGGCATCTGCACCATTTGAAAAGGAGATTTTAATATCATTATCAATTGTTTTAGGGTATTTTTCTAAATCTAACTTGTTATCAAATTGAAGTGGATTAATAAAAATACTTACTAAATTAATATTTGAATTGTCATTTTTTGCTGTTGATATTAGTTTTATATGTCCATTGTGAAGATTACCCATTGTTGGAATGAAGTTAATTTCACTATTTATATTTCTCCTCCAATTTTCTATTTCTTCAGTTTTCCTTATGATTACTTTCTTCACGTTGTTTTTAAAAAATAAATCTATTTGATCAATAATTACTGGACAAAAGCAATCTTAGGAGGAATATCTATATAGGGAAAGTCTATCATTTTTATTTCATGGATTACAAAACATCAGGTGTTGATATAGAAGCTGGGCGAGAATTTGTTTCCGAAATTAAACAGGCAGTTGAAGGAACTCATACATCTAATGTGATTGAGGGTATTGGCGGGTTCGGAGGTTTGTTTAGAATTCCTATCGATAGTTTTAAAAAACCAGTTCTTGTTTCAGGGACTGATGGTGTTGGAACAAAATTAGAATTAGCTCAAAGTAAAAACTTTCACTTTGAGGTTGGTATTGATTTAGTCGCTATGTGCATGAACGATATCATTACTAGTGGTGCTAAACCTTTATTTTTTCTAGATTATATTGCTACTGGTAAGCTTGATAAGAAACAATTATTAAGGGTTGTTCAGGGAATTTCACATGGATGCGGAGAAAATAATTGTTCATTATTAGGCGGAGAAACTGCTGAAATGCCTGGATTTTATTCAAAAAATAAGTATGATCTTGCAGGATTTTGTGTTGGAATAGTTGATGAGGATAAGCTTATTAATGGTAAAAAAGTCTCTGAAAATGATTTAATAATTGCTCTAAAAAGTAATGGAGTACATAGTAACGGCTTTAGTTTAGTAAGAAAAATTATTCAAAACAATAATCAAATAGATAAAGAATTTGAAAAAGTTTCTCACTTAAATTTTTATGATGAGTTATTGAAACCTACAAAAATTTACAATAATGTGATTAACCAAATGTTATCTGAAGATATAGAAATTAAAGCAATGTCTCATATAACTGGAGGAGGAATTCCAGAAAATTTACCAAGATGTATGCCTTCTGATTTTATTCCTTATATCAATACCAGTTCTTGGCAAATACCTATTTTATTTAAATTCCTTAAAGAGAAAGGATCTATTCCTGAAAAAGATTTTTGGAATACTTTCAATCTTGGAGTGGGATTTTGTTTAATTATTGATAAACAATTTAAGGACGCGATATTAAGTATCTGTAAAGATTATGATATAGATGGTTGGGAAATTGGAAAGATAGTTCGAAAAAATGAGTCAACAATTAGTAAATTTTTGCCAGAAATTTTAACTTAAATTTTTTTATCTTTTTTAAATGAGTTTTAAAAAATTATTTTTTATACCCAAATGAAAAAGTTAGGTGTAATATAATAAAATTACAGCCGAATTATATCGGAAGTTTCAGTATTAAGATTTAACCTTTACTCAATGCCTTTTGCAAATAATCAAAGAATTACACGTAGACGTAGTTCAGCTGGTCCTACACCTCCAAAAAGACCAATAGGTAATAATTCTGAATCAATTGGTAGACAGGCTCAAGGCCCAAGGCCAACTTTCTTGACACTAAGGGATCATGGGAAAGTTTTTGTCGCTGATTTACCTAATTTGTCCGATGGTCAATTAGCGCATATTAGTAAAGAAGCTAATGAAGTTTTAAATAGTTTGGAAAAAAGACTTAGTGATCTTGAAAATGAACCTAATGTTATTAATCCGGAAAACGATACGCTGATAAAAGCCTCTACCAAAAGAGATGTCACACTGAGGTTTATTAAATCAATAGAAGAAGAACAAGAACATAGAAAGAATAATCCTGCTTTACGAGATGCTGCATCTGAATCGTTACCTAGAACTTTTCTTGAGGTTGCAAGACATAGATTGCCTGGAGCAACTTTTGATTCACTACTTCGAGAGGCTCTTGAAGCTTGTGCAGTTGATGAAAGTACTGAAGAAAATCAAGTTATTGATGAGCCGAAAGAAACTGTAAAAATTATGGATATACCTTCTTCCAACACTAATGCTTCACTTGTTGTTAGTATCGACTCAAACGATGATTCCAAGAATGACTCTATTTGATTCACAACAAGAGTTAATAAATTTTAAAGACCAAAATAATTTAAAAATTAACCTTACTTCAAAGAAAGATCCCATTTTATGTAATCATTGCAAAAGGACTGCATCAAATGGTGTTAGATGTTTAGGAATGTGTGTAGCAGATAATGATTATTAAAATAATTCAAATTCTTATATAAATAATCTTATAAAAATAATTTATAAATCAACTAAATTTTATTTATTAATGGATATCAGGTATTATTAAAAAAATAAAGAAAAGATTATTTTTCTATCAATAAGTAATTGAAACTTTATACCCTTTATTTGAAATTGAAGTTCTTTGAAAACTTCATAATTAAATGCGTACAACAATTAAATAAGGCGGCACCCAGATTCGAACTGGGGATAAAGGATTTGCAATCCTCTGCCTTACCACTTGGCCATGCCGCCGAAAAAGATTCGATTGAGTCTTTTAATGATCTTAACAGTAAGGCGTCTAATTCTTTATTATTTATTTGCAATGGTCATGGAGAAGATGTAATCGCATCGGAAATAATAAAAAGATTTCTAAAAAAAATAAAAAATAAAAATATTGAAGTTTTGCCGTTAGTAGGAAATGGAGATGTATTTCATTCCATAAAATCAAAGAATTTTCGTAAAATAGGATATTTAAAAGAGCTGCCTAGTGGAGGTTTTAGTAATCAAAGTCTGAAGGGATTTGTGCTTGATTTCTTTGCAGGATTTTTAATCGATAATTTAAGAAATTTTCTAATTATAAAACAGAAGTCAAAACATAAATGCAAAATTATTGCAGTAGGTGATTTTTTGCCATTATTTTACGCTTGGAGTTCAGAATGCGAATTTAGTTTCATTGGAACTCCAAAAAGTGATCATACTTGGAGTAGTGGGCCAGGTTGGGATTTAAGCGATTTTTATCATAAGTTGAAAGGTTCTGAATGGGATCCATGGGAAATGTTTTTAATGAAATCTCCAAGATGTAAAAATTTAATTATGAGAGATAAAATTACAGCTAATAATTTGTATAAAAAAAATATTGATGCAAAATACTTGGGTAATCCAATGATGGATTTTGTTGATTTAACAAACGACAGGATATCAAATATTATTTCTTTTAAAAGGATTATTTTATTAGTTGGAAGTAGATACCCTGAAGCTCTTAAAAATCTTGATAATTTTCTAAATTGTTTGCAAGATTTTCATTTACCAAAGGATTTGCTAATACTTTTGCCTTTAAGCATTAATGCGAATGTGATTCAAATTCAAAACTATTTAAATAAATATGGTTTTATAAAACAGACTAAAGTTAAATTTCTAATTGATGAAGATTCAGTATGGAAAAAGAAAGATCAATATGTAGTGATTGGAAAAGGTAAATTCAATTCATGGGCCAATATGGCAGAAGTTGGCTTGTCTAATGCAGGAACTGCTACAGAGCAAATTGCTGGCCTTGGCATTCCATCTCTTTCTCTACCGGGACCTGGACCACAATTTACAAAATCATTTGCAAAAAGGCAATCAAGATTATTGGGAGGTAGTGTTTTAGTTTGCAAGAACAAAAAAATTCTTTTAAAACGTTTAAGTTTACTTTTGAAAGGAAAAGTTTATAGGTTAGAACAAGCAAAAATTGGAAAAAAAAGAATGGGGGAATCAGGAGCAAGTAAGAAAATCGTAGATGCAATAAACCTTCATTTGTTATCTTAGTAAATGGCACTAGCTTATTAATTATTAATTCTTTTATGTATCCAATAAATGATCGGCAATATCTAAAAATTTGTGCAGAGATTGCAAAACTTATGAGTATAAGCTTATCTTCTGCTAAAAAGAAAGTAGAAATTCAAATTATAAAAGAAGGCTCGAAAACTATTCAAGAAAAAATACAAGTTGCGCAAAATGTTTTAAAAATTTGTGAAAAAAATAATGCAGATAAATTAAGTTCTTCAAGAATACTCGATAAGCTTATGGAAACACTTGATGGTGAAGATAATTTTTTAACTGAAGATTGATTCTTAATGTTCAAATATATTTGAGAATTTTAGGATGTCTAAATCAGCATGTACAGAAACTGTCTCGAAACATTTTTGAGCTAATTCATATCTATTTTCTCTTTCTAAGATAACTTTTAATTTATGCATAGCTTCAATTAAATATCTAACATCATTTGCTGCATAATCTAATTGATCTTTTGTTAAATCTTCGTTACTACCCCAATCACTACTTTGCGAGCTTTTGTCCAGTTCTATACCTAACAATTCATTAATTAAATCCTTTAAACCGTGTTTATTTGTATAAGTTCTTGCCAATTTACTAGCAATTTTTGTACAAAAAATATTTTTTGTATTAATTTTAAGATTGCATTTTAGAGCTGCTACATCAAATCTCGCGTAGTGAAATATTTTAGTAATTTTGTCATCTTCAAGAAGTGCTTTTAAATGAGGTGAAGAGGATGTATTAAGTTCGATTTTTATACAGGATGTTCTTTTAAATTCATTGCATATTTGTACTAAACAGAGTCTATCTCTTCCATGAATTAAACCCATTGCTTCAGTATCAATGGCTAGGTAGGATGAATTTTTATAAAGATTGTATAAATCTGCTGATAAATCGCTGTAAAGAAGATCAATATTTTTATTTTCAATAGTCATTTTTAATAAGTATTTTAAGTAATTTAAGATTTAGAAAATTACTTAAGATTTTATTTAATTAAGAATTTTTATCTAATAGAATCATTTTACAGAATAATTCTAAAAAATTATAATATGATGTAACTTTAATTTTCATTCTCGAGTTACTAGAAAAAATTTATTTAATGTCCTATTCTTTAAATTCAACATTATTGCTAACAATTCTCTTAGCCATAGGTTTATTTTTTTTTCTTAGGGCGTCTAGTAAAGATAGAACAACCATTGTTGAGATTTCATCTTCTCAGCAGCCAGTAAAAGTTTTAAATGTTTTATGTGAATGGCTTAATTTGAGGGGATGGAAGCAAACAGGAGGAGATTTTGAACAAAGAATTTTAATATTTAAGGGACAAGTTGTTTCTAGTAAATTTTTAGCCATTTTTTTAGGCTTTCTAGGCGGTTTTGGTTCCTGTGCTTTAGGTTTAGTAATCATTCAAATATATCCTGAATTAGGTTGGTGGCCTATTCTTTTAGGATTAGTTGGCGGCCCTTTGTCTGGCATTGTTTATTTTAAAAAATCAGCAAGAGAGGAAAAATTTGAATTAAGATTGATTAAGGAAAATGAAAATGATTCAACTTTCATGAGATTAAGAGCGCATAGGGATGAATTAATTTCTTTAGAAAATGAACTTGGAGAAAAACTTCAATTGAAAAGTGACGGTTCTTTATTTAAAACACCTATCTAAGCTATTAAAAAAGTTATTTGATAATTTTTAATCAAAGATATTATTCTCAATACAGAATTTCTCTAGCTCTTTATCATTTAACCAATCTTGGGGTTTTGTAAAAATTGATGTGAGAAATTCCTCTCGAGTATCCTTTTTAGCTTTATATCCATATTCCCATCTGGCCAAAGGTGGTAAGGACATTAATATAGATTCAGTTCTGCCGTTTGTTTGTAGTCCAAAAATCGTCCCTCTATCCCAAACTAAATTGAATTCGACATATCTGCCTCTTCGATATAGCTGGAATTCCCTCTCCTTAGATGAATATGTTTGAGAAGCTCTATTCTCAATAATGGGCAAATATGAAGGAAGGAAAGCCTCTCCACAGTTTTCTGCTAAAGAAAATAAATTATCCCAATTTAAATTAATTTTGCTAATACTTTGCGAAGCTTTTGATGCTTCTCCATTTTTATTATTTCCTCTATAAATATTGCCTGAACCATCTTGATAATCATAAAAAATACCTCCTATGCCTCTAGATTCATTTCTATGCTTCAAGAAGAAATATTCATCACACCATGGTTTGAAAACTTTATGCAAATCTTTATCAACTTTCTCACAAGCTTTTTTATGTTCGTTATGAAAATTTCTCACATCAGAAAGATAAGGATAAAAAGGAGTTAAGTCTGCACCTCCTCCAAACCACCAAACAGGACCAGCTTCGAAATATCGATAATTCAGATGAACTGTTGGAATATATGGATTTTTAGGATGCAACACCATAGAAGTTCCCGTTGCAAACCATTCATGACCTTTGGCTTCAGGCCTTTGAGAGATTATAGATTGAGGTAATTCTTTTCCCTGTACTTCCGAGAAATTTACTCCTGCTTGCTCAAAAATAGAACCATTTTTCAATACTCTTGATCTTCCACCACCACCTTCGTCTCTTAGCCAGGATTCTTCTATAAATTTCCCTTTGCCATCTATTGTTTCAAGTCCTGAACAAATTTTGTCTTGTAGTGTTAATAAGAGATTTTTAGTTTTTTCTCTCGAGTTTTTAGGAGGTTCTCTGAACATGTATTTAGTAAATCTTTAAGAAAAACAATTTTTTGGTTAATTATAAGTTTCCCTTTATAATTTCTCTTAGGGGGTCCTTATTGCCTATTATTTGATAGTTCGACATAGTTCTTAATCTTTTAAACAGTCGACTACCTCGTCAAAATATTTAAAAATTTAATGACCACAATAGAAGATGCGAATTTTGCTTTACAAAAAGTTCTAGATGCTGGATCACAGAAAAATGTAATTGAATTAACTTGGATTAAAAACGTAAGAGTAACTATACCGAGAGCAATCGTAACATTAGCACTACCATCATTTGCAAATTCTCAGAGAGATAGAATTGTACAAGAGGTTAAAAAAGCACTACTGGATTTTGAAGATATTGATGATGTACAAATAGAGATAGATAATAATCATTCCAAAACAGAATCTAATACTCAAAGTAATTCTCCTGAGTTGCAGGAGATTGATGGAATTCGTAATATCATAGCTGTTAGTAGTGGTAAAGGTGGAGTTGGGAAAAGTACCATTGCAGTTAATCTTGCTTGTTCTTTAGCTAAATTAGGCTTAAAAACCGGTTTACTGGATGCAGATATTTATGGACCTAATACTCCCTCAATGATGGGAGTCGCAGAACAGAATCCAAAAGTTACAGAAGGTAGTGGCAGTGATCAGAGGTTAATACCAATAAATAAATATGGAATTTCATTGGTATCAATGGGTTTCCTCATAGAAGAGGGTCAGCCAGTTATATGGAGAGGACCAATGCTTAATAGTATTATCCGACAATTTTTGTACCAAGTTGAATGGAATAATCTTGATTTTTTGGTTATTGACTTGCCTCCAGGAACAGGAGATGCACAAATATCCCTTTCTCAATCTGTTCCTATTTCTGGAGCTATTGTTGTCACTACTCCTCAACAAGTATCTTTGCAAGATGCAAGGAGGGGATTAGCAATGTTTAAACAACTCGGAGTTCGTTTACTGGGGATTGTGGAAAATATGTCAGTATTTATTCCGCCAGATATGCCAAATAAAAAGTATGAAATTTTTGGTAAAGGTGGTGGACAAACATTAGCCAAAGAAAATGATTTGCCATTATTAGCCCAAATTCCTATAGAAATTCCTCTCGTTGAAGAAAGCAATAATGGCGTACCAATCTCAATAAGCCAGCCCAATAAAGAAAGTTCTATTGCATTTAGAAATTTAGCTCAATTAATTAAGAATCAATTTGTTAAAAGATAATTGATGTTTAAGAGGATTTCTTTATCAAATAAAAGTGGATTTTTACCAAAAAAAGATAACTCTAATAGAGGTTTTTTATTTTCTCCATTACTTATAATTCCCCTTTTTTTAGTTATTATTTCTGGTTTATTAATAAAAAGCATTCAGGCTGATTTTTTGATGTCGAATTATTTAGGACATATCCTAACTGGCTTTTTAGGTTATTTTTTAGCATTTTTTATATCTTATATACCGTTAGAGAGACTTAGAAAGTATATGATTCCATTTTATTTGTGTACTTTAATATCCTTATTACTAATATATTTTTTTGGGATATCGGTTTCTGGAGCTCAAAGATGGTTAAACTTGGGCATCTTTTCTTTTCAGCCTTCAGAAGTAGCTAAACTAAGTACTGTATTAACTCTTGCTTTTGTACTCGACAAAAAAATAATTTTAACAATAAGAGATTTAGTATTGCCCTTATTAGTAGTAGTTATTCCATGGTTATTAATTTTCTTTCAGCCGGACTTAGGTACCTCTTTAGTTTTACTTGTTTTGACAGGTGTGATGCTCTATTGGTCGCAAATGCCCATAGAGTGGATTTTGATATTAGTGTTTTGTCTTGTCACTTCTATGATTTATTTAACTTTGCCAACTCTCCTTATTTTTTGGATTCCATTTATAGGATATCTTGCTTATAGATCTACGAAAAAGAAAATTATTTTTTCTGTTATTGCTATTTCGTTCCATTTATTAGTAGCAAAATTTACACCAATTTTTTGGCAATATGGCTTAAAAGAATATCAAAAAGATCGGTTAGTTTTATTTTTAGATCCAAATAGAGATCCATTAGGAGGTGGATATCATTTGATACAGAGTCAAATTGCAATAGGTTCTGGAGGATTATTTGGGACTGGTTTATTGCAAGGTAAGCTGACTAATTTGCAATTTATACCAGAACAACATACTGATTTTATATTCAGTGCTTTAGGGGAAGAATTGGGTTTTGTAGGATGCATAATAGTTTTATTGTTGTTCTTTTTTCTGATTAAAAAACTAATTAATACTGCAATAATTGCCAGGACTAACTTTGAATCTCTGATTGTTATTGGAATAGCCTCAACTTTTTTATTTCAAATAATTATTAACTTATTTATGACTATTGGATTAGGACCAGTTACAGGAATTCCCCTTCCTTTTATGAGCTATGGTCGAACGTCATTGGTGACTAATTTTATATCTATTGGATTTGTTTTATCTATATTGAAACGTTCTAGATCACTAAGAAGTTGATGAAATCAAAAATTACTATAAAAAAAATTCAAGAGCTTTTGATTAAAGGGGTTCAAAACATATATGTGGATGATGATACATCAAGAAGAATGTGGTGGGCTTCTTTAGAAGTTATTCAAAAAAATTTCCTTTCTCAAAATTATAAAAAGGGGGGGATGTGGGTTGCCTCGCCTTTGCCAGCTTTTAATGATAAAAAATTTTTAAATCAACTTCATGGATGGCTTTGGTCTCCTGAGGGGTTCCCATACTTTCAAAATGAGAATGCAGGTTTTTTACCAGTCAATAATTCAGAAAAGATAAAAAAAGATTTCGATTTAGTTAGTAATTATAAAGTCTTAAATCTTGGACAAGAAGATGGTTATGAACCTTTTTTGATGATAATCACTCCAAATTTTCAATGCGTATTATCAATTGTAGGAGAAAAAGATAAGAAAATATTATTAATGAAGTGCGATGAAGAAAGCCTAAAACTTTCAATTGAATTAATGCATGCAAAATTAAATCAAGAAAATTATGAGGAAGGAGTAAAATTTCGTAATGTAATCAATAATTTAGGTAACCTTAATATCAATGGTCAATTTGAAAAATTATTTTGGCCAATATTATCGGCAAAATTAGCAAATATTACACCAAATCATAATATACAGAATTCTGTGAAAAGTGATGAAAAAAATGTGCAAATTACAGAAGCAAAACTACTACGTGCAATTTCTCATGAAGTAAGAACTCCTTTGGCAACAATAAGAACCCTAATAAGTTCTACTTTAAAAAAATATAAAATGGATGAATCAATGAGAAATCGTTTAATTCAAATAGATAATGAATGTAATGAACAAATTGATAGGTTTGGTTTAATCTTTAATGCAGCAGAATTAGTTGGTAATGAAGTGCCATCATTGAATAACTTGGCGAAAATTAATTTAGCCGAAATTTTCAAAAAGCTTACTCCTTTGTGGAATAAACAATTAAACAGACGTGGTATTTCTTTGAAGATAGATATCCCCAAACAACTTCCACAAATTTTGAGTGATTCTGAAAAATTAGAATTAATGTTAAGAGGATTAATTGATAAAAATACTAGAGGATTAAAAGAAGGTAGTACATTGATTTTAGAATTAAGACCAGCTGGTCAAAAACTCAAACTTCAACTCAAAGTACAAAAATTAGATAACAATCAAAAAGAAATTCTAAAAAAAGATAACGGTTCTGATATTGGTCCTGTTTTAAATTGGAACCCTCAAACTGGAAGTTTACAACTTAGTCAAAATGCCACTCAAAAGTTGTTGGCTAGTTTAGGAGGGTATGTCACGCAAAGACGTGATACAGGTTTGACAGTATTTTTTCCGATTTCAGATACAAAATAAAATAAGAATTAAGTTATACATATATTAAATAATGTAGAAAATTTGCTATTAATTTTGAATTTTGCAAAATATGAATGCTAGTTTCTTATTAGAAATAACTCAAAATCTAGGATGACTGAAACTTTAGTTGGTCAATTTCCAAAGCATATAGGAAGTACTGGGGGTTTATTAAACTCAGCAGAAACCGAAGAAAAATATGCAATTGTATGGAAAAGTTCAAAGGAACAAGCATTTGAATTGCCCACCGGGGGAGCAGCTATTATGCATGAAGGTGATAATTTAATGTACTTTGCAAGAAAAGAACAATGCCTTGCATTAGGAACACAATTAAGAGCCTTCAAGCCAAGAATTGAAGATTTTAAAATCTACCGAATTTTCCCAGGTGGCGATATTGAATTTTTACACCCAAAGGATGGTGTTTTCTCTGAAAAAGTAAATGAAGGTAGAGAGAAAGTAGGTCATAATCCTAGAAGAATAGGAGAGAATCCTAATCCAGCTGGTTTGAAATTTACAACTAAGAATACTTTTGATTAACTTCCTTAAAGTTGATATAAAAGAAAAAAATAATTATAATTTGGGCTGACATTATTAATATGATCAGCTCACAGAAAGATAGTTTTTTAAAGGCTTACAAAGAAGGTAAAAATTTTATACCTATAGTTGAAACTTGGCCAGCGGATTTAGAGACTCCATTATCGACTTGGTTAAAACTATCTTCAAAAGATTCCCATGGTGTTTTTCTTGAATCTGTTGAAGGAGGGGAGAATTTGGGTAGGTGGAGTATTGTTGCTACTAAACCTCTTTGGGAAGCAGTTTGTTATGGAGAAGAAATAGTTAAAACTTGGAATAATGGCAAAACTGAAACACATAAAGGTGATCCTTTCGATATTTTAAAAAGTTGGACAAAGGTATACAAATCAACCATGCTAGATGATTTACCATCAATTGGCCAGTTATATGGCTCTTGGGGTTATGAATTAATAAATCGAATAGAACCAACCGTTCCAATAAATGAAATACCAGAAAACAATATCCCCTATGGTTCCTGGATGTTTTTTGATCAATTAGTTGTTTTTGATCAAATAAAAAGATGTATTACTGCGGTGGTTTATGCAGACACAACTTCTTCAAAAGAGTGCTCAATTGAGGAGTTCTATCTAAACTCAATTTCTAAAATTCAGAAAACTAGAAATTTAATGAAAGTTCCTCTTAAAGAAAATGAGTTTTTAGATTGGAATGAAAATGAGAATTACAATTTAGATTTAGAAAGTAATTGGAAGAAAAAAGATTTTGAGGATGCAGTTCTCTCTGCAAAAGAATACATAAAAAAAGGAGATATCTTCCAAATAGTTATAAGTCAGAGATTTCAAACTCGAGTCAATAATGATCCTTTCAATTTATATAGAAGTTTGAGGATGGTTAATCCATCTCCATACATGTCATTTTTTGATTTCGGCTCATGGTATCTGATAGGTTCAAGTCCTGAAGTAATGGTTAAAGCAGAAAAAAATAAAAATAGTCAGATTGTTGCAAGCTTAAGACCAATAGCTGGCACAAGACCTAGAGGTATTGATAATCAACAAGACTTGGAATTAGAAAAGGAATTATTAAAAGATCCAAAAGAGATAGCGGAGCATGTAATGCTTATTGATCTTGGGAGAAATGATCTTGGAAGAGTTTGTGAAATTGGGACTGTCAAGGTTAAGGATTTAATGGTTATTGAAAAATATTCACATGTTATGCATATAGTTAGTCAAGTTGAGGGAATCTTAAAAAATAATGCTGATGTATGGGATTTGCTTAAGGCATGTTTCCCCGCTGGAACAGTAACTGGAGCACCAAAAATAAGAGCTATGCAATTGATTAAGCACTTTGAAAAAGATGCTAGAGGACCATATGCTGGTGTATACGGATCTGTTGATATTAATGGTGCACTAAATACAGCAATTACGATAAGAACTATGATAGTTAAACCCTCACGAGATGGGAAATATGATGTATCAGTGCAAGCAGGAGCTGGAATAGTTGCTGATTCTTTTCCTGAAAATGAATACCAAGAGACGATAAATAAAGCAAAGGGAATACTTAAAGCACTAGCATGCTTGGATAAATAAATGAGTCAAAATAATCTTTATAAGGGTTTTGAGGTGGAACTTTTCACGGGTTCTTTAAATTCTCATATTGGTGTTTCGGCTGAAATTGAGAAAAAATTTCCTGATTTTGTAAAAGAGCCAGATAACAGAAACGTTGAATACATAACAACACCTGAAAAAGACTACGGTTCTTTATATGAGAAATTAATAACTCCAAGAAAAAAGTTAAGACGATGGCTAAACAAAAAAGAGTTAACAATTATTCCTTCATCTACTCTTTGTTTTAAACACGATATTCAATTTCAAAGATCTGATATTGACAACGTTTATCATCAATTTATTCAAGATAATTATGGAATATCTATTGCAACTTCAAGTGTCCATATAAACATAGGAATAGATGATTTAGATAAACTTTTTACAGCTATAAGACTTATAAGATCAGAGGCTGCTTTATATCTATCCTTAAGTGCTAGTTCACCTTTTTTAAATAATAAAATTACAAATAATCACTCTCAGAGATGGATTCAATTTCCTAAAACACCAAGTAGGGTTCCTTTTTTTGTAAATCATAATTCTTATATCAATTGGATAGAGGAAAATATATCTAATAAAAATATGCAAAACATAAGGCATTTTTGGTCTTCAATCCGACCAAATGGTCCCCAAAGACCTTTAATTCTTGATCGTTTGGAATTAAGAATTTGTGATTTTGTTCACGATACTAATCTGCTTTTAGGGATAACGGCCATGATAGAACTAAGGATTTTAAATCTTTTTGAAAATATAAATACCTTAGATCCTATGAATGTCAGTATTTTTTCTATGGATGAGTTGTCAGAAATATGTGATCAAAATGAAATAAATGCTGCTAAGGATAGTCTGAATTCAGAATTAATTCACTGGCAAGATGGCAAAAAAGTTATTTGTAAAGAATGGATTCAAAACTTATTATCAGATTTATCATCGACAGCAGAAGATCATGGTATGAAACATCTTTTAGATCCTATCTATAAAGTTCTTGAAGAAGGCAATCAATCTATGAAATGGATAAATCAATATGAAAAAGGTCTTTCTATTGAGCAGATAATTAAAATTTCTATAGAAGATATGATTAGGGGTGAGGCAAAGAATGTTTGATTATTTAAATAAACTTTGATCTGAACATTTTCACTTGTGACATAATGATTATATGGAATCTTTTCGACAGATAAAAAATAATAACGTGGATCTGATAACTAACAATGATCCACGTGATAAAAATCGTCTTTTAATAGAAGATTTATGGGAATCTGTACTCAGAGAAGAATGCCCAGATGAGCAAGCAGAGAGATTGATACAGCTTAAAGAATTAAGTTATTCAAAACAAATTGATGGTAATAGTTCAAAAACTTTTAAAAATGAAATAGTTGATATTATAAATTCTATGGATTTAGCAGAATCCATTGCAGCGGCAAGGGCGTTTTCATTATATTTTCAACTCGTGAATATTTTGGAACAAAGAGTCGAGGAAGATAGATATATTCAAAGCTTTACCAATAAGGATGTTCAAAAATCGCCCGATAATCTCGATCCTTTTGCCCCAGCATTGGCTAGGCAAAATGCTCCAGTAACTTTCAGGGAATTATTCTACAGGCTGAGGAAATTAAATGTACCACCAGGGAAATTAGAAGAATTATTGCAGGAAATGGATATCCGTTTAGTTTTTACTGCGCATCCAACTGAAATAGTAAGGCATACAATAAGACATAAGCAAACAAGAGTAGCAAATTTATTAAAAAAAATACAGATTGAGCAATTTCTAACAAAAGAAGAAAAAAATTCTCTAAAAACCCAATTAAAAGAGGAAGTAAGACTTTGGTGGAGAACAGATGAATTGCATCAATTTAAACCATCAGTTTTAGACGAAGTAGATTATGCCTTACATTATTTTCAGCAAGTTTTATTTAATGCCATGCCTCAATTGAGGGGCAGGATCACTGAAGCACTAACCGAAAATTATCCAGATGTTCAGTTACCCTCTGAATCTTTTTGCAACTTCGGGTCTTGGGTAGGCTCCGATAGGGACGGTAATCCATCGGTCACTCCTGAGATAACATGGAGAACTGCTTGCTACCAAAGGCAGTTGATGTTGGAAAGATATATTATTGCAACATCTAATCTTAGAGATCAATTAAGTGTTTCGATGCAATGGAGTCAAGTCAGTTCTTCTCTATTAGAGTCACTCGAAACGGACAGGGTTAAGTTCCCTGAAATCTATGAAGCAAGGGCTACAAGGTATAGATCAGAGCCTTATCGATTGAAATTAAGTTATATTTTAGAAAAATTAAGGTTAACACAAGAAAGAAATAATTTATTATCTGATAATGGGTGGAAACTTGACCTAGAGGGAGAAATTGATAACCAAAATCTAGAGAAAGTTGAAAACTTATATTACAAGTCAGTGAACGAATTTACTTATGATCTCGAATTAATTAAAAATAGCCTAATTAGTACAGATTTAACTTGCGAGTCCGTAAACACTTTACTTACTCAGGTTCATATTTTTGGATTTTCTTTGGCAAGTTTAGATATTCGTCAAGAGAGTACAAGGCATAGTGACGCTATACAAGAGCTTACAAATTATCTTGATTTATCTGTTCAATATGACCAAATGTCTGAGGAAGAGAAAATTAAATGGCTTATAGACGAATTAAATACAAAAAGGCCTCTAATTCCATCAGATGTTAACTGGACAAAAACTACAGAAGAAACTTTTTCAGTTTTTAAAATGGTTAAGAGACTACAGCAAGAATTTGGAAGTCGCATTTGTCATTCTTATGTAATTTCAATGAGTCATAGTGCATCTGATTTGCTTGAAGTTCTCTTACTGGCAAAAGAGATGGGACTTCTTGATCAAAATTCACAAAAGTCAAAATTATTAGTTGTTCCTCTTTTTGAAACTGTAGAAGACCTTAAAAGAGCACCAGAAGTAATGGAAAAGTTGTTCAAATTAGATTTCTATAGATCATTACTGCCAAAAGTGGGAGAATCTTTTAAACCTCTTCAAGAATTAATGCTTGGATATTCTGATAGCAACAAAGATTCTGGTTTTGTTTCTAGCAATTGGGAAATTCATAGAGCTCAAATAGCTCTTCAAAATCTTTCAAGTAAAAATAATATATTGCTAAGACTTTTTCATGGAAGAGGTGGTTCTGTAGGAAGAGGAGGAGGACCAGCCTATCAGGCAATATTGGCTCAACCAAGCGGTACCTTAAAAGGGCGAATAAAAATAACAGAACAAGGTGAAGTTTTAGCTTCAAAATATAGTCTTCCTGAACTGGCTTTGTACAATCTTGAGACTGTCACTACAGCGGTTATTCAAAATAGTTTAGTAAATAATAGACTTGACGCTACTCCAGAATGGAACCAATTAATGTCTAGGTTGGCAGAAACATCAAGGTCTCACTACAGAAAATTAGTACATGAGAATCCTGATTTGTTAAATTTCTTTCAAGAGGTCACTCCTATAGAAGAAATAAGTAAATTACAGATATCTAGTAGGCCTGCTAGAAGAAAAAAAGGTGCAAAAGATTTGTCAAGTTTAAGAGCTATTCCATGGGTATTTGGTTGGACACAAAGTAGATTTCTTTTGCCAAGTTGGTTTGGAGTAGGCACTGCATTGTCATCTGAATTAAATTCAGATCCACAACAAATTGAATTATTGAGAGTTCTGCATCAAAGATGGCCATTTTTTAGGATGCTTATATCTAAGGTAGAAATGACATTATCTAAGGTGGATTTGGAAGTTGCTAGATATTATGTTGATACTCTTGGCAGTAAAGAAAATAAAGATTCTTTTGATGAAATTTTTGAAGTAATTTCTAAAGAATATAATCTTACAAAATCTTTAATACTTGAGATTACTGGTAAAAATAAGCTTCTCGAATCTGATAGAGATTTGAAGTCATCAGTAAGCTTGAGAAATAAGACAATCATCCCATTGGGGTTTTTGCAGGTTTCACTTTTAAGAAGACTAAGAGATCAGACAAGACAACCCCCAATAAGCGAATTTGTTATTGATAATGATGAATCTAGAAGAGCTTATAGTAGAAGTGAACTTTTGAGAGGAGCACTTTTAACTATTAATGGGATAGCAGCTGGGATGAGAAATACAGGTTGATAATTGCAATATTTTTCTAAAAAAAAACTTGTTCTTCCAGAAGGTTATTTTGTTAATTCTTCTCAAATCCCATTAGCTAAAGAGGTTAACAAACTTTTAGCCAATTGTGGTAGTGAGACATTTCCAATTAAACCTCTTTCTAAGGCTATTCAGAAAAGTAATTTCTTCTTTACCATACAGAGTGAATTAAAAAATAAATTATATGGCTT
Source organism: Prochlorococcus sp. AG-347-L02 (assembly GCA_003281255.1). Lineage (GTDB taxonomy): Bacteria > Cyanobacteriota > Cyanobacteriia > PCC-6307 > Cyanobiaceae > Prochlorococcus_A. Next base: position 108,640 of record QCCL01000002.1, read on the forward strand.
TGTAAGGGTTACGTCCGATAGGGGATTGAATGCTAACTTGTGGAATTTAAGTGCATTGCCAGGTAATAATCAGCAACTTTATTATTCAATATTGCTTCAAGTAACTCTTGAGAAAATAAATAGAGAAATGCCTGGATGCAGTATTTCTGTACAGGCTCCAGTATCTTCGTTTTTAAGTTTAGAGGAAAATGGATTCATACTTGATCCAAATGGAATAAGAGTAATGGGATATAAACTTTAAAATCATGTTACGAGCATGGAGGGATTCGAACCCCCGACTCTCAGAACCGGAATCTGATGCTCTATCCAACTGAGCTACATGCCCTTTAATTTTTCAATTTCTTTAAAGAAAATCTAAATATTTTAAACTTAGCTAATTTAATTAATGAATGCACAAAAAAAATTTTCCTAAATAAATTAAAAATTAAAAATTTTCGGAACCATAAAAGTTTTGAAATTGATTTAAAAGAGCAAAGAGCAATTGTTCTTGGCTGTAATGGTATTGGCAAGTCAAATTTACTTGAATCAGTTGAATTTTTAAGTCAATTAAAATCTAATAGAGCATTAAGCGATAAAGATTTAATAGAGAACGATAGTGATATGGCTGTAGTCATAGGACAGATAAATTTTAAAGACGATTTAAAGTTAAATTTATTCCGAAAAGGCCCTAAAAGAATTTATGTCAATGAATCAATCTTGAAAAGACAGAGTGAAATAAAGAACTATATACGAAGTGTATGTTTCTGTTCTAATGATATAGATATTGTTAGAAGTGAACCCAGTTTTCGAAGAACATGGATTGATAAAGTCGTATCTCAGCTTGAACCAGTATATTTTGACCTGATAAGTAGATTTAACAGGCTTTTAAAACAAAGAAGTCATTTTTGGCGTTCGGAAAGTTTCTTAAAAACCCAATCTACAGATATTGTTGAAAGCTTTGATATTCAAATGTCATTAATAAGTACAAGAATTTTTAGGCGAAGAAGAAGAGCTTTGTTAAAAATAAAACCATATGTTGAATATTGGCATAATTATTTAAGTAAATCTAAAGAGCAAATAAGCATAAATTATCTTTCGGGGATACAGAATATAAGTCCAGAAGAAGAAGAAGAAGAAGTTATTAGTAAAAAAATAGCAGAACAACTATTAAATCAGCGTTCAGTAGAAGCATTGACTGGTAAATGTAATTTTGGTCCTCATCGTGATGATGTTGAGTTTCTTATTAATAATGTTTCAGTTAGAAAATATGGTTCATCAGGACAGCAAAGGACTTTTATCTTGGCTTTGAAGATGGCTGAACTAGATTTATTAACTAAAACATTAAATGTCCCTCCAATACTTATATTGGATGATGTCTTGGCCGAATTAGATTTAACCAGGCAAAATTTGTTATTAAATTCTGTTGGTAAAGATAGTCAATGTTTCATAAGTGCGACGCATTTAGATAAATTTAATCAGTCTTTATTAGGCTCTTCTCAAATGATTCACCTATAATTAAGAAAGTACGATTTTTAGCCAATCTTAACTGCATATATATTTGTTAAATGGAAATCTTCAAAAAAAATCAAATTTTAAGTTCGTTTCATGATGATCATAAATTAAGTCATCAAAGTAAACACTTTTTGTTGGAACTGTATAGATGTGATTGCGAAAAATTAAATGATGAATCCTTTTTGCGTTGTACTTTAAACAAAGCTGCTAAATTGGCAAATGCAACAGTTCTGAATTTGATAAGTAATAAATTTGAGCCTCAAGGGGTTACAGCAATTGCATTACTGGCTGAATCTCATATTTCAATACATACTTGGCCTGAGTCTAATTATTCTGCAGTCGATATTTTTACATGTGGTAAAAATATGATGCCTGAACTAGCTAGTCAATACTTAATTGAATCTTTAATGGCTAAAGAACATGCTTTGCGTGTTATTGAGCGAAATCCACCTTCAACAGTCTCAAAACAGATCAGAACAGTTGTTTGACAATATTTACCTATTTAATTTTCCGCTTACTAGTCCCTCAAGATCTAAACTTGTGCAATTAAATCCTAAATTAGAAAAATATTTAACCAATTCACTAAAATTATATTTGTTAAAAAAATGCTCTAATTCATCTTTGGGAATTTCTATTCTTGCAGTTGAACCTTGGCATCTAACTCTAACCTCCGATAATCCACATTCTTTAAGATATTCTTCTGCTTTCTCAACCATTTTTAGCCTCTCACTAGTTATTTCATGGCCATAAGGAAATCTTGATGATAAGCAAGGTTGTGCAGGTTTATCCCACCAAGGAAAACCTAGTGCTCTTGATATATCTCTAATGTCTTGTTTTGAAATTTTAAATTTTGCAAGAGGAGAGATAACTCCTGCTTGTTTTGAGGCTTTTATACCAGGTCTGTAATCTTTGAGATCATCCAGATTGACTCCATCTAAAACAATCTTGTAATTTAGTTTTTTTGAGAGGTAGGTTGTATGTTTGTGCAGCTCTTTTTTGCATGCAAAACACCTATCCTTAGGGTTTTTACTATAACTTGATTGATCTAATTCCGATGTTTTAATTTCTAAATGCTTTACTCCAATCCATTTTGCTTGCCTTCTTGCTTCTTCACGAAGAGTATTGGCTAATGCAGGAGAAATACCAGTTATAGCAATTGCCTTGCTACCTAATTGCTCGAATGCTAATGATGCTACTAATGTACTGTCAACTCCTCCGGAATAAGCAATACATACACTATCAAGATTTTTAATGTATCTTCTAATTGTATAAAGCTTTTTACTTTGTTCATCAGAGAGAATTTCTAGTTGATTGAACATGCTAATTACTTTAAAATTCAAATTACCTAATGAATAGGTTGAATTTATTATTAAATCTTTAATAATATTCTTATCTATATCTTAGATTAAATTTATTTATTTTGTTCAATTGACGAATACGAGTAAAAATAGAGGAATTGGAATTGTCACAGCAAGTGACAGTCAGGAGAGATCAAAAGGTCAATTACATATTTATGATGGAGAGGGTAAGGGAAAAAGTCAGGCTGCGTTGGGAGTAGTTCTCAGGACAATAGGATTAGGAATATGCGAAAAAAGACAGTCAAGAGTTTTACTTCTAAGATTTTTAAAAGGGCCTGAGAGGCCATATGACGAAGATTCAGCTATAGAGGCTTTACAAAGAGGATTTCCACATTTAATTGACCATGTAAGGACAGGAAGATCTGAATTTTTTACTGCTGAACAAGTGACAAAGTTTGATGTTGGTGAGGCTGAAAGAGGTTGGAATATTGCTAAAGGAGCAATTGCAAGTTCTCTTTATTCTGTAGTTGTACTCGATGAGTTGAATCCAGTTCTTGATTTAGGAATGCTTGATATTAATGAAGTAGTTGATTCTCTTCAAAATCGTCCAGATGGATTAGAAATAATTATTACTGGAAGGGCGGCCCCGCCCTCTTTGGTAAGAATATCTCAATTACATTCAGAAATGAGACCACGTTTGATAGGAGACTTGTCAGAACAAACCAGACAAAGTAGTTCTAGTGGTGGAATTGAGATTTATACAGGTGAAGGAAAGGGTAAATCCACAAGTGCACTCGGCAAGGCTCTTCAAGCAATCGGCAAAGGAATATCTCAAGATAAAAGTCATAGAGTTTTAATATTACAGTGGTTAAAAGGTGGAAATGGTTACACCGAAGATGCCGCCATAGAAGCTTTGAGAGAGAGTTATCCTCATTTAGTAGATCATTTGCGTTCAGGCAGAGATGCTATCGTATGGAGAGGTCAGCAACAACCAATTGATTATGTTGAGGCAGAAAGAGCATGGGAAATTGCTAAAGCTGCTATTTTGTCTGGTTTGTATAAAACAATTATTTTAGATGAATTGAATCCAACTGTTGATTTAGAGTTGCTACCTGTGGAATCAATACATCAGACGCTCTTAAAAAAACCAGCAGATACAGAAGTTGTAATTACTGGCAGGTGTAAAAATGAACCTTCATACTTTGAACTAGCTGATGTTTACTCTGAAATGGTTTGTCATAAGCATTATGCAAATGTAGGAGTTGATTTGAAAAGAGGGGTAGATTACTAACTATTTTTAAAAAATTAATTGCGCAATATTTCTTTTACCTTTTCAATGCCGCCTTCGATAGATCTTGACTGAATTTTGAATTTAGACAAGACTCTTGAAGCTTTTTCAGAACGTTTCCCCGATTTACATATAGTGAAAACCTCTTTAGTTAAACTTTCTTTTTGAATAAATTTTAAGTCAGATTCTTGGTTCAAATGACTTAAGGGGATTGAGATAGATCCCTCTATCGCAGATGTAGAAAATTCTTCATTTTCTCTAACATCAATTAAAAGAATTTTGTTGGGTTTTGCTTTGTATGAACTATTGAAGTCATAAGCATTAATACTGTTTATTTCATTGTTTTGCTCACAATATCCATCGCTATTATAAAAGCCCTTAAACTGAGAAAGATTCTTTATACGTTTATTTAACTGATCACTTTTTAGATTTAATTTTTTCATCTTCATATTCAATAGATCAAAAATTAAAATCTTCCCATCTAAAATTTCACCTTTTTTTAAAATGATTTTGATAATTTCATTAACCTGAAGAATTCCTATTAAACCTGTTGAAACACCCACTACCCCGTATTCTGCACAACTAGGGGCAGCATTTTTTGAAGGTGATTCTGGAAGTAAGTCTCTTAAATTAGGACTATTTTTATGTAAATTGAAAACAGCCACTTGCCCTTCAAATCCTTGTACACTTCCAAAGACTAGAGGTTTATTTAATATCAGGCATGAATCATTTATTAAATATCTTGTGCCAAAGTTATCCGAGCGATCACAAATAGTATCAAAGTCCCTCATTAATTCGAGAGCATTTTTAGGATTAATTCTCTCTGAAAAGGTTAATATTTCACAATTAGGATTGAATTTTTTAATTCTTTCTCTGGCAGAATCAATTTTAAGATTGCCAATTGTATTTGTTTCATGAATTATCTGTCTCTGGAGATTAGAATTTTCAACTTGATCGTTATCAACTATTCCAATTGTCCCGATTCCTGCTGCAGCTAGATAAAGCAAAACGGAAGACCCAAGCCCACCTGCTCCAATGCATAATACTGAGCTGTTTTTAAGATTTAGTTGACCCTCATAACCTATCTCTTTGAGGGTGAAATGTTTTTGATATCTTTGGACATTTCGAGCCTTTAATTTTTGCGAGTTAAACTATGAAAACATAATAATTTAAATAAAAATTTTAGCCTTTTAAATTTTTCTTATTACTTTGATTTTTTAATGTTTTTGTTAGAACTAGACGATAATGTGAAGTTTTTATAAATCAATTTTAAGTTTAAATATCTTCAGAAACCTTACATAGTAACGCCTTTAAAAAAATACAAAATGTTTCGGTTCGGAATTTTGCACAACAAAAAGGTAGTCAACAGACGTTTTTTCCGATACTGTCTGGTTCATATATTAAGTTTACTGAATTCATGAGTGATAACACTCCAGAGTCAAACCAAGACTCCGGCTCCGATACAAGCTCAGAAACCAAAAGTTTTTCAGAGAAGTACTCTGATGTTATGGGAAAAGTCAACGAAACCATCGGTAATGTTGATTGGACTCAAATGGGTAAGTACGGCAAGGCGGCAGGCATAATTGCTGTTGTCGTAATAGCTCAAATAATCATTAAAGTTGTCATTGACACGATAAACTTTTTCCCAATTCTCCCAGGTTTATTAGAATTACTAGGTGTAATTGTTGTCGGTCAATGGAGCTGGCAAAATCTTCGTACGAGTGAAAATCGTGAGGCTGTTTTAGATAAGGTACAAAATCTTAAGAAGACATATTTAGGTTAGCCAAAGATTACATATTGAGTATTGCTTTTACGTAATCTTGAACTTGTTTTAAGTATCCTCCTCCAAAAATATTGGCGTGATTCAATATGTGATAAAAATTATAAATAATAATTCTTTTTTCAAATCCGTTTTTTATAGGAAAAATTCTATGGTATTCTTCATAAAATTCTTTTCTAAATCCTCCAAATAGTTTTGTCATAGCTATATCTACTTCATTATCCGCCCAGTAAGATGCCGGGTCAAATATAACCCCCTTTCCACTTTTGTCCATTCCTGCATTGCCTGACCACAAATCACCATGCACTAGAGCATTAATTGGTTTGTGATTCAGCAATTCTGATTTAATTTTTTCTTTAACTTTATTTATGATTTCTTTATCTAAAAACGTCGATTTAAGAAATAATAATTGAGGTATTATCCTTAAGTTTAAAAAACAATCTATCCAATTATCTTCATAGCCTTTCTTCTGATCTGATGTTCCGATAAAACCCTCGACTGGAAACCCAAACATTTTGGGATTAGATTCAGCTGATTTTAAGTGCAATTCTCCTAAACCTTTTCCAAGCTTTTTTTGGTCAAAGTTATGCATATCTATCCATTCAATTAAAAGAATTTCTATATTTTTTATATTTTTATATGTAATAACTTCAGGGATTACTAAGTTTTCTTGATTGATATATTTTTTCAAATTTTGAAGACAATATTTTTCAAATTCAAGAAATTTTTTGTTTCTAATATTTCTTTTAAGGAATAACTTTTTGTTTGAGAATTCTAATTGCCATGCACTATGAATATCTCCCCCATGTACTTGTTCAATACTTTTTGGATAGGTTTCACCTAAATCTTCACAAATTTCGTTAATTTCAATAGGGGACAATTTTTGCATTTTAATGAGAGAGTCTGAAGTTATTGTTATAGGTGCTGGTATCGCAGGACTAACTTCTGCAGCGATTTTATCAAAACAAGGCTTATCAGTGACTTTAATCGAATCTCATACTCAAGCCGGAGGATGTGCCGGTACTTTTAAAAGAAAGAATTATATTTTTGATGTTGGTGCAACTCAGGTTGCGGGTTTAGAGAAGGGAGGAATACATTCTAGAATTTTTGATTTTTTAGATATTCCATCCCCAGAAGCCACAATTTTAGACCCTGCTTGCATTGTTGATTTAAATGATGGTAGTAATCCTATACCTATTTGGTATGAAAAAAGTAAATGGATTGCTGAACAAGAAATTCAGTTTCCTGGAAGTCAAAGATTTTGGAAACTTTGTACCCTCATACATGAAAGTAATTGGATATTTGCTAACAATAATCCCGTATTACCAATAAGTAATTTTTGGGATTTTTCTCAACTCCTTAAAGCACTAGTACCTTCAAACCTTGTTACAGGTATATTACTTAAATCTACTATTTTTGATTTATTGCGGATATGTGGATTATCTAGGAATGAGCGATTGATTAAATTCTTAAATCTTCAATTAAAACTTTATTCTCAAGAGGATGTTCATAATACTGCAGCATTATATGGATCTACTGTTCTTCAGATGTGTCAACAGCCACATGGTCTGTGGCATCTTAAAAAATCTATGCAATCTTTAAGTGAATCATTAGAAAGTTCATTGATTAAAACTGGAGTTAATATAATTTTTGGACAAGTAGTTAATTCTATAACTTTTGACGAAATAAATATGTGTTGGACAGTATCCGCTAATTCGAAAAAAAAATCTTTTATATACCAAGCAAAAGATGTGATTTATACCGCGCCTCCACAATCTTTGCTCAAGCATTTAAAAGATCCTTTAGAAAGAAAAACAAATTATAAAAATCGACTTAATAATTTGCCTGATCCAAGTGGAGCTGTTGTTTTTTATTCGGCATTAAAAAAAGAACATATTAAAAAAACATTCTCCAATCATTATCAATTTGTTTCGAAAGAATTTTGTTCGTTATTTGTATCAATTAGTGATGATGGTGATGGAAGAGCACCTAAAGGTGAGGTTACTTTAATTGCGAGTATCTTTACCAAGACTAAAGATTGGTTTGATCTAGATAAACAAACTTACTTAAAGAAGAAAAATGGTTACATGAAAAAAATATCGCTGGAATTGGAAAGTCAATTTGATATTGATCCTGAAAATTGGTTGCATAGGGAATTAGCAACTCCATTGGGCTTTGAAAAATGGACAAATAGACCTAATGGAATAGTAGGTGGGCTTGGTCAAAATCCAGATATTTTTGGTTTATTTGGACTATCAAGTAGGACACCTTTTGAAGGTTTATGGTTATGTGGAGATTCGATTTATCCAGGAGAGGGAACTGCAGGTGTTAGTCAGTCTGCATTAATGGTTTCAAGGCAAATTTTAGCTACCAAAGGTATAGAAAATTTTACTTTATAAAATTTTGTCTGATTTCTTTTGCTTCAGCAAGTTTGTTAGAAAGTAACTCCCAATTTTTTTCTTTAATAAGAGATTCAAGTGTATTCAGTTTATTTTTAAAATTATTTATGGCATTTAAAACATTAATCTGATTATTAATAGCTAAATCCAAGCCTAGTTGTTCATTGCCGCCGCCAACTCTAGAAGTGTCAGCAAATCCTGTAGCAGCAAGTTTTTGTGTGATATCTAATAAAGATTGATTATTTTTTGTATGAGCAGTTTCAATTAAGGCAGAAGCCAAAAATATAGGTAAATGAGAAATTAGAGATACTGCTTCATCATGCTCTTTTGGTGAAGCTTGGCAAATTTCACAATTCATTGATTTTATTAGCTCGGAAACAGTTCTGAATGCATTAAGGTCACTTTTTTCTGTTGGGGTAATAATCCATTTTGCATTTTTAAAAAGACCTTCAAAACCTGAATCAACTCCTTTTTTTTCTGTTCCTGCCATTGGATGAGATCCAATAAATAGAGGATGTAAATTTTCCCATGTATTTACAATTGGTTCTTTAACAGAGCCTACATCAGTTAGTATTGTTCTCTGAGGAATTGATGCTACTAATCGTTGAGATGGTCTGATCAAATCTTTGATAGGCAATGCCAAAATTATGAGCTCGCATTTTTGTAATAAGCTCAAATCACAGCTAACAAAATTTGCAAGTTTTTTTTCCTTAGCTTTTTTTAAATTAAATTCATTATTTGCTATTCCATAAATTGTATGGTTTAGTCTTTGGAGTTTTAATCCTAAAGAACCACCAATTAAACCTAATCCTACTATTCCAATTTTCATTGATTGATTAATTTAAGCTCCTCTTATATTGATAACAATTTTTTGTATATTGGGTTCATAAATTTTTTATGTATTTGAAATTAAATCAATTATAAATGCTTGGAATTTTAAGTCATCAATATTTGAAAAATTTTTTGAGAGATCAAAGTATTAATTGGGAACACATATATTCTTTTGGGAGGATAATTTCTAAATGTATTGAAAATGATTCTACATATCTAATTAATTCAGAAATTTTCTCTAGCTATGATTGGTTACCTCCAATTTTAATTTCTCTATTTTTAAATGAAGAGGATTCAACTTTTGTTTTATCTAAGGAAAAAATTCAATTTATCAGCCAGTTTCAGATTAATTCATTGAAAAATCTAGGTTTCAATTTTATTTTTAAAAAAGATCAATTTATTTTTGCAAATCATAATGTTCGCTTGATAACAATCAAAGATTTACTTAATGATCCCAATTCTCATAATCTTAGAAATCATCGAATAGTTTATTCTGGAATTGAGGATATAAAACATGATTTAAAAAATCATTTTAAAATTACTTTACTTAAAACGGATTGGACAAAAAATTTAAAAGAATTTGAATTAATTAATCAAAAATTTATAAAAGTTTATGATTTGTTGAAGAAAAAGTTTTTTATGAGAAAGGTCCTAGGAAATGGTTATATTAATTTAGATGAAAAAGAAATTAGTTTTTTTTCAAACTTTTTTCATGAAAATTCTTGTTTCTCCGATAAATTTTCAAGCGTTAACAAAGCATTATCTCAAGGTTGGGCATGCTGGGTAAAATTAAACGATACAAATTTAGATTGGAATTTGTATTTGCAGCCAATTGATGAACTTTCTCAAATTAAGGAATTTTTTTCAAATAATAAATTTGTTTTTTTATCAGCATTGAGAAAAGATAATTTTTTCCAAATGTATTTTAAAAAGCACAGTTTAGATATTGACACGGTTATTAATTTTAAAAGTAATTTTGAAGAAAAAAAGATTTCATTATATATTCCCTCTAAACAGCTGCTTCCTAATAATCCTTTTTTTACAAATTCAATATTGGATAAATGCAAAAAAATAATACTCTTTAGAAAAGGTTTAACTTTAGTTTTGTCTGACGATAATGATTTAAAGACTAACCTAGCTACAGAATTAGCTTCTAAGTACGGGAAGAGGGTATTGCTAGAGACAATTCCCTCAGGCAAAAATGAAATTCTTTGCTCTAGTTTTGACTGGTGGATTATGAATTCTTATTTAATTCAAATTCCAGAACAAATTATCATTCCTTTACTTCCGATTCCGAATATGTCAGAACCTATAAATGCAATTACAGTCTCTCATAAAAAGAAGCTTTCTCAAGATTGGTTTAGAGACTTTTTTCTTCCTCAAGTTAAAATAAAACTTGAAAAATCTATTTCTCCTTTAAGAAGAAATTCAGGTAAGTTAATAATCTTAGATGGAAGAGTAAATAAAAGAAACTGGGGAAGGTTACTCTTGCAAAACATTCAACCCTCAAAACAAATTAACTATATGCTACCTTTTGATTAGGTTATGATTTTGTAAATAACTAAATAAATATGGGAGAAGCAAAAAGACGAAAAATACTTGGGTTACCTCCAAAAAAAAATAATACTAAATCTAAAATTGATGAGTCTCCAAGATTATTTGACTGGCTTCCCTTCACAATTAATCAAAGAGATAACCTAATTAAATTTAGTATTAAGGCTAGTTGGTTTGGAATTGGAGGATTAGTAATCTTATGGATTGTAGTGAGATTTATAGGTCCTGCTGCTGGGTGGTGGACGTTAGCTGATTCTTGATAAAGCTAAGCTACTGTTTTTATATCATTAACAGCGGTTGTATTGGCAGGATTGCTATTTAATACTTTCATTGAATTAGAACTGACTTCGGTACCTTCTGTTAATTTCTCTTTAACCATAATTTCTACTTTATTCCTGATTTCTAAGTTTTGATCAAGCCAAATAATTGTATTATCTCTTCCTTGTCCAATATTTTCTCCTTCATAACTATACCAAGCACCTCTCCTTATTATGATATTAGTCTCTTCTGCTAAATCTAATAAGCATCCTGTTGTACTGATACCTTTCCCAAAGAGAATATCAAACTCTGCAATTCTAAATGGTGGCGCAACTTTGTTTTTTGCTACTTTCACTTTTGCTCTAATACCATATTCTTCAGTACCTCTTTTAAGAGTTTGAATTCTTCTGATATCAAGTCTCACTGAGGCATAAAATTTTAGTGCATTACCTCCTGTGGTTGTTTCTGGATTGCCGTATGTAACTCCAATTTTTAGGCGTAATTGATTCAGAAATATTACCGTACATCCAGATTTACCAATATTTCCTGTTATTTTCCTCATCGCTTGACTCATTAGTCTTGCTTGGCTTCCAATTACATGGTCTCCCATCTCTCCTTCTATCTCGGCTCTTGGGGTTAGTGCTGCGACCGAGTCAACAACTACAAGATCTACTGCACTCGATCTTATAAGTTGGTCAACTATTTCCAGAGCCATTTCACCAGTATCTGGTTGTGAAACTAACAAATTTTCAACATCAACTCCTAGAGAGGCTGCATAAACTGGATCGAGTGCATGCTCAGCATCTACAAATGCAGCTACTCCTCCATTCTTTTGGACTTCCGCTATCGCGTGAAGCGTTAACGTAGTTTTTCCTGAACTTTCTGGTCCGTAAACTTCTACTACTCTTCCTTTTGGATAGCCTCCTCCTAATGCCAAATCTAAGGTGAGTGCACCAGTAGATATTGTTTCTACTTTCATTCTTGAAGCGTCACCAAGTCTCATTATTGATCCTCGTCCAAAATTTCTTTCTATTTGACCTAAGACAAGACTTAATGCCTTGTCTTTTTCTTTCGATTCAGTTTTTTTCTTTTCTTCAAGACTCATTGTTTGATTTATCGGTAAAGTTTTTTGTAATTATTCTAAATTTGGAAATTTTTTATTTAAACCAAACTTCATAAATACAAACTATAGTACATCTGTACTCTAGCTGATTATTTTTAAATTGCAACTAATTCCTCAAGGCTGCCTAATTTTAATAATTTGATACCATTACTTAATGTATATCTATCTGATCCTTTTAAATATCCCCAATCAGCTAGGAAGCATGGAATGTCAGAAGTTTCTGGATTTTGTTTAATATCTATTAGAGTTTTTTTTCTATCTTCTATAAAGCCTAAAATTTCATAGTTTTGTGTAAGGCTTTCAGCTATTTTAATTTTTGTTCCGGATTCATATCCAAAAATAAATTCTGGAAAAATATTCAATTGTTTAAGAATTTTTTCTGCAAATATTTTACCTTTAGTTGTTATGACGCAAGTTTTTATTTCTCTTTTCCTTAATTCTTTCATAAAATTTATAATTTCAAAAAAAGGATTATGTAAATTTACCCACGATTTAAAATCTTTTTCAATTTGGTACTTGCGAGACTTATCTAACATTTTTTGTAAATCTTCGGCCATCCAGGAATTTTCATTTAATACCCTCTGGCAACTTTGATGATAATTATTAATGAAATCATCTTTATTACTATTTTTCAATGGATTTTCTGTTTTTATAATTTCGTGAACAATTAGAATCATTTCCCAACCATATTTTACCCAAGGCCTAATTTCTTTGAAAGAATTTGGTACTCTTTTATAAAGTTTTTGATCAACAGAGATGTATGGTGAATTTAAATATTTTTCACAGGCGAGCAAGGAACTATGCCAATATTCTTGCATTCCATCAACTATTACTCCATCGAAATCAAATAAAAATATTTTTTGAGAAGACACCAATTGATTATTAGAACTGGGCCGCTAGGATTCGAACCTAGGAATGTCGAGACCAAAACCCGATGCCTTACCACTTGGCGACGGCCCATCGAATATTTATTTTAATACATGAAAAGATTTTTTTCTATCCAAAAAATACAAAGTTTTTATAAACATGTCGCAAGTTTTGAAAAATAAAAATATTATTTGAATGAGCACGATTTCCATGGCTCAAGAAATTTCTGAGCTTTTTTGATCGCTAAAGCCATTTTTTCAGGATATTCATAGAGTTTTTTGTTTTTTTTGTGAGCAAATTCAATAAGGGGCTGCATAATTTTTCTTGCAGAACTTCCAAATGCTATCCCGTCTGGGAGATTGTTTGAATTCAAAAATTCATGAGTTTTTTCATTTGTACCTCCTGCTAATTGAATTAATCCTGGTGGAAGATCTGAACCTATTTTTTCAAACAACTTAACAGCATCTCTATTTGTTGTAGGAGAAAGATCTCCAGACATTGGCCTTCCATCTAGCTGCCAAATAAGGGAAATATCAAGTTTTTTAAGAATTTCATATCTTTCCCAAAGAGCTTTCAAAAGATCTTCGGGCTCTTGTGATTTTTTGAAAGATTGATTTAATCCACAACTGATAGATATCTTGTCTAATTTCGTTCCAGAATTTTTAAGGATATTGACAACTTTTGTAAAAGAATCTAGGCGATTGATATCTGTATGAATTTCAACTGCATTAGGCTTTATTTTTTGAAGTGTTGATTTTAAATCATCTTTTGACAAATTATATTCATATTCGCTTATTAGATTTAGGGGACAGCTATTCAAACATCTTCCACATCCATAACATTTACTCTTTTTGATCCCAGAATTATCAATTGCAAAGGTGGGGCACACTTTTTCGCAGGGTCTTGGACAATTAGGAGGACATTTTAAGGGATCAAATTTTGCTTTACGAAAGTGGATATCATTACCATCACAAATGCTTATCATTAATCCGGGGGAGTTGTTAAAGGCTTTTTTTGCCCACTCGATTCCTTTTTTTGCTGCATGGACTATAGATTCTTCTGCAGCAACATCTATGTAGTCGACTCCAGCAGCAGTATAAATTGCACATAAATCTTCTATGGCAACAATATCTTCATTACTGGCACCACAAATTAATTTAATCCATTTATCTTTTTTATTCTTGGTTGAAATCAAACAATTTAACTTTCCAATTCATCTAAAATATAGTTAGTTAATGGCTTCCATTCAAGTTTTCTTGAACCCCCCATTTCAATAACTATTGTTAGTTTATTATCATTAGTGCAAATTTCTATTAAACTCTCCAATTCAGATTGAGAAAGTACTTGACCCTCTAATAACCAAAGTAATTTATTTTTATCATTTTCATTAAATAGCTCAGAAGCTTGTGGAATCACTTGTTGAACTTCCCCGAGCGCTCCATTTCTTCCTAGGCTTTGATGGCCAAGGTGCGGTGGTCTAACGCCATGCAATTTGAGCAAGAAGACTTCTGGATCTCCAAGCCCTCTTGCTGAGGTTATAAAAGTTTTAAAGCCCTTAGCCCTCATTCTCCTCAAAAGACGAGTTTCATATCCTCCTTCAAGAGGAGCAAAAATTGCGAGACATTTGTTAGTTTTTAAATCGTTATGAAACTTTTTCCCTGTGAGAAGTAATGGCATAAAAATTTCCTTTTTTTTATTTTATTTTATTTTATGGTACTTGATGATGTAGAATTGTAACTTGGTGAATTTTTAAGCTCGCGAGCTAGCCGAGCCTCTGCAAAATTTCACATTTTTTAGCGTTTCGTTAAAAAATACAGGTGGGTTTATCCCAAGAGAAACTATCTATTATTTCAGATAAGTCTCAACCCTATTAATTGTTTTTTATTAACTTCACCTTAATAACTGAAAGGTTTAGATAATTAAAAATCATTACGAGCTAGCCTAATTTAGTCTTATGTCTATCGGAATTTTAGGAAAGAAATTGGGCATGTCCCAACTTTTCGATAATAAAGGTAATTCGGTACCAGTTACTCTCATAGAAGCTGGTCCTTGCCGAGTCACTCAATTGAAAACAACCGCTTTGGATGGTTACACTGCTGTCCAGATAGGATATGGCTTGTCCAAAGAGAAGCATTTAAGCAAACCTGAAAAAGGACATTTGTTGAAATCAGGTGAAGAACTTTTAAAGCATTTGAAAGAATATAGGGTTGAAGAAACTTCATCTTATGAAATAGGTAATCAAATAACTGTAAAAAACTTTGAGGTTGGTCAAAAAGTTGATATCAGTGGCAAATCTATGGGTAGAGGTTTTGCAGGTTACCAGAAAAGACATGGTTTTAGCAGAGGTCCTATGAGTCATGGTTCAAAAAATCATAGAGCACCAGGATCTACAGGAGCAGGAACAACTCCAGGCAGAATTTATCCTGGGAAAAGAATGGCAGGAAGATATGGAGGAAAACAGATAACTACAAAAGGTTTGTTAGTTCTAAAAATTGATGATCAGAAAAATTTGCTTGTTGTAAAGGGTTCTGTTCCAGGTAAGCCAGGCTCAATTGTAAACATCAAGCCAAATAATGTTGTAGGCAACAAAGGAGGTGAAAAATCATGACAACACTCGAAACTCTAAAGTGGGATGGTAAAAAATCAGGCAAAGTTACTCTTGATTTAGCAGTTGCAAAAGAAACTTCTTCAGCAGACTTAATCCATAGAGCAGTCCTTAGGCAGCTAGCAAATAAAAGACAAGGGACAGCATCAACTTTGACAAGATCTGAAGTGCGCGGGGGCGGTAGAAAGCCATACAAACAGAAAGGTACAGGAAGAGCTCGTCAAGGATCAATAAGGACACCCCTAAGACCTGGTGGCGGTATTATTTTTGGACCCAAGCCACGTTCTTTTAATCTTGATATGAATCGTAAGGAACGTAGATTAGCTCTTAGAACAGCACTTATGTCCAGAGTATCTGATATGAAGGCTGTTGAAGATTTTGGATCTACATTAAAGCACCCTAAAACAAGTGACATCATCAATGGCCTCGCTCGATTAGGTATACAAAAAACTGAAAAAGTTTTGGTTATTCTTGATAGCCCGTCCCATATTATTAAAAAATCCATTAACAATATTGAGAAAGTAAAATTAATTGCCGCTGATCAATTAAATGTATTTGATATTCTCAATGCTAATAAATTGGTAATAGGTCAATCAGCTATAGATAAAATTCAGGAGGTTTATGCATCATGAGTAAATTATTTGATTCTCGTTTAGCTGATGTAATACGAAAGCCAGTTATTACTGAGAAAGCTACAAATGCACTAGATCTGAATCAATATACTTTTGAAGTTGATCATAGAGCGGCAAAACCACAAATAAAGGCAGCTATTGAAGCCTTGTTCAGTGTTAAAGTCATAGGAGTTAACACTATGAATCCTCCTAGGAGAACGAGAAGAGTCGGGAAATTTTCCGGTAAACGTTCTCAGGTCAAGAAGGCAATTGTACGTCTTGCTGAAGGAGACAAAATCCAACTATTTCCAGAATCTTAAGGAGTTTTATCATGGCAATCCGTAAATTTAAACCTTATACACCTGGCACTAGGCAGAGAGTAGTTACTGACTTTAGTGAAATAACAAATACAAAACCTGAAAGATCACTAATAGTTTCAAAACATAGAGTTAAAGGTAGGAATAATCGTGGAGTTATTACTTGTCGTCATCGTGGTGGTGGTCACAAAAGGCAATATAGATTAGTCGATTTTAGAAGAGATAAAAGAAACATTAACGCTAAAGTTGCAGCTATTCACTACGATCCTCATAGAAATGCAAGGTTGGCACTTTTATTTTACGAAGATGGGGAAAAAAGATATATTATCGCTCCAGCAGGAGTAAAAGTCGGACAAAATGTCATATCTGGAGAAAGTGTTCCAATTGAAGATGGAAATGCAATGCCACTTTCTGTTATGCCATTAGGATCCAGTGTTCATTGTGTTGAGTTATATGCGGGCAGGGGTGCTCAGATGGTTAGATCCGCAGGAGCTAGTGCTCAAGTTATGGCAAAAGAGGGAGATTATGTTGCTTTAAAACTCCCATCTACCGAGGTAAGACTTGTAAGAAAAGAATGCTATGCAACTCTTGGAGAAGTTGGTAATTCAGAAATAAGAAATACTAGCTTAGGTAAGGCAGGAAGAAGAAGATGGCTTGGAAGAAGGCCCCAAGTAAGAGGTAGTGTAATGAACCCATGTGATCATCCACATGGAGGAGGAGAGGGAAAAGCACCAATTGGTAGAGCAGGTCCAGTTACTCCTTGGGGTAAACCAGCTCTTGGATTAAAGACACGTAAAAAGAACAAACCAAGTAATAAATTAGTAGTTCGAAGACGTCGTCGCGTTTCTAAGAGAAGTAGAGGAGGAAGAGACTCTTGATTACTTCATCTATTATTTCAATTTCTATTACATAATCATGGGACGTTCACTAAAAAAAGGACCTTTTATAGCAGATAGCTTGCTCAAGAAGGTAGAAAAACAAAATAACGATAATGACAAGTCTGTTATCAAAACTTGGTCTAGATCCTCTACGATTTTACCTTTAATGATCGGTCACACAATCGCTGTACATAATGGCAAGACTCACATTCCAGTATTTATTACTGAACAAATGATTGGTCATAAACTCGGTGAATTTGCTCCTACACGAACTTACCGAGGTCACATAAGAGATAAGAAAGGAGCAAAATCATGACAAAAACACCTGAAACACAAAAAACAGCCGTTGCACATGGGAATTATGTTCGCGGATCAGCCTCTAAAGTTAGAAGAGTTTTGGATCAGATAAGGGGTAGGTCTTATAGAGATGCATTGATTATGTTGGAATTTATGCCTTATAGATCTACAGACCCTATTACTAAAGTTTTAAGATCTGCGGTTGCCAATGCAGAACATAACCTAGGAATGGATCCATCTACCTTAGTGATTTCCTCTGCATGGGCTAATAGTGGTCCTGTAATGAAAAGGTATAGGCCCAGAGCTCAAGGTCGAGCTTTTTCAATAAAAAAACAGACTTGCCATATAAGTATTTCTGTAGAATCTGCTCCTATTCAAACTAATGCGGAGGTACAAAACTAATGGGACACAAAATACATCCTTCTGGCCTGAGATTAGGAATTACACAAGAGCATCGCTCTAAGTGGTTTGCTACTTCTAAAACATATCCAATTCTTCTCCAAGAAGATTTTAAAATTCGTACTTTCATACAAAAAAAATATGGAGCAGCTGGAATAAGCGATGTTTTAATAGCTAGAAAAGCTGACCAACTGGAACTTGAATTAAAAACAGCTAGACCAGGAGTTATAGTTGGAAGACAAGGAAGTGGTATTGAAGAATTAAGATCTGGCATTCAAAAAACAATAGGTGATAGAACAAGGCAAGTCAGGATAAATGTAGTGGAAGTTGAGCGCGTAGATGCAGATGCTTTTTTACTAGCTGAATATATTGCGCAACAATTAGAAAAAAGAGTCGCCTTTAGAAGAACAATAAGGATGGCCTTACAAAGGGCTCAAAGGGCTGGAGTCTTAGGTCTTAAAATTCAAGTAGGGGGAAGGTTGAATGGTGCTGAAATAGCTAGAACTGAATGGACTAGAGAAGGTAGAGTACCATTACATACTTTGAGAGCTGAAATTGATTATGCAACACGTGAAGCTAATACAACTTACGGTGTTCTAGGCATTAAAGTTTGGGTTTTTAAAGGTGAAGTTCTCCCTAAAGAAGAACAAACTATCCCTGTGGGTGCGAGCCCTAAGAGGAAAGCTAGTAGAAGACCTCAGCAATTTGAGGATCGTTCAAATGAGAATTCATAGGAGGTATAAAAATGCTTAGTCCAAAACGTACTAAATTCCGTAAACAACATAGAGGCAGAATGAGAGGGGTAGCCTCTAAAGGTAATACTATTGCATTCGGTCAATTTGCTCTCCAAGCTCAAGACTGTGGCTGGGTAACTGCACGTCAGATTGAAGCAAGTAGAAGAGCTATGACAAGATATATCAAACGTGGTGGTCAAATCTGGATAAGAATATTTCCTGATAAGCCTGTAACAATGAGACCTGCCGAAACTAGAATGGGTTCAGGTAAAGGTAATCCAGAGTTTTGGGTCGCAGTTGTAAAACCTGGAAGAATACTTTTTGAAATGGGTGGTGAGGATATCACTGAGGAAATTGCAAAGGAAGCTATGCGTCTCGCTCAATACAAACTCCCTGTAAAAACTAAATTTATCTCCATTGATAAAAATCTAGAAGATTCCTCCCAAGAAAATACAAAAAATAGTAAAAAATCTCAAGAGGAGGTTAAATCATGAAAAACTCAGAGTCTCTTAAAGAATTTAAAAAATTAAATTCTGATCAAATTAGTGAAAAGATTGACCAATTAAGGAAAGATCTTTTTGATTTGAGATTCAAGCAAGCTACTAGACAGCTCAATGAAACTCATAAATTTAAAATCATCAAGAAACAAGTTGCGCAATTACTAACTCTCAGTAAGAGTCAATCTGCTTCTAAAACTACTTCTGATTAATTATTAGTTATGGCACTTAAAGAAAGAATTGGTACTGTTGTCAGCGACAAAATGGATAAAACAGTTGTTGTTGCTGTTATTAACAGATATCCCCATCCTACTTATAAAAAAATTGTAAGTAGAACTACGAGATACAAGGCCCATGACCCCGAAAATATTTGTGTCTTAGGTGATCGAGTTAAAATTAGAGAAACTAGACCACTTAGCGCTCATAAAAGATGGGCAATAGAAGAAATTCTCAATAAAACAAGTCAGGCTAAGGAGGTTAAAAAATGATTCAACAAGAAACCTATTTAACAGTTGCTGATAATAGCGGAGCGAAAAGACTCCAATGTATTAGAGTTTTAGGCTCTAATAGAAGGTATGCACATGTTGGAGATGTAATCGTAGCAACAGTAAAAGATGCTCTACCTAATATGGGAGTTAAGAAATCTGAAGTTGTTAAAGCTGTTATCGTCAGAACTAAAGCAACATTAAGAAGAAATACTGGTAATTCAATTAGATTTGATGACAATGCGGCAGTATTGATTAATGAAGATAAGAATCCAAAAGGTACTAGAGTCTTTGGTCCTGTAGCTAGAGAACTGCGGGATAAAAATTATACAAAGATTGTTTCTCTTGCTCCGGAGGTGATTTAAATGTTGGATTCATTAAAACAAAAGAAAAATATCCAGAGAATAAAAATGAGAATCAAAACTGGAGATCTGGTAAAAGTAATTAACGGTAAGGATAAAGGGAAAACTGGTGAGGTTTTAAAAACTATCCCTCTTGAAAATAGAGTTGTAGTTAAAGGAATTAACCTTAGGACTAAACATGTAAAACCAACTCAGGAAGGAGAAAATGGAAGAATACTTACAGAAGAAGCATCTTTGCATGCATCAAATGTAATGTTCTTTTCAAAGGATAAAAATCTTACAAGTAAGATTGAATACTTTATTGATAAAGAGGGGGTTAAGAAAAGAAGATTGAAGAAAACTGGTGAAGTAATTGATTAATTTTTCATCAGAAACCAGATTTCAACTTTTTCTAATTTATCAATTCTGACAAAGACCAGAATTAACAAAAAATTATGACTCTAAAAAATCGCTACAAAGAATCAATTAGACCAAAACTTTTAAAAGATCTTGGTCTTAAAAATATTCACCAAGTCCCTAAAGTTGTCAAAGTCAACGTTAATAGAGGTCTTGGTGAGGCAGCTTCAAATTCGAAAGCTTTAGAAGCCTCTTTAAATGAAATGGCAACAATTACAGGACAAAAGGCCTTAGTAACTAGGGCAAAAAAAGCTATCGCGGGTTTTAAAATTCGTGAGGGCATGCCTATTGGTTGTACTGTAACTTTGAGGGGAGACAGGATGTATTCCTTTTTGGAGAGATTTATAAATCTAGCTTTACCAAGAATAAGAGACTTTAGAGGAGTTAATCCAAAAAGTTTTGATGGGAGAGGGAATTACACTGTTGGAGTGAAAGAGCAATTGATTTTTCCTGAAATATCTTTTGATAAAATAGATTCAATAAGAGGTATGGATATAACTATTGTCACTAGTGCAAAATCAGATCAAGAAGGTAAGGCTCTTTTGCAGGAGTTAGGAATGCCTTTTAGTAAGAATTAAATTAAAACTATGTCAAATCACGATCCTATTTCAGATATGCTAACTCGAATTAGAAATGCGAGTCAAAAGAAGCATACAACCACAACAATCCCAGGTTCAAAAATGTCCTTAAGTATCGCCAAAGTGCTTCAAAAAGAGGGGTTCATTTCTGATATTAATGAGGAAGGTGAAGGTTATAAATCACAAATAATACTCGGTCTCAAATATACTGGAAAAAACAAATTTCCTACTATCCGATCTATGCAAAGAGTTAGTAAACCTGGTTTGAGAATATATAAAAATACTAGAGCTTTACCAAAAGTTCTTGGAGGTCTTGGAGTTGCAATTATATCAACTTCTAAAGGCGTTATGAGTGATCGCGATGCTAGGAAGCAAGGCATTGGTGGCGAAGTCCTCTGCTATGTTTATTAAGGAGAATTAATCATGTCAAGAATCGGAAAAACACCAGTACTCATTCCAGAGAAAGTTACAGTTGATTTTGATGGATTAATAGTTACAGTCAAAGGCCCAAAGGGTGAGTTAAAACGTCTTATGCCGGAGGGAGTTAGTTTTGATAAGAAAGATAATACTGTTGTTGTAAGTCCTACTACAACCAAAATATATTCAAGGCAGAGACATGGTTTATGTAGAGCCTTAATCGCAAATATGGTTGAAGGGGTTACTCAAGGTTTTTCAAAGAAACTAGAAATTGTTGGCGTTGGATCAAGAGCACAAGTAAAAGGAAAAAATCTAGTTGTAAGTGCAGGATATAGTCATCCTGTAGAAATGATCCCCCCTGATGGTATAACATACAAAGTTGAGAGTAATACAAACGTTACCGTATCTGGAATTGATAAAGAAATTGTTGGAAATGAAGCAGCAAAAATCAGATCAATTAGACCTCCAGAGCCATATAAAGGAAAAGGAATTAAATACCATGATGAGAGAATTCTCAGAAAAGCTGGTAAATCTGGCAAAAAATAATTCCAATTAAAAAAATGACCAAACTTTCCAGGAAATTACAAACCCAAAAAAGACATAGAAGATTAAGGAGGTTCTTAATTGGAGATGCAACGCGTCCAAGATTGTCTGTTTTTCGCTCTAACAATCATATTTATGCCCAAGTTATAGATGATAGCGCTCAAACAACTATTTGCTCAGCTTCAACTGTTGATAAGGAACTAAGAGAAAAATCTGAGAAATTACCTTCTGATTGTAATTCTTCTTCGATTGTTGGAAAATTATTAGCAAAGAGAGCGATAAAAAAAGGTATTAAGCAAGTAATTTTTGACCGTGGAGGTAATTTATATCACGGTAGAGTAAAGGCACTTGCAGACGCTGCTCGTGAAGCTGGCCTTGAATTCTAACTCTTAATTTTTTACTATGACTGACACTCCAACAAAACAAGAAATTCAATCCAAGAACGATAACGTTCCAGGAGCTACGCCCGTAGAACAAAAAAAGAATAATCGTAATGATCGAAAAAGAAATAGAAGAGGTGATGCAAAAAATTTAGAGAGAGATTCTGATTGGCAAGAAAGAGTTGTTCAAATTCGACGCGTTTCTAAGACTGTTAAAGGTGGAAAAAAAATGAGTTTTAGAGCAATTGTTGTTGTAGGCAATGAGAAAGGTCAAGTTGGAGTTGGAGTTGGTAAAGCAGGGGATGTCATTGGTGCGGTGAGAAAGGGAGTTTCAGATGGTAAAAAAAATCTTGTTAGGGTTCCCTTAACACCAAATAATTCAATACCGACCTTATCTAAAGGTCGAGATGGTGCTGCTAATGTACTAATTAGACCAGCTGCCCCAGGTACAGGTGTAATTGCTGGTGGTTCAATAAGAACAGTTTTAGAATTAGCCGGCATAAAAAATGTCTTAGCAAAAAGATTGGGTAGTAAAACACCTTTGAATAATGCAAGAGCTGCTATGGTAGCTCTCTCTCAATTAAGAACACACAAATCTGCCTCAAGGGAGAGAGGCATCTCACTTGAACAGCTCTACTCTTGAAAATTATGACTTCAACATTAAATACACTTAAATCAAACTCTGGCTCGAGAAAGAAAAAATTAAGAAAAGGTAGAGGTATTGCAGCCGGCCAGGGTGCATCATGTGGTTTTGGAATGAGAGGACAAAAGTCACGTTCTGGAAGACCCACGCGTCCAGGTTTTGAAGGTGGCCAAATGCCTCTATATAGAAGAGTTCCAAAATTAAAGCACTTTGAAATAATTAATCAAAAAAACTTTTCCATAATTAATTTAGAAAAATTAAATGATTTCAAAGATAATGATACAGTTAATCTTGACTCACTAGTTAAAAAGGGATTAATCTTCAAACCAAAATTTCCTTTAAAAATCCTTGGTAATGGAAAAATAAATGTAAAGTTAAAAGTCCAAGCTCATGCATTTACAAAAGTCGCAAAACAAAAAATTGAGGACGCAGGTGGATCCTGCGAGCTTATAAATAATAAATAAATTTATTAAAAATTTAGGTAAGCTTCAAAATGTTTGTCAACAAAAGTAGAAATCCTAGCGCTTCTGAAATACTTTCCCAATTATTTTTAAATAAAGAATTAAGGAGTAGAGTTTTAACTACTTTAGGACTTCTCCTTTTAGTAAGACTTGGTATATATATCCCTATGCCTGGTATTGATAGGGTCGCTTTTAAAAGTTTTATAGATCAAGGGGGGCAATTAATAGGTTTTTTAGATATTTTTACTGGAGGAGGAATTTCAACCTTAGGAATATTTGCATTAGGCATACTTCCCTTTATCAACGCATCAATTATTATTCAGCTTCTCACAGCTTCATTGCCTGTGCTTGAAGATTTACAAAAAAATGAAGGAGAAGCGGGTAGAAGAAAAATTGCTCAAATAACTAGATATGTTTCTTTAGGATGGGGTTTTTTGCAAAGTATAATTTTTTCCTTAATTCTCAGACAATATGCTATTGAGGGGATAAGTGAAACTACATTTGTCTTGCAAACCTTCATTGCCTTGGTTACTGGCTCAATGTTAGTGATGTGGTTTAGTGAAATTATTACCGAGAAAGGTATAGGTCAAGGAGCTTCACTGGTAATTTTTTTGAATATTGTTTCGACTTTACCTAAGGCTTTAAGTTCAACCATTGAAAAAGCTCAAACTGGCGATAGAGGAGATGTATTAGGTATAGCAGTTTTACTTGGAGTATTTTTACTTACAATTGTTGGGATCATTTTTGTCCAGGAGGGAGCAAGACGCATTCCTATTGTTAGTGCAAAAAGGCAAATAGGAAATTCAACACTACTTCCTACAAGGCAAAGCTATCTGCCCTTGAAATTAAATGCAGGAGGAGTCATGCCTATCATATTTGCATCTGCTTTAATATTTTTACCTATAACTATTGCAAATGTTTCTGGCAATCCAGTCCTAATTAAGTTAGCAAGTAGTTTAAATCCAGGATCTTCTAATCCATGGCCATATGCTCTTACATTCTTCTCTTTGATTTTGGGGTTCTCTTATTTTTATGCATCTCTCACTATCAATCCAGTTGATGTAGCTTCAAATTTAAAGAAAGGAGGAGTAGCGATACCAGGAGTTAGACCTGGAACTAATACAGCAAACTACCTATCAGGTATACAAAATAGGTTGACTTTATTGGGAGGATTATTTCTGGGTTCAGTAGCTATAATCCCAGCTGCAGTAGAAAGAGCAACAAATGTTCAGACTTTTCAAGGTTTAGGAGCAACTTCATTACTTATTCTTGTTGGTGTTGCTATAGATACTGCTAAGCAAATTCAAACTTATGTTATTTCACAAAGGTATGAGGGACTAATTAATAACTAATGAAGAAACATTTACTATTTTTAGGAGCTCCTGGAGCAGGTAAAGGGACTCAAGCGGAATTGCTTAGTCAAGCTAATTCTTACTTACACCTTTCTACTGGTGAACTATTAAGAAAAGAAATCGAAATGAATACTACCCTTGGTATTCAGGTAAAGGATATTATGAATCGAGGGGAACTTGTTAGTGATGAACTCGTTTTAGAGATAGTAAGACAAAATTTAGTTAAGGATAATAAAGGTTGGATTCTAGATGGTTACCCAAGAAATTTATCTCAAGCAAATTCATTAAATGAAGTCTTGAATGAAATAAATCAACCTTTGGAATTAGTTTTTTATTTAGATATTCCAGAAGAAGTACTAATTAAGCGTTTGCTTTTAAGAGGTAGAAAAGATGATAAGGAAGAGACAATTAGAAGAAGAGTTGACATTTATAAAAAAACTACCGAACCATTAATTCAATATTTTAAAGATCTCTCATTGTTAGAATATATTAATGCTGATAAAGATTTAAAAACCATTTCCTCTGATATCAAACAAAAAATGGCTTGATGATGATGTAGAATATAGTATTAACGTTTTATTTGTTAAACCCCTATGAAGGTCAGATCTTCAGTCAAAAAAATTAGTCCTGACGATCAGATCGTGAGGAGAAGAGGTAAAATCTATGTTATTAACAAGAAAAGACCTCGCAATAAACAACGTCAGGGTTAAATTTAAACCCTTAAATTCAAACTTTTACTTATTCAAAAAACGTGGCCAGGATTGCAGGAATTGACATACCTCGCGAAAAGCGAGTTGAAATTGCACTTACATACGTCTATGGAATTGGTTTAACGAGATCAAAGCTAATTCTTGCTAATACGGGTGTAAACCCTGATATTCGTGTCAAAGACCTTTCAGATTCTGATGTTCAAAAGCTCAGAGGTGCTACAGAAGAATTCACTTTAGAAGGGGATTTGAGAAGAAAAGAGGGAATGGCTTTAAAACGTCTACAAGATATAGGGTGTGTAAGGGGAAGAAGACATAGAATGAGTCTTCCAGTAAGAGGTCAAAGAACTAGAACCAATGCGAGAACAAGACGGGGTTCTAGGAAAACAGTTGCTGGAAGAAAAAAATAAATAACTAAATCTATTAACCAATTGAAGTATTAAATTAAAACATCATGGCAGCTACAGTAAAAAAAACAGGTTCAAAGAAATCTAAACGTAATGTACCCAATGGTGTGGTACATATCCAAAGCACATTTAATAATACTATCGTCTCAATTACTGACACCTCTGGCCATGTAATTTCTTGGTCTTCTGCAGGTGCAAGTGGATTTAAAGGTGCTCGGAAAGGTACGCCATTTGCTGCTCAAACAGCTGCTGAAGCTGCGGCTAGAAGAGCACTTGATCAAGGTATGAGACAAATAGAAGTACTAGTTAGAGGGCCTGGCGCAGGTAGGGAAACGGCCATAAGAGCTTTACAAGTAGCAGGATTAGAAATAACTCTAATAAGAGATGTAACTCCATTACCTCATAATGGATGTAGAAGACCTAAACGGAGACGCGTTTAAGTCTTAACCATTCTCAACCCCCCAAAAAAAACTCTTAACCTCATTATTTTCCGTGTTGCAATACCAGATTGACAGAATCGACCATCAAATAGCAGATGATCGCTCCCAAACAGGAACTTTTTTAATTGGCCCTCTAGAAAGGGGACAAGCTACAACTTTAGGTAATTCCCTTAGAAGAGTCCTTATGGGAGGACTTGAAGGGAGTGCTGTTACTGCAGTAAGAATAGCAGGAATTAATCATGAATACGCCACTATTCCTGGAGTAAGAGAAGACGTTTTAGATATTCTTCTTAATTGCAAGCAATTATCAATAAATAGTTCTAATCCCGAGCTCGAAATCGGCAGGTTAGTAGCGAGTGGTCCTATGGAGGTGAAGGCGAATGATATTCAATTCTCCTCTCAAGTTGAAATTGTTGATGGCGAAAAACCGATCGCGACTATTCAGGAAGGTCATAACTTAGAACTGGAAATCCATGTTGAAAGAGGTGTTGGATATAGACCCGTAGACCGTAAGAGTGAAGAGACAACTGCTATTGATTTACTTCAAATAGATGCTGTATTTATGCCAGTGAAGAGAGTGAATTTTACAATTGATGAAACTGCTGTAGCAGAGGGCGGAACGGGAAGAGAAAGATTAAAAATGGAAGTGGTAACAGACGGTTCAACAAGTCCTGACGATGCTATTGCTGAAGCTGCAAATCAGTTAATAGAACTTTTTCAACCCCTTGCTACCGTCACAATGGTTGAGGAAATTCCTGAAGAACCAGAACCATCTCCTGAAGCTCAAATTCCTCTGGAGGAACTAAACTTGTCCGTTAGAGCATATAATTGTTTGAAAAGAGCGCAAGTTAACTCAGTTTCGGATTTAATGGGCTTCAGCTATGAAGATCTTCTTGAAATTAAGAACTTTGGCTCTAAATCTGCAGATGAGGTTATTGAGGCTCTTGAGCGCATCGGCATTTCTATTCCACAAAGCAGAACATCTGTTTAACCATTTTTAAGATTATGAGACACCAACTTAGAATTCCATTATTAAGTAAACCTGCTGACCAGAGGAAAGCACTTCTAAGAGGTTTAACTACTCAATTAATTAGGGAAGGTAGAGTAACGACAACAAAAGCTCGTGCAAAAGCTTTAAGAACTGAAGCTGAAAGAATGATTTCACTCGCCAAAGATGGAAGTTTGGCTTCTAGGAGAAGGGCTATCGGATATATTTATGATAAAAAATTAGTTCATTCATTATTTGAAAAAGCAAAGGAAAGATATGGGGACAGAAACGGTGGTTATACACGCATAGTAAGAACTGTATCTAGAAAAGGTGATAACGCTCAGATGGCCATAATCGAGCTTGTTTAAGTTAGATAATAAAGGGGCTTATACTAAAAATTAACTTTTGAAAAGGGTAGCTTTACTAGTCCAATATGATGGATCTCATTATTCAGGTTGGCAAAAACAAAAAAATACAACTACTGTTCAAGAAATTCTGGACAGTGCTCTCTTAAAGATTACAAATCATAAAGTAAGGACTTTTGCAGCAGGCAGGACTGATGCTGGGGTTCATGCATCAGGTCAAGTAGTCCACTTTGATGTTGATTGTGTTCTTCCAGGAAATAGTTATTCTGATGTCTTAAATAGTCTTTTACCCTCATCAATTAGGATCTTGGAATCAGTTGAGGTTAAAGATAGTTGGCATGCATGCTATTCAGCAATGTATAGACATTATCGATATGTCATTAATAACAGTAAATTCCCTAACTTGTTCATCAATAATTGGTCATGGCATAGATATCAAAAAGTATTAGATGAAGTTTTAATGTTAAATGCATCCAAGAAAATGGAAGGAGAACATGATTTTTTTGCTTTTCAGAAAAGTGGTAGTAATAGAACAAACTCAATTACAAAAATAAAAAATATAGATGTTAATAGAGTAGAAGATTTGATTTTTGTTGATATTAAAGCTACTGGTTTTCTATATGGAATGGTCCGCTTAATTATTGGTCAACTAGTTTTAGTTGGAGAAAAAAAAATTTCGCCAGAAATTTTTACTGATAGATGGGTAAACAAAAAGAAAAATGAGGTTAAAGAATCTGCTCCAGCTAAGGGGTTATGTTTTGTAAATGCTGTTTATGAAGAAAATGTTTTTAAAAAGATTAATAACAATGATTTTTTCCCTGTATTTTTAATTAAGGGTTTTTCTTAAATAAAATTTAATTAAGCGAATTTTTTGTTTAAATCATTGAAAACTGTTGTTTAATATTCCTCCAATAAGGTAGAATTTAATACTAATTTAAATTTATTTGCAGAAATTTGGTAAATGAATAAAACAATTACTCCATCTTTAGAAACCATCGAAAGAAATTGGTTTTTAGTTGACGCAAAAGATAAGACGCTTGGAAGACTTGCTACAGAAATTGCAACTGTATTGAGAGGTAAGAATAAACCAACATTTACACCTCATTTAGATACTGGAGATTTTGTCATTGTAGTTAATGCTGAGAAAGTTGAGGTAACAGGTAAAAAAGCATCACAAAAATTGTATAGGAGACATTCTGGAAGACCAGGAGGAATGAAAACTGAAAAATTTGAGTCTTTACAAGAAAGAATTCCTGAAAGAATCATCGAGCAAGCTGTTAAAGGCATGTTGCCTCATAACTCTTTAGGAAGACAGCAATTTAAAAAACTAAAAGTTTATAAAGGTGCTGATCATCCTCATGCTGCTCAGAATCCTGTATTATTAAATAGTTAATTTATCAAAATGAATAGTCAAATAAAAAACAAAGCTGTATATTGGGGAACTGGAAGAAGAAAAACTTCAGTAGCTAGAGTTCGCTTGGTTCCAGGAAATGGAATAATAAAAATTAATGGTCGTGCTGGAGATGATTACTTAAATTTTAATCCTCTGCACTTAAATTCAATAAAGGCACCTTTGCAAACATTAGGCCTTGAAAATTCTTATGATATTCTGGTAAATGTTTTTGGTGGGGGATTGACTGGTCAAGCAGATGCTATAAAGCAAGGTGCAGCACGAGCACTTTGCGAATTATCTCCTGACAATAGGAAACCGCTAAAAACGGAAGGCCATCTAAGTAGAGATCCTAGAGCTAAGGAAAGAAGAAAATATGGTCTTAAAAAAGCAAGAAAAGCTCCTCAATTCTCAAAACGTTAAAGGAATTTAAATTATGCCAAAATCAGAAATACACCCAAAATGGTATTCAGATGCAAAAGTTATTTGTAATGGAGAAGTTGTAATGACTACTGGCTCCACGCAGCCTGAATTGCATGTTGATGTTTGGAGTGGTAATCATCCCTTCTTCACTGGAACTCAAAAGATTCTTGATACAGAAGGTAGGGTTGATAGGTTTATGAAAAAATATGGAATGGGTTCAGCTAATTCAGCCACATCAAAAGAGAAAAAAGAAGAAAAAGATTCTAAAAAATAGAATTTCAAAAATTAAGCACAATTTCAATTGGAATACTCAACATTAATTGCAAGGTTGAAAACTGCTTCAGAAAGTTTTGAAAATTTGGAAGTGCAGCTTGCAGATCCCGATATAGCTAATGATCCAAAAAAATTAGAATCAATAGCAAGAGAAAGGTCAAAATTGGAACCTTTAGTGATTGATTTTAATAAGTTGCTTGATACTTCTAAAGAAATCGAAGATTCAAAAAAGCTACTAAAAGAAAATAGAAACGATAAAGAAATGGAATCTTTGATAAATGAGGAGTTAATAAATCTAGAGGAATATAAGAATGAATTGATTCAAAAAACGATAATTGCTTTATTACCGAAAGATCCAAGAGATGAGAGAAGTGTAATGTTAGAAATCAGAGCTGGTGCTGGAGGGAACGAGGCGTGTATCTGGGCGGGTGATTTAGCAAGAATGTATGAAAGATATGGACAGAAAATTGGATGGTCTGTAAAACCTGTTAGTGCTTCCGAGTCAGATATGGGAGGATTTAAAGAGTTAGTTATCTCCGTTAAGGGAGATTCTGTATATAGTCAACTGAAATTTGAGGCCGGTGTCCATAGAGTCCAAAGAGTTCCAGCTACTGAATCTCAAGGTAGAGTTCACACCTCTACTGCTACTGTAGCCGTCATGCCTGAGGCTGATCCTGTTGAGGTTAAGATTGATCCAACTGATCTAGAGGTTGGTACAGCAAGATCAGGAGGTGCAGGGGGACAAAATGTTAATAAGGTAGAGACAGCTATTGATCTTCTTCATAAGCCTACAGGAATAAGAGTTTTTTGTACTCAAGAGAGATCACAGTTGCAAAATCGCGAACGGGCAATGGAAATTTTAAGAGCTAAATTATATGAAATTCAATTAAAAGAAGCTAATGCAAAAGAGAGATCACAAAGACTTTCCCAAGTTGGAACAGGTGATAGGAGTGAAAAAATTAGAACTTATAATTTTAAAGATAACAGGACAACTGATCATAGATTAGGTTCCAATTTTTCACTAGAGCCAATTCTTGCTGGTCAATTGGATGATGTGATTGATGCATGTATAGCGCAAGAACAAAAAAGAATGATGGAAGATTTTAATAACGAAGTAAATTAAGATTTTTTTTTACTAAATTGCAATTCCAATTACGTATTTACTCCATTCTTTATGTCTGCCAGAGTCAATTTGTCTAGTGGCCTCAAAATTAAGGTTACTAAGTGGACGATAAGGCTTGCGTTTTAAAGGCATATTTGCCTCTTCTGGGGTTCGGTTACCTTTTTGTACGTTACATCTGAGACATGCTGTAGTAACATTTTCCCAGTTATCTGTTCCACCCCTGCTTCTAGGTAAAACATGATCTATTGATAGGTTACTACCCCTATAGTTACAGTACTGGCAAGAATTATTATCTCTCATGAGAATATTTTTTCTTGTTAAAGAAACTTCTCTAAAAGGGACCTTCACGTAGTAACGAAGCCTTATAACTGTCGGCAATTTTCTACCGCAATGTATTGAATATGATTTATCTTCCTCTAAGCTTTCTGCTTTACCTTTGATCATCAAAATGACAGCTCTTCTCCAAGAGGTGATGTTTAAAGGTTCATAAGATGCATTTAAAACTAGAGTCTGGCTCATGCCAAAATACAATTTACATGTCATGCTAACTGTATATTTCAATAAGCGCATAATATTGTGCAAAGTTAATGCAAATTCGGCAAACAAATCAGCGATTTAATTTTGATAAATATCCAATTTTTGAACAAGATATAGATCCAAAACAAAGGGCATGGATAGAAGTTAAAGGTAAAGCATTAGAGGCAAATGTAAGGCAATTAAGAACAAAACTGAGTAATAATTGTCAATTTATGGCGGTTGTAAAAGCTGATGGATATGGACATGATGCAAAAGTAGTATCTGACTATGCTATTAAAGGCGGGGCTTCAGAATTAGGTGTTGCCACTTTAAAAGAAGGGATTAAACTACGTTCTTTTGGAGTTAAAAAACCAATTCTTATTCTCGGAAATCTATATACAAAAAGAGATTTAATTATATCCTTCAAAAATGATCTTATGCCAACTATCAGTAGTATAAGAGAGTGTTTACTTTGCAATAATATCGGGAAGCACTTTGGGTTGAAATTTTCTTTACATCTTAAGGTTGATACTGGAATGTCAAGATTAGGTTTTGAATCTAATAAATTTGCACAGCAATTTGAAAAAATAAAATCTTTTGAGAACATTTCAATAGAAGGAATATATAGTCATTTATCGTCTGCAGATGAAGATAACGCATTAAATTCTCAAAGTATTACACAATTACAAAGACTGAAGTTTAATGAATTATTGAAGCAAATTAATCTTGATCGAGATAATGAAATTAAGATTCATTTGGCTAATTCTGCCGGAATGCTTCTTAACAAAGATTTTCATTTTCACATGGTACGTGTTGGGCTTTCTATGTACGGATACAGTCCTCTAGCCAAAATAGATAAAAATTTATTACTTAAACCAGCTTTATATTTGAAAGCTAAAGTAGCTTTTATTAGGATTATCGATCAAGGTGTAAGTGTAAGTTATGGAGGAAAGTTTGTAAGTAAAAGAAAAACTAAGTTAGCTGTTTTAAGTATTGGATACGCAGACGGAGTTCCAAGAAATCTTTCAGGAAAGATAAACGTAATTTTTAATAATACATTTTATCCCCAAGTTGGATCCATAACTATGGATCAAATGATGGTGGATATAACAGGTTCAAACGAAATTAAAATTGGTAGTACGATGGTATTACTGGGATCTGATGGCGATAAAACAATTTCTCCTCTTGAATGGGCAAGAAAATCTAATACTATCCCCTGGGAAATTCTTTGTTCTTTTAAAAATAGATTACCGAGAGTTCAAGTTGATTAGACATTTCGATTAAATAAAGAATTTTGAATGTTTGCAAAAAAATTGATAATGTATAAGAACTGGAGAGGTGGCTGAGTGGTTGAAAGCGGCTCCCTGCTAAGGAGTTACAGGAGGTAACTTTTGTCGAGGGTTCGAATCCCTCCCTCTCCGTGGTTTTTTGGTTCGTGGAAGTTTTTAAGAGTTCGCTGAAGATTAAGATCTACTGATAAGACTATAGATATCAGAATATGAGGTGCTCACAGGCTCGTATAAGTTCAAAAGTAAATCAAGTGGTGGGTAAAGTGTGTATCTGGAGCAAAAAATGTTAGGTAGAGATTACATACTCAGAGATAAAGTCCTAAGAGATTATGGTGGGTAAATATATTTTCTAATACTTAATTAATCCAAATATTCAAAAAGTTAAAATGATAGGATATATATTATGCAATACATATGCTTTAAGAA
This sequence comes from Prochlorococcus sp. AG-347-L02, assembly GCA_003281255.1. Classification (GTDB taxonomy): domain Bacteria; phylum Cyanobacteriota; class Cyanobacteriia; order PCC-6307; family Cyanobiaceae; genus Prochlorococcus_A. The sequence continues at coordinate 141,831 of QCCL01000002.1, forward strand.
CTTTTATGTTCAAAAAGATTGAAATTTGGATCCTTTACTTAGTTCTTATTTTAGGAATACCGGTAACAATTGGGTTTGGTTCTGTTGTAAGACATGAAATACTTGGAGGTACTAAATTAGGGAGAATTTCAAAAACTGCACTTTTTTTTGCAGAAATTCCAGAGAATATTAAAAAAATATTTTTTAACAAAAATGCAAATGAAGTGTTAGATAGGTCACCTTTATTAGATAGTTTTAATGGAACGCCTAATGCAAGTGAATCTTATCTTCTTCTCTCACGATATAACGGAGACTTGAAGGAGGGAATAGTAGAACTTGTCGATTTAACCAACTTTAAGGTTTTGCATACTTGGAATCCTGATATAAATGCCTTTAATGAATTAATTTCAAAAATTGATGAGTTTAAATATATGGATAGAGATCAAAATAATTCAAGGCAATTATTAATAAATCCAAAATTAATTAGAGATGGAGGTTTAATTATTAATACAAAAATGTTGCGAAAAATAAATGCTTGTTCTAATTTAATCTTTCAGAAAAATAATGATATACTGCATCATTCAATAGAAACTGATATTGAAGGTAATATTTGGGTTCCATCCACTATATATCCGCAAATTTTAAAAGTCAAAGTTGGTAATGAACTTAATGCAGATGGTGGGTATGCTGATGATGGAATTGTTAAGTTATCTCCTGATGGAGAAATTTTGTTTGAAAAGTCCGTATCACAAATTTTTATAGAAAATGGTCTCGAGTATCTTTTATTTTCAGTAGGAGATAGCAATTTTACGTTAGATCCTATACATTTAAATGATATTCAACCAGTAAATTACAATGGAGAGTTTTGGCAAAAAGGAGATGTCTTTTTATCTTTAAGGCATCAATCAATGGTTATTTTGTATCGTCCCTTAACAAATGAAATTATTTGGAAAGGAACAGGACCATTTTTTCATCAACATGATGTAGACATTTTAAATGGGCATAAGATATCTATTTTCAATAATAATTCAAAGGATTTTTCAGTTGGTGATGTTGTAGATGGACATAATGAAGTAATAATTTACGATTTTAATACGAATGAATACTCTTCTTATCTAAGCGATAGTTTAAAAAATAATGAAGTAAGAACAATAACTGACGGTAGAAGTCAGATTCTTCCAAATGGAGATCTTTTTGTAGAAGAAACTAATTATGGCAGGACATTTTATTTTAATTCAGATGGTTCTTTGAGATGGATGCATGTCAATCGAGCAAAGAATGGTAATGTATACAATATTGGTTGGTCAAGAATTTTATATAAAGATGAAGATGTAAAATCAGTAAATAATTTCTTGAAATCAAAAGGTAAATGTAATGACTGAATCTTTACTGATATTTTACATTTTTTCTAGTGCAAATACATTATTTGCATATATAGGTCCTGGAATGGGAGGTGGAGTAATCGCTGCTATTTTTGGATTAATTGCTGCCTTTTTTTTAGGATTATGGGGTATTTTGTATTATCCAATCAAACGTGCTTTAAAAAATAGGAAAAAGAAGAAGATATCATATAAAAATAACAATCAAAATAAAAAGTGAAACATTTTATTCTTTTGTTTCTTTGTGTTTTATCTATTGAAATATTTATCAGATCGAATTATATCTTCTTAATCAACTCTTTAATTAAGGTAAGCAAGAAAGCGATTTATATTGTACTAAATAAAAATATTAGCGATCACTGGAAAGAGAATATTATTACCAAATATTCATTGCAGATGATTAAGAACTCATTGCAAATGCTATTAATTATATTTTTGATTTTTTTTATTTTTATTATTGCAGATAATTTGTTTACTGGGATTCTTGCTTTCACATTCTCTTTAAATGGAATAATTGAATCTATATTGATTGCATTAAGTTATGCCTACATTAGAAGATTAATTCTTAAATGAATAATTATTCTTGGTTAGAACAAAATTTGCATAAATTTGCTCTTTCATGGCAATTTATGCGCGAAGTAACTTTTGATTTTGAAAGTCCAAATATACCTTCCTCGAGTGTAAGTGAAAATAATATTTTTATTACAGGACTTGCTCGCGCAGGAACAACAATATTGTTGAATGCACTTTATGAGTCAAATAATTTTGCATCTCTAACTTATGCTGATATGCCATTTGTCCTCGCTCCCAATCTTTGGTCTAAAATTTCTATCAAAAGAGGAAATACTGAATTAAAAGAAAGAGCACATGGAGATGGAATTAAAGTCTCGACAGATTCACCAGAAGCATTTGAGGAGGTATTTTGGAAAACGTTTTCCGATGAAGAGTGTGAGGAATTAGAAGATAAGTTTAGAGTCTATATAGGAAATATTCTCTACAAGTATAAAAAAGAGAGATACCTTAGTAAAAATAATCAAAACATAAAAAGAGTTGAACTAATTTCAAAAATTTTCAATCACTCAAAGATACTTATTCCTTTTAGAGAACCAATACAGCATGCATATTCTTTACTGACTCAGCATAAAAAATTTATTAATGATGCTAAAAATGATAAGTTTATATCAAAATATATGAAATGGATTGGACATACAGAATTTGGTCCTAATTACATTCCTATCTACAATCAAAATCTAAATTTTCAAAATGATTTAGAAATCAACCATTGGATTGAACAATGGTACCTTACTTACTTTAATGCCTTTCAATCTTTAAGAAATAAGAATAATTTTCATTTCATTTCTTATGAAAAACTCTGTTTAAACAGGAATTATTGGTTCCAAATTCAAAAATTAGTAAACTTAGATAAACCTTATGATTTTGAATTTAGAGAATCAAAAAAAGATATTCCATGCAACATTGATAAAGGATTGAAAGAAAAAGCAATGTCTTTATATTTTGATTTAAATCGTTTAAACCTCGCGTAAAAAAATTCAAATACTATGCATGAAGAGATTTATTTCAGAGATGACCTTCCATAAGATTGTGTGGGTAAATTGGTGGGTAATTTACGTCCATCTCTTAAATATTTGTTCGTATAAGTTCAGTGGAGTTCGTATAGGTTCTCTTTCTAGTGGCTCCTGCGCCATACTAAATCAATAAATATCTTTTAATTTATATTTTTTTAAAATAGGGCAAAATTAATAGATTTAGGTCATTAATAGAATTTAAAATCAAGTCAGCACCTGCATCCTTTAGACTTTTTTCGTATGAATTACGTTCATTTAATCGAGATTTTAAATGTAAATGAGGAGGAGCAATTCCAATACTTACAAATTTCTGAGATGGGATTTCCTTTTTAGCGTTCATAACTGTATTTATGTCTGCAATAGTATCTCCTACATATCCGATTGGAATATTTGATGCGCCAAGTTTAACTCCAAGAAGTTTTTCGGATAAGTTAATAAAGCCCTTTGGATCAGGCTTGTCGGGCGCATCTCCCATTGATATTAATGGAGGTGATTTTAGTCCAAGTCTTTTTTCTAAAACAAATTTTGCAGAGGCATACTCTGCACCACTCACAAAACCCCAAATTATTCCATTGCTTTTTAATAAATCAAAAAACTTTTTATCAACTAATAACTCCTCATTTTTTATAAATCCAGACCAATATTTGCTATCTTTATTTGGATCTCCTCCAAAGTAAAATTCTTCAAAACATTTAACTATCTCCTCTCTTGTTGGGATATCAAGGTTTAAGTTCCCTTTTTTTTTAAATCTTTTTATAAATTCTAAACTTAAATCCCAGTCATTATTCCAGATCCCTTCATTTTTGGCATTATCAATATCCATATAACTTGGCTCCCATCCAGAAAATTTGCACACTGTTTTTTTTAATGAAAGTCTGTAACTATTTTCTACGCTGCGTATTACACCATCTATGTCAAATAAAATTAAACCAATATTTTTCAATGTATTTTCTTAATCCTTTATAGAAGATTAGTATTCTTATTAAAAAAAAGCAAAGAAAAAAATTCCATAGATTATTTATTCATTATCTAAACTTAGTTTTGCAAATATCCTCTGGGAGTGAGAAATATTTCATCAACTAAGGTTGTTTGAGAATTGCCAACAATAATGATTGATAACATATCAATCTCTTTAAAAGGAATTCTGTTTAAAGTAAAAAATTTTTTGGATTGATTTTCTCTTCCTACTTGCCTAGCTATTAAAACTGGAGTATCTCCAAGCCTATATTGTAAACATATATCGATTATACTTTTTAGTTGCCAATTTCTCTCAATGGATTGAGGATTAAATAAAGCTATTACAAAGTCACCCACAAGAGCTCCTTCAATTCTTTTTTCTATTAGAGACCATGGAGTTAATTTATCGCTTAAGCTTATTAAACAAAAGTCATTCATTAGTGGTGCCCCACTAATCGCAGCAGCTAATTGAACACTACTTATGCCTGGATGTACTTCAAAGTAAGGTCTATATTCTTTTTTGATTTTTTGAAGTAATTCTAAAAGTAAACCAGCCATGCCATAAAATCCAGATTCACCTGACGAAATTAAAGCCACTTTTATTCCTTCCTCGGCTAGTTTAATTGCTTTAAGGCATCTATCTTTTTCTTCCGTAAGGTTACTTTCAATTAAAACTTGGTCACTCCTTTTTAAGGGCTTAATTAATTCTAAATACATTTTGTATCCAATCCAAACAGTACATCTTGAAAGTGCTTTTTTTGCATTATTGGTTAGGAAGGAGATATCACCAGGCCCACTTCCAATAATATGTATTTCGCCATGAATTGGATTATATTGATTTTTTGATTCTGCTACAGCGAGAGTTACTGCCCCAAATTGATTTTTAAAAATTCTTTTTTCTTCTAATAATTTTGATTCTTCTCCTGCTGCTAGTAAGCAAGCGGCTTCTGCTACGGAAGGTGTGCCAATTTCTTTGTCTACAACAATTGAGGGATTTGGAACAATTACTGTTGAAAGATCTTCTTTACTAAAAAACTTTATAGGCAAGTTTTTTTCTTTAGCAAGTTCTAAAATTCCTTTCTCATCTTCTTTAATATCAACTGTTGCAAGTCCCGCAATAGAATACTCGGAAAATTTTCTCGACTCAAGTAAATTATTTAAAGAATTTGCTATTAATTCTTTGCTTGTATTTCTTTCACATCCAATGCCAATCCATAATACGGGCGGGTGCCAAGTTGTTTCATGATTTTCAAATATACTCACATGAAATGTTGAATCTGGTTTTTCAATTTCTTTTTCGTTAATTTGATTAATAATCTCCCCTGATTCTGAATTTTTCCATAATCTATTACCAGATAATTGTTTGCAAAATATTTTTTCATTCTTAGCTTGTTTAATTACTAGTTTTGACCAATCCTTTATATTGCCTGATCTTTCCCAACCCCATTGATTCCCAAATGCATCAAGATTTAAGAAGCTTTGATCATTGGAATTATTAGTTTCTATTATTTCGCCACCAAGTAAATTAGCAATTTGACATGCAATATTTTGCGTATTTGACTGATGTAAGCCAATTAAAGGGACTATCTTGGAACATTTGTTATCTATAACTATTACACCGGGATCTTGATCTTTAGAGGTTAAAAAAGAACTTATTATGCGTATTGATGCAGCAATGGAGCCTATAAAAATTATTAAATCTATCTCCGGCCATTTTTTAAGTAAAATTTCTCTAGGTTTTTGTACTTGTATAAGTTCATTTTCCTCTCCATCATCTTTTGAAGAACCTGCAATATATATATCTTTGACAAATTCGGTTTTTTTAAGCCTTTTTAAAATTTCTTTTGAATTATTAGATAGACCTATAGCAATTCCTTTCAAATCAGAAACTATTGATAGTTACGTTGAAATTATATCCTGTCGCTTGATTAAAAAAATTTTCTTTGAAATATAAAAAAAAATTTAAGAAATTAATATAAAATTTGGGTAAAAATACTCATAATTATGTCGTAGACTAGAATTTAACAAAATATTCATATAGTAACAATCATTAGAACATTTGTTACGTTAATGCATAACGAAAGAATCTTTGCCTTATTATTTTTGAAACGAACTATTTAAAGTCCAGAAGGATTTGTTTCTTGAACATTATCATTAGAAATAAGTTCAAGATCAGATCAATCGGCTTTAATGTCAATTATTTTCGAGGTGCTAGATGACCATCAGCCCACCAGAAAGTGGAGAAAAAAACAAAAAAGTTTTGGAGGATCCTGTTAAGGCCGATCCAAGACCTATTGATTTTGCCAAATTAGATAAGCCAGGTTTCTGGTCAAGTAAATTATCTAAAGGTCCAAAAACTACAACTTGGATCTGGAATTTGCATGCTGACGCACATGATTTTGATGTGCATACAGGCGATGCAGAAGAAGCAACAAGAAAAATCTTTTCAGCTCATTTTGGACATCTTGCAGTCATTTTTATATGGATGAGTGCTGCATTTTTCCATGGAGCAAGATTTTCTAATTACTCAGGTTGGTTAGCTGATCCAACGCATGTAAAACCAGGAGCTCAGCAAGTTTGGGCAATTGTTGGTCAAGAAATGCTCAATGCTGATCTTGGTGCTAATTACAACGGAATTCAAATCAGTTCAGGAATATTCCACATGTGGCGAGCATGGGGAATAACTAATGAAAGTGAACTTATGGCTTTGGCAATAGGTGCTGTAGTAATGGCCGCACTTATGCTTCATGCTGGAATTTTTCATTATCACAAAGCAGCTCCAAAAATGGAGTGGTTCCAAGATATCGAGTCTATGCTCAACCACCATATAGCTGGTCTAGTAGGACTTGGATCATTAGCATGGGCTGGTCATTGTATTCATATCGGAGCTCCTACTGCAGCGCTCTTAGATGCAATCGATGCAGGCACTCCGCTACTAATTAATGGTAAAGAAATAGCAACTATTTCAGATATGCCTATGCCGCATCAACTCTGTGATCCACAAATTATCGGTCAAATTTTTCCAGGATTAGCAAGTGGCACAGGTAATTTCTTCAGTCTAAACTGGTTAGCTTTCTCAGACTTCCTTACTTTCAAAGGTGGTCTTAACCCTGTGACAGGAAGCTTATGGATGACTGATGTTTCACATCATCATTTAGCTTTTGGTGTAATTGCAATTATTGGTGGTCATATGTATAGAACCAATTACGGTATTGGTCATAGTATGAAAGAAATATTAGATTCACAACAAGGAGACCCAATATTATTCCCTGCTCCTAAAGGTCATCAAGGTCTTTTTGAGTTCATGGCTGAAAGTAGACATGCCCAGCTAGCTGTAAACCTAGCAATGCTTGGATCAATAAGCATACTTGTATCTCATCACATGTATGCTATGCCTCCATATCCATATATAGCTACTGATTACATGACAGTTCTTGGATTATTTACCCATCACATGTGGATAGGTGGATTGTTCATAGTTGGAGCAGGGGCGCATGCTGGAATTGCAATGGTTAGAGATTATGATCCAGCAAAACATATTGATAATGTTTTAGACAGAATTCTCAAGGCAAGAGACGCTCTAATCAGTCACTTAAACTGGGTATGCATGTGGTTAGGATTCCATAGTTTTGGGCTTTATATTCACAACGATACTATGAGAGCTTTGGGTAGACCCCAAGACATGTTTAGTGATTCTGCAATCCAACTTCAACCAATTTTTGCACAATGGGTACAGAGTATCCAAGCATCTGCCGTTGGAACTTCGCTTTTAGCAGGTACTGCAGAAGCTTTACCTCACAAAGCTATAAGTGAAGTTTTTAATGGAAGTTTAGTAGAAGTTGGTGGAAAGGTTGCAATAGCTCCAATTCCCTTAGGTACAGCTGATTTAATGATTCATCATATTCATGCTTTCCAAATCCACGTGACTGTATTGATACTTCTCAAAGGGGTACTTTATGCAAGAAGTTCTAGGTTGATCCCTGACAAAGCTTCTTTAGGATTTAGATTCCCTTGTGATGGTCCAGGAAGAGGTGGTACATGTCAAGTTTCTTCATGGGATCACGTGTTCTTGGCCCTCTTCTGGATGTATAACTGTTTATCAATAGTTATTTTCCACTTCTCTTGGAAAATGCAGAGTGATGTTTGGGGACTTACTGGAGGTAATTTCGCACAAAGCTCCATTACTATTAATGGTTGGTTAAGAGATTTCCTTTGGGCGCAAGCTTCTCAAGTATTAACAAGTTATGGTCAATCCATAAGCATGTATGGTTTGATGTTCTTAGGAGCTCACTTCATTTGGGCATTTAGCTTAATGTTCCTCTTCAGTGGACGTGGATATTGGCAAGAATTATTCGAATCAATTGTTTGGGCACATAACAAACTTAAAGTTGCTCCAACCATTCAACCAAGAGCTTTATCTATCACTCAGGGTAGAGCAGTAGGTGTAACACACTTCCTTGTCGGTGGTATTGCTACCACATGGGCTTTCTTCCATGCTCGCCTTTTCGGCCTGGGCTAATTACCTGAACTTCACCTTTTTAATTCAATGGCAACAAAATTTCCATCATTTAACCAGGGTCTAGCTCAGGACCCAACAACTCGACGAATATGGTACGGGATAGCTACCGCTCACGACTTTGAAAGTCATGATGGTATGACCGAAGAAAAGCTTTATCAGAAGCTTTTCTCTACACATTTTGGTCATCTAGCAATAATCGCCCTCTGGGTAGCTGGTAACTTATTTCATATTGCTTGGCAAGGTAACTTCGAGCAATTTGTACTTGATCCAACTCACGTTCGTCCTATTGCTCATGCTATTTGGGATCCTCACTTTGGATCTGGTATTACAGAAGCAATGACACAAGCTGGCGCTAGCGGTCCAGTAAACATAGCTTACTCAGGTCTCTACCATTGGTGGTACACAATTGGCATGAGAACTAATGAGCAACTCTTCCAAGCTTCAATATTTATGAGTATTTTGGCTTGTTGGACTCTATTTGCAGGTTGGTTACATTTACAACCAAAATTCAGACCTTCTCTAGCTTGGTTTAAAAATGCAGAGTCAAGATTAAATCATCATTTAGCTGTCTTATTTGGATTTAGTAGTATTGCTTGGACAGGCCATTTGGTTCATGTTGCTATACCCGAGTCAAGAGGACAGCATGTCGGTTGGGATAACTGGTTAACAGTGCTTCCACACCCTGCAGGATTAGCTCCTTTCTTTACTTTAAACTGGGGAGCTTATGCTCAAAATCCTGATTCTCTAGATCAAGTATTTGGAACAGCTGAAGGAGCTGGAACAGCAATCTTTACTTTCTTAGGTGGTCTTCATCCTCAAAGTGAAGCATTATGGCTTACCGATATTGCGCATCACCATATTGCGATTGGAACAGTATTTGTAATTGCGGGTCATATGTATAGAAATACTTTTGGTATTGGTCATAGCCTCAAAGAGATTACAGAAGCTCATAATACAAGACACCCTAATGATCCTCATAAAGGTAGTTTCGGAATTAACCATGATGGAATATATGAAACTGTAAATAATTCATTACATTTCCAACTTGGACTAGCATTAGCATCACTTGGTGTAGCAACTTCTCTTGTAGCGCAACATATGGGTGCACTTCCTTCTTACGCTTTTATTGCCAGGGACTACACAACACAATCTGCTTTATATAGTCATCATCAGTACATAGCAATGTTCTTGATGGTTGGTGCATTTGCACATGGAGCCATTTTCTTTGTAAGAGATTACGATCCAGAATTAAATAAAGACAATGTATTAGCAAGAGTTCTTGGAACAAAGGAAGCTTTGATAAGTCACCTTAGTTGGGTAACAATGTTGCTTGGATTCCATACTCTAGGAATTTATGTTCATAACGATGTTGTTGTAGCTTTTGGTAATCCTGAAAAGCAAATTCTAATAGAGCCAGTATTTGCTCAATTTGTTCAAGCTGCTCAAGGTAAGATGATGTACGGCTTTAACGCTCTATTATCTGATCCTACAAGTTCAGCAAGTCTCGCTGCTAATTCATTGCCAGGTAATCATTACTGGATGGATCTGATCAATAGACAAGATGCACTAAGTGCTTTCTTACCTATTGGCCCTGCAGATTTCCTAGTTCATCATGCTATCGCTTTAGGTCTTCATACAACCGCTTTAATCCTTATCAAAGGTGCACTTGATGCTAGAGGAACAAAATTAATTCCTGATAAGAAAGATTTAGGTTATGCATTCCCTTGCGATGGACCTGGACGTGGAGGTACTTGTGATAGTTCATCTTGGGACGCTATGTACTTAGCTATGTTCTGGGCATTGAATTTACTAGCATGGGTAACTTTCTACTGGCATTGGAAACACCTAGCAATATGGCAAGGTAATGTAGCTCAATTTAATGAATCAGGAACTTATCTAATGGGCTGGTTCAGAGATTATCTCTGGTTAAACTCTGCTCAACTCATAAATGGATATAATCCATTCGGAGTAAACTCTTTATCTCCTTGGGCTTGGATGTTCCTATTCGGTCACTTAGTTTGGGCTACTGGTTTCATGTTCCTAATATCATGGCGTGGTTACTGGCAAGAATTAATTGAAACATTAGTTTGGGCACATCAGCGTACTCCAATAGCTAATCTTGTTGGCTGGAGAGACAAACCAGTTGCACTCTCAATTGTTCAAGCTAGATTAGTTGGACTGGCACATTTCACGATTGGAAACATTCTTACATTCGGTGCATTTGTTATTGCATCAACTTCAGGTAAGTTTGGTTAAATTTTCTTTAAATAATTTAAATCACCACATTTGTGGTGATTTTTTTTGTTTAATTTTAATGTTCTAAATTAAGTTAAAATTATATAAACATTATCAAATATAAATGTCAGATATAAAACAATTAATTTCTATTATTATCCCTGTTTACAACGAAGGAGAGAGTATTGGTTTTTTATTGGATGAAGTTATAAATGTAATGTCATTTCATCAATTTAATTTTGAATTGATCGTTGTCAATGATGGTTCAAAAGATAATACTTATCAAGTATTGAAAGAACTAACTTTCAAAATTAAAGAATTGTTGGTAATTTCCCTTCGCAAAAATTATGGACAAACTGCAGCAATGTCAGCTGGCTTTGATAATTCTAAAGGTGATATTATCATTACTTTGGATGGTGATTTACAGAATGATCCAAATGATATTCCTACATTAATTTCAGAAATTAATGATGGTTATGATTTGATTTGTGGGTGGAGGTTTGATAGAAAAGATAAATTAATTAATAGAAAGATACCATCAAAAATAGCGAATAAATTAATAGCTCACGTAACAGGTTTGAAGTTGCATGATTATGGATGCTCATTAAAAGCTTTTAAGAAAGAAATAATAGATGATATTAAATTATATGGTGAACTTCACAGGTTTCTACCCGTTTTAGCAAATATTGAAGGTGCAAGAATTAAAGAAGTTAAAGTAAATCATAGAAGCAGGCAATACGGATCTAGTAAATATGGAATTGATAGAACTTTTAGAGTTTTAATGGATTTACTAACTGTTTGGTTTATGACTAAATTTTTAACAAGACCAATGTATGGATTTGGTTTTGTTGGAATTATAAGTATTTTCATTAGCCTTACGATGAGTTCTTATTTGATGGTTTTAAAAATAATGGGTGAGAATATTGGAAATCGTCCGTTGCTAATGTTTGCATTAATATTAGGAATTGCTGGTGTTCAATTATTTAGCTTTGGATTATTGAGCGAACTTTTAATTAGGACATATCATGAAAGTCAAAGTCGTCCAATTTACAGAATTAGGTCAATAAGCAGTACTAATCAAATTTGATTGTTTACTTGAACTTTCTTATTAATAAAGCTGAAATTTCAACCACTTCAGGAGAAATACCCTTAAGCTTTTTCGTAAAATTGGTAATGTTGATTTTTCAGCTAATTCTCTTTTGCAATTTTTAATGCCTTTAATTTATTTTCTTTATTACCATGAAAAAGACTAAACATTTTATTTCTTTGGGAATTTTTATAAAATACTGAGCGCTTTTATTCTTCATGATTGTATAAAAAACTATTTTTATTAGATCAAAATTTATTATTTTCGTTTAATTTAATATGGTATAAATTGCTTTTATTTATAAACTTTTTAAAGCTTCTTTTTTTCAAAACTAGGAGTAATATTCCTATAAAAATAATAAGCACAATTGCGAAAAAATTTATCATGTAAAAAGTTAATAATTTTTATATCATCCAGTAAAAAAATTAACACTATTTCGAAGATAAATACTAAAGTACTTAAAGATGTTTAAAGAACTATGCCATCTGATTTACCAAGTCTTTTACCCTCAATTTTTGTTCCATTAATTGGTATAGCAATGCCTGCTGTTTTTATCGTATTGATTGGAAGATTAATTACAGCAACTGAATAAATTATCAAACACTAAACTATTAAAAAAATGAGCGACTTTCAAAAATCTTTCTCAGAATCAACAAGTTCTATTAAGTTTGATGAGAAATACATAGATACTTCTGTACAACCAAATGATATTGGCGTAGCAGAACAATGGGCAGTAAAAGCAGTTGCTGATCCTTGTGTTGGTAATTTAGCTACTCCAGTTAATAGTGGTTATTTTACAAAAGCCTTCATAAATAATTTACCTTTTTATAGAGAAGGTATTTCCCCTAATTTTAGAGGTTTAGAAACTGGAGCAGCTTTTGGATATCTTCTATATGGACCTTTTACTATGACTGGCCCATTAAGAAATTCTGAATTTGCTCTAACAGCTGGACTTCTCGCTACTATTGGAGCTGTTCATATTTTGACAGCACTTTTTGTTCTATACAATGCACCTGGTAAAGCACCTAATGTTCAACCTCCAGATGCTACTGTTAATAATCCGCCAAAGGACTTATTTACAAGAGCTGGTTGGGCTGACTTTACAAGTGGATTTTGGTTAGGAGGCTGTGGGGGAGCTGTTTTTGCTTGGTTACTTGTTGGGACATTACACTTAGATACCATAATGCCAATTATTAAAAATATTTGGACTGCTGGTTAATTCTTAATTCCTTAATAAAAGAATAAGTAATATTTAAATTTAATTTAAAATTAATAAGTTAGTTCTATTAATTAACGTATAGTTCTGTCCCATCTATAATTTCTAACTACTCTTCCTGCAGAAATTAGTTTAGATTTATAATGATGTGAGATTTTGTTATTAGACTTTTTTAGAGTATCTAATCCTATTCCATTTCTGCCAAAATCCTTTCCAGAGCTATGGTAATACAATCCGTCTCCCTTATAGATTCCAATATGATCACATTTTTCTTTATTTCCAAAAAATAAAAGATCGCCAGGTCGTAGAGCCGCATATGATTCTTTGTAATAAAAAAGATGTTTACAAAAACTTTTTATTTGAAAAGAATCTCGAGGTATATGAATTTGATGCTTTAAAAAAGCAGTCTGAATTAATCCAGAACAATCAAAATTGGGTCCTAATGTACCTCCCCAAAGATATTCATTATTTAACTCAGATTGATCTTTGATCCATTTTAAAATAGAGTTGATTTTGTCCTTTATGAGGAAGTATTCTTTTTTTGAATTCTCAGGTTTTCCTAATTCGTATTTCTCAATAATTAATCCATCTAAATTTATCCAACAGACGTAACCATCTTCATATAGTTGAATTAGGATTCTAGAGAATTTATGGTTTTTTTGATAAATATTTGGATAAATAAGCCTAAAAATTCTATTTTGAAATACTTCAGTAACTAATTTATCTTCTTTTTCATTTTGATATCCAGAAATATTAACTTTTAATTTCCACCAAATAGTTTTTGAAAAATTAGTTTGTTTAAATAGTGAGATAGGATTTTTATAACTTTCCATACAATGTCCTTTTACTATTTAAGTAAAGAAATGGGTCTAGCCTTAAATAATATTTTAGGAAGAGCATGCTCTTATAATAAAGATTTTTCAAGAGAAGATATTTCGATAACTTGGATTAATTATAAAAGTGAAAATAAAAGAGTATTTAAAGGTTTTGGAACTGGTATTAATAATAAAAAAATGGTTTACCCTGCCAGCATAGTCAAGTTGGTTTATGCCCTTGCTGCATTTTATTGGATTAAAAAAGGAAATTTATTATTATCAGATGAACTTGTTGACGCTGTAAAGAAAATGTTGTCTTTTTCAAGTAATAATGCAACAAGCTTCTTAATTGATTTACTTACTGGAACTACAAGTGGACCTTGTATTGAAGGGGAATTATGGGAAAATTGGAAATATCAAAGAAGTATAATAAACGATTGGCTAAATGATTTACATTGGGAGGAATTGAGTGGTATAAATTGCTGTCAGAAAACTTGGGATGATGGACCATTTGGTCGTGAAAAAGAATTTTATGGACATGAAAATAAAAATAGAAACGCTATGAATTCTGATTCAGCTGCAAGGGTTTTGGAGGAAATTATGATTCATATTGATTATCAAAAAAATGATTTAAATTTACGAAGTTTTTTAAAAAGAAATTTAAATAAAGTTGTTCTTAAAAACGATTCTTTTAATCAAATTGATGGTTTTTTGGGTGAAGGATTACCAGAAGGTACTAATCTTTGGAGTAAAGCAGGTTTAATGTCTGAAGTTAGACATGATTCAGCTTGGTGGACTAGTAGTCAATCTTTACATACTTTATTAGTTGTTTTTTGTAATGGAGAAAAATATTCTAAAGATACTTCCTTGTTACCATTAATAGCCAAAGAAGTTTATGAATTTAATAAGAGATATAGTATTAAGGACTAAGGTAAATCGTCTAAGTAATTAGAGTCTAATTTATCAGTATAAGCTTCATAAGGTAACATCATTACCTCTTCAGAATCTAAATCATTCATAATCCATTCTCTATATTCTGCTAACAAGCTTTTTCTATCTTCACTATCTAATTCATAAATACGCAATGCAGTATCTTTAATATTTTCTTTAATTAAATATTCGATTTCTTTTTTCCTCATTTTATTAATTCTCCTTCTAAAATAATCCTTCTTATTGTTGACAATGCAATTCCCGTTTGTGTTCTGATTGATCGATATGAATATCCTTCATTACGTAATCTGATTACTAAAGATTCTTTTAAAGGACTTATTTTGGGCCTTCCTCCGAGATTATTTCCAGATAATTTTCTTCGTAATAGTTGTTCTTTTTTTCTTTCACCTAAACTTTTGTCCTCTAAAGTATCTAATTCATATAAAATCTTAAAAATTGAAGAATTTGCTATAGACGATTCATGAGTTACAAAAAAACCAGTCAAAGTTCTCAATTTAATATCCTTATTAATAAGTTTATTTATTGTCCTCAAACATTCTTTTTTATTTTTAAATGCACGATCAAGCTGAGTTATTATTAATTGATCGCCTTTAGATAAGCAATTTATAGCTTTATTGAGTTGGGGTTTAATTTCTTCATCTAAACTTATCAATTCAGAGAAAACTAAACTGCAACCCTCTGCCTTTAAAAATTTTATTTGCTCTTCTAAATATTCATATTCATTATTAGTAGCTCTAGCGTAACCTATTGCTTTAGAGTTTTTATTTTTTTCAGATAGTAAAAGATGTTTTCTTTTAAATTTAAAAGTCAATGTTTTAGTACATATATTTTTTACTGTATCAATAAATAAATAAAAAAAACACTTTTTAGTACACTTAAATTAAATCATACCCATAAAGTATGAGTCTACTGTTTACTTAGAAAATTCTAATTACTGTACTAAAAATAACGTTCTAAAATCTGTTCTAGTTTTAGTTGATAGAACAAAAATATGATTCAACTATTAATATGAATAAGGATCTTTCAAATTATCGCTGCATTAATTAAATTCATTTATATTTTTGACCTCATTTGAGTAGTCTTCATTTTTGAAATTATTAATAGTTAATTCAAAATGTTTTTAGTAAAATAAGAATACAGGCAAGAATAAATTAAATTGACTAATAACTCCAATAGTTTAATTTCAAAACCTGATTGGTTAAGAGTAAAAGCTCCGCAAGTTGAGAGAATTGGGAATACTGCAAATTTATTAAATGATTTAAATCTCAATACTGTATGTCAGGAGGCAAGTTGTCCAAATATTGGTGAATGTTTTGCGAGTGGAACTGCTACTTTCCTCATAATGGGTCCTGGCTGTACTAGGGCATGTCCATATTGCGATATTGATTTTGATAGATCTAAAAGAGAATTAGATCCAACAGAACCATATCGTTTAGCCGAAGCTGTTTTTAGAATGCAACTTAAACATGTTGTAATAACCTCAGTTAACAGAGATGATCTTGAGGATGGTGGAGCATCTCAATTTTTTGAATGTGTTTGTAAAGTAAGAAAAAAATCTCCTGAAACTACTATTGAGCTTTTAATACCTGATCTTTGTGGTAACTGGAAAGCGCTTGAAAAAGTTCTTGATTCAAATCCAAATGTTTTAAACCATAATATTGAGACTGTGTCTTCGCTATATAAAAAAGTAAGACCTCAGGGTAACTATGAGAGAACTCTTGAGTTGCTTAAAAGGACCAGAGAATATTCTCCCAAAGTTTATACAAAGTCAGGCTTTATGCTTGGTTTAGGGGAGAAAGATGAGGAGGTCTTAAGTCTTCTTAAGGATTTAAAAAGTAATTTCGTTGATATTGTTACAATTGGCCAATACTTATCTCCTGGCCCTAATCATTTACCTGTTCAAAGATTTGTGAGTCCCTCAAAATTTAATTTCTATAAAGTTTTCGGGGAAAAAGATTTGGACTTTATGCAAGTAGTTAGTTCTCCTTTAACTCGTAGCAGTTACCATGCTGAAGATATTCAAAAACTTATGAAAAAGTATCCAAGATAGTCATTTGCATCTATTTGAATCTACCCACTCATTTAATTTCCATACAACTAGATCATTTTTAATCATTGGATCATTCTTAATTATTTTTAGTGCATTTTTATAATTATTAATCTCAATAATGAGTAATCCACCGTCACCTGGCCTCTTTAACTCATCTACTAAAAAACCACTTTTTATATTAATTCCCTCTTTTTTTAATTTTTTTATCCAATCAATATGTTCGTTAATTATTTTTTGTTTTAAATCATGATTAATTAAGTATTCTTTTTTTATAATTTCAGTTTTTACAAAGAAAGGCATTTACATTTTCTTTATGCCAAGCATTTCTTCTTCGCTTGGGGGAACAATTAATTTGAAAGTACTTTTATATTTAGACCAATTTTCAATTATTTTGGCGGCCTTTAAGCTATTTGTTTTTGCTCGATATTCTCTAATAATTTCCAATAAGATATTTTCCTGCTTTGATGTAGTTATTTTATGAATGCTAACTATTTCTTTATTAACTTTATTACTCAAATCATTATTCTCATCGATTATAAAAGCTATTCCACCAGTCATTCCCGCACCAATATTTCTTCCTGTGGAACCTAGAATAACTACTTTCCCACCAGTCATGTATTCACAACAATGATCACCTGCTCCTTCTGTTACCGCTATGGCACCACTATTTCTTACTGCAAATCTTTCGCCCGATTTTCCTAATGCAAATAATTTCCCACCTGTTGCTCCATAAAGACAGGTATTTCCTAAAATAACCTGTTCAGAGGAAGTTTTATCTATTTTTGGTGGAATTATTGTGAGTATTCCTCCATTCATTCCTTTACAAACATAATCATTAGCTTCTCCGATTAATTGAACATTCATTCCCTTTAATAAAAAGGCACCAAAGCTTTGTCCTGCATATCCTTTGAAATTTAAGTTGATTTCGCCATTGAAGCCAGTATTGCCGTGAAGTTCTGCGATTTCGCCTGATATTTTCGCACAAACACTTCTATCTGTATTTTTTATCTTAATTTCTTTGGTTAATATTTCGTGATTTTTAATTGAATCTATAAATTCAGTATCAGACAAAAACTCGTCTTCTAATACAGAACCATTACTATGGGCTGTCTTTGAATGTTTTAACCATGATCTATCAGTGGTTGAGTGTTCATTTACTAAGGAAGAAAGATCAATATTAGAAGTTTTTGGAAGATCGGTATTTCTTGCAGAAAGAAATTCTTGATTACCAATCAGCTCTTCCATATTAGAGACTCCAATACTACTCATTATCTGTCTTACTTCTTCAGCAATATATAAGAAAAAATTGACCACATTCT
>QCCL01000003.1 GCA_003281255.1 Prochlorococcus sp. AG-347-L02
TATTAATCCTAAAATAATTACAAATCCAAAAAGTGATAAGGAATAAATTATTTTCTTTTTGATATTAAATTTAAATTTGTTTTTAGTAATTTTGACAAAGGTCAGAAATTTTTTATTTGATAATGAATCATATTTTTCAGAATTGTTTTCAAAATAATAATTATTAAATTGTTCTTCCCTAATTTCATTAATATCTATTTGCAAGTTATTTTCTGAGGCCCCAACTTTGTAATTCGAATGTTCATAAAAAAATTCATGTATGTTTGAAATATTTGTTATGTTTTTATTTTTTACATTAAGTTTAGTTTTTTTAAAATCATTATCAAACCATTCGTCTAAACTACAAAGTTTGGTTTAGCAAAATAAGATATGACTCTATTAGAAAAAGTACATTAAAAAGATTAATCAAATAAAAAAAAGAAAGATATTTTTGTTGGTAGATTTCATAAAATATGTTTATAAATCATCATTAATTGTTAAGTTCTTATTTAAAATAATTTTTAAGATTTTTAAGCTTCTAATTTTTTGATTATTTTCATATAAGTTTGTGGGAATTAGTTATGCTGACTTTCTTGTGCCACCGTAGGAATAATAATTATGTTTAGAAATTTCATTCCAACATTCTTTACAACAAAAAATCCAGTCTTTATGAATTATGGATTTAACTCTGTAATGAATTTTATCTGGCTTATGACATAAATCACAATTTTTCAATAGTATTTAATTTGCTAAATAAATTGTAGATAAAAATTAGGTTGATTTAATATATTCACGAAAAAATCTTTATCTTGTCATTATAGGTTAGCACTCTACACATCATTGAGGCAAAGCAGTGGTTTTGTTGAGTACGATTATTTTTTAGTTGCCTGATAAGTATTTTCTAATTTTTATTTTTAAAATTTTTCAAGATAAATTCTTTATCTGTTTAAAATTAAGGTATTCTGTTCAGCTTTAAATAAAAATAAATTTTTGATTATACATCTGAGTTAGAACTTTACAAAGAAATTCACGAATCGTATTTAAGTAATTTTAGTATTAGTTTATTGATTTTTAATATTATGAACATTTACCTTTTCTGGATTTTATTTTTAGCTCTATGGGCAATCGTTCCTTTAATGATTATAAAAGGTAGAGTAGACGAAGAGCCTAAGATTCAGACTTCACCAAAAGTTAAAACAAAGAAAAAAGGTTGGTTTAATTAAGTCAATTTCTGAATTGATTAAAATAATCTGCAAGGTAAACCTTGATAATTTAAATTAAAGACTAAGTAATAAACTTTATTTATTAAAAGTGCAAAAATTAGAATAAAAATTTTTTTTATTTGGTAGTGCTTGGGGGAAGTGCAAAAAAAGCTAACATTGAACTACATGATGTTAGATGGGTTGTTGGATCTAAAATTGAGGATACATACTATATTTTAAAAAACAATGGTTTGGATCTCCAAAAGGTTTGCATATTGATAGCTATAAAAGAATTAAAAATATTGATGCCTTTAAAATTAATTTAATAAATTTTGAAAAGGATAAAATATATAAAAAGCAATTAGTAAAAAATAAGGCAAAAAAAAATATGGTTTGTCAATATTGGAGGCTATAGTCCAACTTCTATGCAGGAAAAAAATGAGTTTGGATTGGTTACTGCTAGAACTAAATCAGAGGCAAAAAAAAAGCTAAATCTAAATGGCTTATTGGGTGTAAAAAGGTACATAAAGATGATATTGCTTCCCTAGAAATCTTATTGAGTTGTGAAGATTGTAAACTAATAAAAAAAGATAGGAAAGTGGGAAATAGAATTAACCCCAGTTAATAATTTTATTGAAGAAAACAATTTCCTGATTGGTATGGTTATCAAAAACTAGAGGGGATATAGAGATCCAAGAATCTTATACTAGAAAAAAATTTTTCTAATTACTGATACGCATATTAACGTTTATTAAAGTCTTAAAAAGAACTTGATTTTCTTAATAAATAAATTCCACCTGCTAGAGAAATTAAGACAGGTAACCATGCAGCCAAAATAGGATTAATAATGCCTTTCACTCCAAATGAACTAAATATAAATGACATTACATAATAAATTAATATAAGAATTACGCTTAATCCAAATCCCTGACTTTTTGAAGATCTTAAATTAGATTTAGATCCCAAACTACTTCCAATTAAACCAAATACCAAGCATGCAAAAGGTAGAGTGAATTTTTCTTGAATGCGGACTTTAATTCTTCTTAATTCTTTTAAGTTTCCAGTTTTTTTATAAATTTTTTCTGCTTTTATAGCCTGTTTTAAAGTCATTTCATTCGCATCTCTCGGAACTTGTGCTAATTCCAATGGTCCTTCTATAAATGGGTATATATATCGTTTAAATTGAATATTTCCAGTTTGACCATTTCGATCAATAGTTACCATACTTCCATTTATAAAATTCCATGAAGAATTATTTTTATCAAATGTTGCACTTTCCGCTTTTAAGATTTGTTGTATATCTTCCCTCGAGAAATCTAAAACAGTAACTCCCTCCATAATATTATTTTCAAACCATGATGCGTAGAATATATGGGTTAGGTAGTTGTTATGTTTTGTTGGTTTATTAGTCGATGGGTCTATTCTAGAGCCATATCTAGAAAACATAATGTTATCTTTACCTGTTTCACTACTAAATGAACTACCAATTCCTGCTCTTAATGTTACCTCTGCCAACTTATTACTTGCAGGGACTAAATTATCATTGAAATAGAAAGTTAAACCCGTCATAAATATTGAAAGAGCAATGGCTGGAGAAATAATTCTGGAGGTTTTAATCCCTAAAGATTTCAAAGCTAATAATTCTGAATTGCTTGATAATTTTCCATAGGCTAATAATGTAGAAAGCAAAACTGCCATTGGGAATGACAAAACTAAAAAGCTAGGCAAACTAAAAAAAAGAACTTTTAAAGCTAAAAATAGAGGTAAACCAAATTCAACAATTTTTCTTATGAGATCGAACATTACCCCAACAGATAATGAAATAACAGTAAATGCGGAAATTGCAAATATCATAGGAGGTATGATTTGACCTAATAACCACCTATCTATTAAAGGTATTGAATACCAAGGAGTAATTATTTTATTGAAAGTTTTTTTAATTAATTGTTGATTTGAAAGTTTCAAAAGAAATTTATTTAATTTGTACTGTCTTTTAACGAATTATAAAATATGAATGTTGTATAGACCAAGATAAAATTTGTATGAATAAAAAATTTTTATTTACTAATTCTAAAAAAAAATTAGTTTTTACTTGCAGTAAAGTAAAAAATTTGGTTTCTTAAAAAAAAAGGGTTAGGAATGAAAAATAAAACTTTTATGAATGAATGTAAGTGCGTACACTGCCAACAAAAAATAAATCAAATTAATAATTCAAAACTTTATTGGGATAAATTAATTTTAAGAAAAATGTTATCCTAGCTTTTCTAAAAATCTATAATTTCAAATTAAAAATAAAGTTTTTTTATCCTTTTATGTTATTCTTCTTGTAAAAAAGAATGCAATTACTTAGCCTTTTGATTTTTCTTGTAGATAATATTTTCTCTCTTTAAAAGAAAAAGGATAATAACAATGCAAGAAGGGATGAGAACAAAATCTAAAGACATAAGTTTTTTAACTCTATTTTTTATTTAGCAATAAATATGTTTATTGACATTTTCATAATTAATAAATTATTAGACTTATTGGAAAACTTTTATCTAATGTTTTAGTTTATTTAGTGGCTTTAAAAATTGAAAGAGCTTGCAAGTATCCCACAGGCAAGCTCATGACGAACGGGTTAAATTCAGACTTTTTGACTTTAACCAGCTAAGCACTTCCTAAATGCTATTTGTATCCTACTAAGTAAAATTACTTAGTGTGAGTATAAATGCTCAATCATTATGATTTTTGCAAATTTGATATTAAAAAGAGTTTTTTAAATTACCTGCTGTTAATTTTCTTTAACAGAAATGTCACATAATGGCCTTTAAGTACTCAGGGATAAACCATAAGAGACTTTTGGTTTACATAATTTAATATTTGTGTTACTTTAGTTTACAATTACATTTTTTAAATGACAAAGTCAGGAGTTACAACAGAATCAGGTGGAAGGCAGAATATGTTTCCATCAGAAACTAGACCCTATATTGATGAAACAGTATCTTACGATGGTTATCCTCAGAACGCAGAAAAAGTGAATGGTAGATGGGCTATGATTGGATTCGTTGCGCTACTAGGTGCTTATATAACAACAGGACAGATTATTCCAGGAATTTTTTAGTATTTCATTTACCCATATACAATTTTCTTTTAAAACTCCACAACAATTGTTTGTTAAATAAGAAATTTAAAATCAATTGACTCTTATTTGCGTTCATTATTTTTATTTTAAATTTGAGAAAAAGAAAAACCAAACAAAAGTTATTGCATTTAGGCTAAATACTATACCAAGGAATAGATAAGCAAATTTTTTCCCAATAAATGCTGTCTCCGGTTCAAGTTTTACTCTCATTTAGCCTTGGAACTATTTTGATTAAAATAGCATCAATTGACAAATAAATTTAAATTTAAAATAATAAAAATAATCAAATTAACAATTTTTTTTGTATCTTTATAAATCTTTTTTCATTTTTATCTTTCTAGTTGGAAAAATTAAATACTTCAATATTTTGCCTATAATTTTTCTCAGCTTGAGTCTTTCCCGATAAGAAAGATTTTAAAATTAACCAAAAAAAATAGTCTAATTTTATTAAAAATTAGACTATAAAAAGATATAAAGGTTAAGTTAGATAAAACCAGGAATGATTTGACCTGTAGTTAAATATGCTCCAACAAGAGCAACAAAACCTAACATTGCAAATCTTCCGTTCAGCTTTTCAGCAACGATTTTTTCTTTTTCAACTATTTTTGGCTCGTTATTTTTCATTAGAACCAGCCTGGAATGATTTGACCTGTTGTGACGTATGCACCAACTGCTGCAACGAAACCTAACATTGCTGCCCAACCGTTAAAACGTTCTGCTTCTGGAGTCATTTTTTTTTGTTTAATTTGTAAACTAATATAACATATTTATTTAATAATGTAAAGATAATTAGATATTTTCCTTTATTATTTCCAGTAAAATTTAAAAACTGCTACATATTTGTGTCGAAATATACCTTATCGGCGTTTTTATTTTTGTTCTGATTTTTTAATTTTTGAAGAAAAATAAGCTTATTGCCTTGTTTTTGAGGTACACCCTCATTTAGAGGTAATTTAAATTAATATATCTTTAGAGTCAGCTAGTAGGGATACAGGCTGACTCTATTTTTGAGAATTTTTAGTTTTTGACTAAAAATAGTTTTTAGAATCCAAATAATTGCTATTAATAAGTTAGATATATATTTGATTATGTCATTAGCGACTTACTACATGCATTTGATTTTTGGTAAAATCCCTTCTCTAATTAGTTCTGATTTAATACTTTATATTTTGCCTGCTCTTACAATTTCAATATTATTCTTTAGCCTTAAAATAATGTTTTTCAAGACACCTAAATTAAGAAAGGTTAAATAATAAAGGATTTTAGATTTATTATTTTTACTTAAGCACCCAAATTTTTTTAATTTTGGATAATAGACTTTTTTTTTCGGCAACTCAAAGAAATAGAGACTGCATTGGTAATGTACTATCCAGAATTATAAAAAAAGGTTCAGTATTAGAAATTGGTAGTGGCAGTGGTGAACATGGAGTAGTTTTTCAAAAACGCTTTCCTGGAATAATTTGGCAAACAAGTGACCCAGAGTTATTGCATAGAAAAAGTATAAGTTCTTGGATTGAGTATGAAGACCTAACAAAGAAAATGCCCCAGCCTCTTGAGATTGATGTAGAAAAAATTCCTTGGAAAATTCCAGTGAGATTAGCTAATTCTCTGGAGGGAATAGTCTCTATAAATATGATTCATGTAGCACAGTGGTCTTGTACAGTAGCACTCTTTAGAGAATCTGGAAAATTACTCAATAAAGGGCAATTTTTAATTTTGTATGGGCCATTTAAAATTTGTAATAAGCATACAAGTGAAAGTAATTATTTATTCGATAATTCATTAAGAATGCAAAATGATCTTTGGGGTATTAAAAATCTTGAGGAAGTTTGTGATGAGAGTAAGAAAAATGGTTTTTCTCAAGAGGATATTATTAGGATGCCTGCAAATAATTTTTCAATAATTTACAGAAAAGTTTCTTGATAAGGCAAATACAAATATCAATAAAATATTAAAATTCATCATATTAGATGATCAACCTGATAGTTTTTTACTCCATTCTTTATGCTTTTGATCTAAATCTGAAATTTGTTCGCCTAAACTCAATTGTCTTTCTAATAATTCAACTTTTGTAAGTGTTATTTTTTCCGAATAAAATTTAATAGGCTGCTTACCATGCAAATTGTCTCCACTCATAGAATCATTAAAATTATGATTAATTTCTAAGATGAAAAATTTGTTATCGCTAATTCTTTAATATTCTTTTCAGATTTGCGTAAATTAATGTGATAAATAATTGCTCCCTATTGTTTTTTAAATCCTCCATTTTGTATGAAGATTGCCATATATATCTTCCTCTCTTGATGTCTGACTCAACAGCAACGCAATTGCAAGAAATATTCCATAGAGCTTTGTGTATTGGATCAGGATTAAAAAGATATGCTTTTTTGAAGGCTTTTTTAATTAAAACAGTTGCCTTTTTTGCATGATAATGAGGGATCGTTGGACATACATGATGAACGACGTGGCTAGAACCAATATTATGGTGAAGAAAATTAAGGAACCTACCATAAGGCCTATCAATAGATAGAAATGCGCCTTTCATAAAGGAAAATTCCGTATTTGAAAGATGAGGTACATCTGAATCTGTATGATGAAGCCATGTATAAACGACTAGCCAACAATTAACAACTAATAAAGGACCAAAATAGAGAGCAATTACAGGAAATACTCCATACTTGAAAACTAAATAAACAACGCCCACTAATGTCAAACCCACACCAATATCTGATATCCATACTTTCTTGGCCCATATTGATGGCCATAATGCTTCAGAAAATGGTTTAATTGGCCAAAAATGATTTGAAGTACCATATTTAACACCTCCTGTACTTCCAGTAAGTAAATAAGCAGGCCAACCAAATATTAGATGTAAAACAAGTTGAAGAATTCCATAATTTTTCTTACCTAAGGAATTTGAAAAGTGTAATTCTTTTTCTCCTCCAACTTTTTCTGTAACTCCATTGCCTTTAATTACTAAAGGAACGTGAGTTTCTCCATTGGTTATGTTATTTGTGAATCGATGATGAACTGCATGAGAACGCTGCCAAGAAAAATAAGGCACTAGAAGTAATGAATGTAGTAAATAACCAGTAATAGATTCCAGTGTCTTGTTTTTAGAGAATGCTCCGTGCCCACATTCATGTGCAATTACCCAGAATCCCATTGCAGTGGTACCTGATAGTAATGCGTAAATAATCCAAATTGGGATCATTGTTGGGGTAAATGGAATAGATAATCCTATCGCAACTACTAATGATTGAATTAGAGCTGATTGTAAAAGATACCTTAAAGAAATTTTGGTATTGCACCTAAAGTAGTGATCTGGGATAACATCCTGAAATTCTTTCATGCTTGGAATATCTTTATCCTCTATTACAAGCGCTTGGCCTTTGAGACCTGAAAATTTTATATTACTCAAATTTTTTTAGTTAAGAATTTTTTAAATAAAATTGAATTTATATATTCTATTATCCATCACAGGATCTCATAATGAAAAGAATTAGTAATTTTTTTTTGATAAAATTTTTACGATTTTAATTTCAAATTCAAAAAAAATTATTGCCTAATATTTTTTATTTTATTCTTTTAAAGCAATCTTTTTAATTATCTAATTATTAAAGCTTAATTATTTTAAAGACCGCGTATATACCTCTTAGGTAAACCAGATTGTTTACGAGGCTTTACTAGGATAGGCAAAACAATAACTCCTACTGTAAAAAGACAGATTGGAGCAACTACCATCAATATAGATTCTAAAGACATGGATAATTTTCAATTTATTAATAAATAGCAGGATATTTTTTTTAAGTCATGCGTATTTATATCTATTTTTTGAGAATAGATTGGAATTTTTATAAATTATTAAGTAAAAAAGAAAAAAAGATTAAAAAAAATCAATTTTTTCATAATTCATCCTATTTACTTAATCATTATTTAAAAAACATTAGCTATGAATGAAGAAAAAAAGTGGATGCTTATGACTTATTATTGTCCAACTCATGGCGATTCAGGTTTAGTAGAACCGATTCAACTAACAAAAAAAGAAATTAGTAAAACATTCTTAAAAAAAAGTAGGAGTTCTAAAAATTAGTTTTTTAAAATAAAAGCTAATATATTGTGGAAATGTTCTAAATCTTTATTTAAATCTGGTTAATTAAAAAATTGATATCTCATAATCTCTTAAGCTTCTTTTTTATAAGCAGCATTGGTGAAAATATTAAAAATTTTTAAATCTAATCTGACTTCAGAGAATTAAAATTAAGCTTAATAGAAATATTTTTATATCAATATCAAATTTTTTCCGTAATTAATAATTTTAAAAGTTCTAGAAATAATTAATTTTAAAATCCATCAGAATCGCATGTTAATTCACATTGATTAAGATCATGTGATGATATCTTTTCTAAAATTCTTAACATATCAATTTCGGAAAGCTCTCCATTCGAGTTCCATTTTAAAGTCGTTTTCCTTTGAGGTGAATTTTTTTTATTCATTTTGATCACCCCCCTTTAAATGAACTTCTAAACAACGAGTAATACATTCTTGATGACCATCTACAATACTGCATTCAGTAATACACTCGAAATATGAATTAATAGAATCTATTTCTTTATTCTGGTTTGTAGAAACAAATGAATCATTCATAATATTCTTAGATTTATTTGGAATAGAGATATAGCACGAAATTATGTTCAATAATTTAATTTATTAAGGTAATTAGAAAAAATAAGTATTATTTACTAAATTGATTTTGCAACTGGTTTATCTTGAAAAAGATAGTAATATCGTTCTTTTAAAACTTAAAAGTAAACAATAATTTTGATTATTTAATATTAATTTTATAAGGTAATCTTCCAAAAATCAGCATAAAGACTGATTTACTTTTCAGTAAATTAGTTAGAAGATAAAAAAGTACACTTTTAGATTTTCAAATGAAATCAGTAATTAATTGGCTTTCGAGAATGTTAGAGAGTATGGCAAATGCTTTTATGCATCCTTTAAAGAATGACTTGCCTCCGTCTATTGGTACTCATGCATATAGTAGTATTCCTCTAAAAAGAAAATTCAGAAGAAGGTTGAATTAGGTATTAACTTATTGGAATTAATTTTTCATTTTTATTATCCCAAATAATATATTTGAAGCAGTTTGAAAAATCGCTTAATTTTAAGACCTTTGATTGTTGGAGCAAATGAAAATTTGCTTTATGACAAGCTCTTAAGTTGTAATTTGGTATTCTCTCAGAAAGATGATGAATGCTGTGGAAAGATATGTCTGCTAAAAACCAATTTAGCCAATTAGGGATATCTAAATTGCTACTACCTAAAATAGCTCCATCGATGAGGTCCCAATTTTTTGTATTTTTAGCATAAGCATTCTCATAGTTATGCTGTACGAAAAAAACACATATTAAAATTGCTGCTGATAAGGTTAATACAATGGAATAAAATGATAAGAAAAAAACTAACCCCAACCATTTACACATAAAAATCCACCCTATTATTACTACTATGTTATTAATTATTAATTCACATAGTTCACTGAAATTATCTCCATAATCAGAAAAAGGTGCTTTGACTCTTGAATTAATAGCTAGAAGTCGAGAAAAATCTCTGTTTTTTAATTTGATAAAAGTCTCTTTCAATATATCTTTAGTGAAATTAAAAATAATAATAACCAGTCCTAATCTAGGTTTTAAAACTAAGTAAAAAAAACCTCCAGGGAAAATCATCATCCAGTTTCGACTTACTTTATAAAATATTTTTTCTCTTTTTGTAAGGGATTCGTAATCTTCAAGACTTAAAACATCTATAGGCCCTTTGTAAATTTCCCAATTTCCATTATTTCTATGATGAAATGCATGATCAATAGACCATGACTTCTGGGGAATACCATTAACCAAGCCAAGTAAAAATCCAAAGAAGCGGTTTAATTTCCGTTTTGTAAAAAGAGAATTATGACCGCAATCATGCATTAATGAAAATGTTCGAGAAGAGAACAGAGTTAGAAGAGGTATAAAAGGTACCAATAGAAATGCTTTAATCAATAATGAAGAAGGTTGATTTATTATTTGGTGGACGATTAACCAAATAGAAATTATTGGGATGATGGTAGTAATAATTTGATAATAAGCTCTAATATTATTTCTTTTTAAAAATGGCTTTATTAAAAAATCACCTCTATTTACTTTAAGCATATTCCTATTATTTGTTTGATACTAACAATTTTTAAAAAGTATTGATTATTTAATAAACAATAAATATTTAAAAATCATACTAAAGAATAAATTCTTTAGACATGGTTCTCAATTGATCTAGATTTAATCTTTCTAAGTAATTTTTAAAGTCACTAAGATTCCTAGTAGAGTCAGAATTATTGCTCTCGTAAAGAAGACTATTAGAAATTAACTCAATAAGATGATCTTTATCCATAACTCCTTATAGACCAAAATTCCTGTTTAAAAAATTAAGGTCTTGAATTCGAGATCATTATCTCATCATTATTAAGAGTAATTTTTATAAATTTTTTAAATCTTGTTCTATTTTTTCTAATCTCTCATTTAATTCTTTTTGTTCCTTAATTAAGGATTTTTTCTTCTCCGCCAGCTCTTTGTTCAAAGGAGAATTGAAATATTTTTGGTAAGAGACAAAAAAAACTGCTATTGCGACTGCAATGCCAAGAGCACCAATTATTAAAATTGGAGACGAAGGAAAGTCATAAAATGGAATTGACAATGTACTTTATTAAAAACAAATTCTAGCTATCTAATAAACAAAAAAATGAGTAATAAATACTTATTCCCTAGGCAGCTTTTTCGGTAATTATGCCAGTTATTTCGTAAAAAATAAATAAGGTTTATTTTTAATTAGATTTTAAAAATAAGTAATTGTACAGCTGTCAAAGAATGAATAACTAATAATGATTAAATTAGTAAAAAATTTTTTATGAAGAAAATCATAAATAAAGAACATAATAAAAATGAACCATGGTTTAAATGGTTAACGAGAGAACTTAATTCTTTTGAAGCTTTTCAGGATTTCGAATCGGGAAAGACTCCACGAGATGTAGCAGAGGATTTTATTTCTAGAAATAGTATTGCTATTTCAGAAGTTTTCGAAGATTTTGATGAAGAAGATAAAGATACACTCGATCAGTTTCTTAAATTAACCGAATGCGAGATGCATGTGTTTAGGATTATTGAAAAACAAATAGAGTTAAGAAACAAGATAAGATTTGTTGATTTTAAAAAAAGAAAAAAAATAAAGAGTTAATTTCTATATAAGTTTATTTTCCCCATACCCTTTCTTACCAAAGCCTAACCAGATAAACCACAAGATCCATCCGAAGATAGGAATTAAATTAATAAAAATCCATTTCCAATCTTTTCCAAAATCTTTGATTCTTCTAATATCAATAGCTATTTGAGGAATAATACAAACTATTCCATAAGCATTGAAACCAAAAGTTTTTGAAAATATTGGAATAGTTAGGAAAGAAATTATAAGATTGGCTAGTTGAACTAACCACCAGTCCGATCGAGATGTGAATCCTTTGAAGTCTGTAGCTTTAATCCAAAACTCTTTATATGCATTTAGAAAGTCATTTAGCATAAATTAAAAATTCAACGAATTTAATATTATCAATTTAATCTTCAATTTATCAAAATATTATTTATTTACTAAATAGGATCAAATAAATTCATATCATTTGACGCTTGTTTTGGGATCTCATCTTGATTAGGTAATGAACAGAATCCGTCTTTGCAAATCATCTTTTCTTTTTCAATACTTGAGGTTTCTGAGAATATATTTTTGTTATTATTATTTGAAGATTCTTTCAGCATTTATATAAAAAAATTAAATCCAATATTAAATTAATAACTCAATTTATTTTGATAGGCAACAAAATTAATATTAATTATTTATTTACTTTTTTTGATTTGGCAAGTCTCTCCAAAATAGCGCCATTATATAAATAAATAAAGATATAGAACAAATATAAAGTAATGAATTTAGATGCATTTTTATTTATTAATGTAATTACTAAGAAAACACCTTTCAAAAAAAGGGATATCAATGGATTGGTATTCTTAATTCAGCAACCCTATAAATTCTAATATTTATTTGAGTTTTTTATGATTTCCCCAAACTTTCATAAAGAAAAGCTCTAAATATTACGAATTTATCATTGAGTTAGTAAAGCTTATAAATCTTAGAATTTAATAAATCCAATGAAATTTAATTTTATTAAATACTCTTTGTATTTAAGATCTATCATTATTTGCTTCTGTTAAGGCTTTTCTACCTTCTTTAAGTGTTCTTAATACAAGCCAGGAGAGTGACGAAATTATAAGAATAGTTAGAGTTACTAGTGAAATGAAAGTCGTATCAAAATTGTTAGTCAATTTACTAAAAATCTTTTTGAATTTGTAATTTAAAATTCAAAAAAAATTTAACCATTTGATCTTGAGTAAGCAGGTATAAGCATTCCGCCATCTTGGTCGTCGTTATTATCATCATCAAAACCACCCCCTAGTAGTAACTCAATGATTACAAGAACAGCTATGGGATAAAGGCACCATAATATTGCTGTAAAAGGGCTTACTGAGGAAGAAGCTGAGTACAATTCTGTCATTGCTTGATATTAATCTAAACAAACAATAATTGTGGATCCTCCGGGTAGTGTTATTCCATATTTCTATAAATATTTTTAAAAACTTTTCTATTTTGAACGAACAGATCTTTGGTATGTATTGATATTTTAATTCTTCAATATGAATTTGAATAATAATTTTATTTAACCTAATGAGAAACTGATAATGACATAATGAATCGCGCAATTGTTATTTTTTATACTTTACAATAATTGTACAATTTTGATTCAAAAACTATTATTTATCTTGATTTTATAAATTCTATGTTTTCTTTCACTTTTGATCCTTTGGCTGCAATATTTGGTATATCAGGAATTGTAGGCTTCTTTTTCTTTGTTTCTGCTGCTAAGGGAACTTCCAGCATCAATACAAAACCAAAAAAGGAATTAGATTAGAACTGATTCTGTAAGAAAAGTAAATTGAAATTTTACATTTAGTTATTTAATAAAGGATTGTTAATTATTATTTATTCCATTGTTTGGAAATAAACTCAAGAAAATCTTTTAGATCCTCTTCAGGACAATTCGTTTCTTTTTGTAAATCAATACAAATTTGCTTAATATTTTCAAAGGCCTTTTTTACTATTTCGTTTTTTTCGATAACCTCAAAATATTCTTGATCAGTAAAAGGCATAATATTAGTTTCCTTCTTGAAAATTATTTATTAACCATATTTTATCTACATTGACTTAACAGTAAAGAAGAAAAAATCTTTTTTCTTAAATTTAGCTACCCAATCGATAATGTTTTTTAATGCTTTTGGTTACTTCCCATTCGCAGTTAAATCCAGCAGGAAACTCAACAAGATCTCCAGCTTTAATCACGTAAATGTCACCGTTTTGGGTACTTATTTTCGCTTGACCTTCAATAATTAAGCAAATTTCCTTATCATCGTAATTCCATTGAAATTTGCTTGGCTCACATTCCCAAATAGGCCAACTTTTTATTCCATACTGAATTATTACGCTTGCACTACAGGGGGAAGATATTAGAACTTTCACGAAATAGTTCGGATATGTTTTTTTATTTTACAAATAAAAGAAATTTTTATTTTCTAGAATGTGTATTTCTTTACTGTCTTTTATTTTTTTTAGTTTATCATGAAAAAAATTTCTAATTTATGGATGAGCTTTCTGTATTGTCAATTTCGCTATCTATAGCTTCTCTAGGGATATTTTTTTTGTTTTTTGCTTCTAACGATGATGATGACCAAGATGGAGGTAAGTTGATTAAATCATTAGAAAGAATTAATTAATTTCAAGTAAAAAAAACATTTAAGAGAGATTTATAACCTATAAAGCCTGCATAAATACAGCTTAGAAAAATTACATAAACCTCCATTGTGCTGAGTCTTTTTTTCTTTAAAATTTTCATAGGTTCTGAGTGTTTATAGGCTAATTTTATTTAATCTGATTTCTATTAACATGAGTATTTTTTACATAAACAATGAGATTAAAGAATTATTAATGTCAATCCAAAAAATAAAAAACAAGTAAAAAATATTATTTTTTTGGTAATTTCCCTTTCCTCATTCTTAGCAAAAAATAAGGAAATTACTGGAGATGTGCTTAATAAAGCCCATCCCACTCCTATGGGAAGGGTTTGAAAAACAACTTGTTGTAGCAATATTCCTATATTTGTTCCAAGAAGTATTGAAAGCAAAAATCTTTTTTGTTGTTTTTCTTCTATGTTTTTTAAGAAAAAATTAATCTTAAATCCTTTTAAACTAATCAAAAAAATTATTGCACCTAATAATCTTATTTCAGTTGTAAGGAAAGGAGATAAATTGCTTTGAAGGAAAACCATCCTTGATAAAAGACCTCCAAGAACAGCACATAAAACTGATAAAAAAGGAAAAGCAAAAATCTCAAAGTTATTTTTTTCTGAGAAAGAGGAGTTTTCCTCTTTAAAATCGTTACCTTTTCTGAGAATTATGAATAGCGAAATCGTTACTATAATTACTCCAACCCATGATTTAGTTGTTAAATTTTCATTAATAAAAAATTCTCCTGACAAAGCTGCCATTAAAGGAGAAAGAGTTTCTATAGATAAAGTTTTTCTTGTGCCAATTGTTTGTAGTGACTTTAAATAGAAAGTATCACCTAAACCAATACCTATTATCCCACTAATTAGTAGCATAAATATGTTTTTTAATGCAGTTGTAGAACTTAGATTAATAAAAGCAGGTATAAAAATTAAAAAAGCTATTATATTTTTTGTTAAATTAATATCTATTGATTTATATTTTTGAGTTTGCGCGCGCCAAATAAAGCACGCATATGTCCAAGATGTAGCAGCTCCAAAAGCAGAAAGGATTCCAATCAAAACGAATAATTTTTAGACAATTTATTTTATAAATTGAGTAAATGCTAAAAAGAATACATAAATGAGAATCAAAACTCCTGGTAAGTACTGAATTAGTGATTTGAAATTATTTTTTGTCATATTTTCTAAAATAATCAATTTTAAACAGTTTTTTTATTAGTAGGGTACAAACTCTCTAACTTCTTTCTTCTTTGAACTTTCGCATTAATTCTTTCTTCTTTTTCTTTTTTCTTGATCTCATCATTTATCTTATTTTGTCTATATCCAAACCAAAGTAGAACCCAAATAACAGAAGTTATTAAAAGAAGAGCAGTATATTGACCAGTCATAGGAAAACTGGCCTCAGAATATTTAACGTAAGAAAATATTAAACTCATTTAATTAAGTTAAAGCATAAAAATAACGACTGCGTTGATTTTTTTAGAAATTTAAAAATTATTGAATTGCAGCTATTTGTTATGTATTTTTTAAGTTTTTTATTTATTTTTTATGGTTTTTGGAGTAATTTTTCTTTGTAACTCATTGCTATTATCAGATTAAAGCATATTAAATAATAAGTTTTTGGAACCTTTTGATTTGGCAGTTGTTGGAGGCGGTGCAGCCGGTTTTATGACAGCAATAACTGCTGCTGAAAATGGAGTAAAAAGAATAATAATTCTTGAAGGCACTTCAAAACTTATGGAGAAAGTAAGGATTAGTGGAGGGGGAAGATGTAACGTCACTAATGCGACATGGATACCAAATGAACTAATTGAGAATTACCCCAGAGGTGGAATTCAGCTCTTGGAATCATTTAATCGTTTTGCTGCTGGAGATGTATACGATTGGTTTGAGAAAAAAGGGTTAAAATTAAAAATTGAGGAAGATCTAAGAGTATTCCCAGTGTCTAATTCTTCTTCAGATGTTATTGATTGTTTGAGAAAAAGTGCTTTATCAAAAAACGTGGAGATATTAACAAAATTTTTTGTAAAAGAAATTTCAAAAACTCCAGATAATATATTCAATATTTTTAGTCTTAAAAAAGCAAAGGTAGCTTCAAAAAATATTATTCTTTCAACTGGAGGTAATCCAAGCGGATATAAATTAGCTCAAAATCTTGGACATAATATTGTTAAACCTGTGCCATCGCTTTTTACTTTTTCTACAAAAGAACCAAATTTGGATGAATGTAGTGGGGTATCGATAAAGGGCATAGATATAGAAATTGAATTAAACAATAAGAATTTTCAAAATAGAGGTGATTTACTAATAACTCATTGGGGTTTTAGTGGACCAGCAGTATTAAAACTTTCATCAATTGCAGCAAGGGAACTTTATAGCCAAAAATATAAATTTAATCTAATCATTAAATGGTCTGCTTTAAGTTATGAGGAGTTAAAAGAAAAAGTTAAATATTTAAGATTAAATAAAGGCAAGGTGAATCTAATTAACAGTAGACCTGTTCCACTATTAACAAAAAGATTATGGATTTTTTTATTAAATAAAATAGGTATTGATAAAGAGAAAAAGTGGGCAGATATACTAGCGGATGAAAGAGAGAAAATGATAAATATTCTAATGAAAGACAAATATATAATTTCGGGCAAAGGACCATTTGGAGAGGAATTTGTTACTTCTGGAGGCGTAAAAATTAATGAAGTGAATTTTAAAAGTATGGAGAGCTTAATTTGTCCAGGATTATTTTTTTCTGGAGAAGTTTTAGATGTTGATGGGATCACAGGTGGATTTAATTTTCAACATTGTTGGACAAGTGGATGGATCGCTGGGATGGCAGTCTCAAAGTTAAAACATTAAGTAACTATTCAATAAGTAACAAATCAATAAGTTTATCTTTTTTTTATTAAGTATTAGAAGGAAAAAGTTTTTTGAAGAAACTTTAATTTTAAAGTTTTAATTATTGGTGAAGATTAATGCAGAATCTTGTATCAAAAAAAGAAGAAGAGGAAAGAAGATTAAAAGCTTTAGCAGAATATAGGATTTTGGGAACCAAGCCAGAATCATGTTATGACGATATTACAAAAATTGCTGCTACAACCTGTAATGTGCCTATTTCTTTAATGACTTTGGTAGACAAAGATAAACAATGGTTTAAATCTAAAATAGGACTTCAAATATCAGAAACCAGAAGGGATTGGTCTTTTTGTACACATGCATTAAAAGAAAATAGTCCATTAATTATTCATGATGCTTTCCAAGATGAAAGATTTATAAATAATCCATTGGTAACTGGAGACCCAAAGATTCGTTTTTATGCAGGTTTCCCCCTTAGAAATAGTGATGGTAATAAGCTTGGAACTCTTTGTGTAATAGATAGAAAGCCAGGAAATCTAACTACACAACAATTTAATATTATGGAATTATTATCCAAGCAAATAGTTTCATTTTTAGAGCTTAGAAAAAAGTCATTAAATTTGCTAGATGCATTGTCTAATTTGCATAAACAGGAAGGGATTTTATCTGTATGTTCATATTGCAGAGAAGTAAAAAATCAGGAGGGCGATTGGATGCATTTAGAAAAATATCTTTCGAAAATTAGTGATATTAGATTTAGTCATGGTGTTTGTGATAATTGTATGGAAAAACACTTCCCAGATGTAATCGAAGTATGGAATAAAAAGGATTTTTTTGAAGATGGCCAGAAAAGGTATTTAGAGTCTTAAATTTAATACCTTGCTTTTAAGTTGTTAATTTATTTCTAAACAAATTCTTCATTTGGTGGTTAGGATTGTATAAATTTTGACTTGAACATGTTATTAGGAACTTTATTAACAGGTGAAATTGCTAAAAGTGCATTAGTAGCATATGTTCATTATTTAGGAATTATTTTGTGTTTCGGTTCTCTTTTGTTTGAAAGATTGACTCTCAAAGTAGGTCTTAATAGAAATGAGACGATCTCAATGATAATTGCAGATGTGGTTTATGGTTTGGCAGGAGTTGCAATATTAGTTACTGGGATTTTGCGTGTTAAGTATTTTGGTCAAGGAGGTGATTTCTATACAGGTAACCCTGTGTTTTGGATAAAGGTTTCTCTTTACATTCTGGTGGGATTACTTTCTTTATACCCAACAACAACATATATTTTATGGGCTATTCCATTAAGTAAAAATAAATTACCTGAAATATCTGAGAATCTAGTTAAGAGGTTCAGACTCATCATTACTACTGAATTAGTAGGCTTTGCCACAATACCCTTGTTTGCCACTCTTATGGCTAGAGGTGTAGGTTTAGGTTGAGAAATTTATTTCTAGAAAGAAATTGTTTAATAAGTGCTAACAAACTATATAGATGGAGTTTAAGTTATAAGATTTCTAAATCTACAAAGGAAATTATCTTTATTGGTTTAAATCCCTCATTATCGGATGAAGTTTTCTTAGATAATACAACAAAAAAGATAATCAAAATTTCGAAAAATAATAATTACGGCAAAGTAAGATTAATCAATCTATTTGCTCTTATTTCAAGCAAACCAGAGAAACTTTTTAATCACAAAAACCCTGTGGGTTATCTAAACAACAATCATATTTATAAAAACTTAAAACACTGGTCTGAAGATAAAAATTGTGATTTATGGTTAGGTTGGGGAAACAAAGGGAAATTTCTAAATAGAAATAAAAAAATAGCAAAAAAAATAATGCAATATAATTTAATTAGGAAAAATAATTTTGATAACCCTCTTGGGCCTCTTTTTATTAAAAAAACAATCAAAGATAATCCAATACATCCTTTATATTGTTCAGATAATTCCATCCTCCAATCTTATTTTTAGGTACTAAGATCCAAATGCAAACCTTATATTTTTAGCTATTCCATTAAATATGTGTTATTTTCTACTTGGTAATTTAAACTTGTATGAAAATTTCAAAGCAATTAAATAAACTAAAAAACTTAAACGTTGAGGCAGAAAAATGTTCGACAAGAGAAGAAGCAAAAAAAATAATTAATAAAGCAAATAAAGCACAAAGCAAAATTAACAAATAAATAAAAAGTAATTTCACTTATTAATAATTTATAATTTTCAAAAATATTTAATTTACACAAATACACCATATTCATTTCTTTGTATTTATGTCTTTGAAAATAATTAAAATAAGGAAATCTCACGAAAGATTTAGATCGACTAGAGAATGGCTAAATTCGATGCATTCATTTTCTTTCGCAGAGCATAGAGATCCAAAATGGGATAATTTTGGGAAAATTAGAGTTATAAACGAAGATATTATTTCTCCTAATGCAGGATTTAATACACATTCTCATGCAAATATGGAAATAATTACTGTCGTAACAAAAGGAGCAATAACTCATAGAGACTCGTTAGATAATCTTGGAAAAATTCACAAAGATGAAGTACAAGTTATGTCTGCAGGTACTGGAATCTCACATAGCGAGAAGAATGAAGAAAATGAGACCTGTAAGTTGTTCCAGATTTGGATATACCCTCAAAAAGAAAATATCAACCCCCGATATGATCAAATTTCATTAAACGAAAAGTTGTGGGATAATCTTATTTTTAATTACAAAGACGGTAAAAATAATAAGCTTTTTCTAAATCAAAGTATCTCTTTATGGCGTTGTAAATATAAGCCAATTAAAGAAAAAAAATTGCCATTAAAAATCGATAAATATAATTGGATACAAATAATAAAAGGTAATCTTTTATTAAAAAGTAAAGACTCTAATCTAAATATATGTCTCGAATCTGGAGATGGCTTGGGTTTTAAAGTTGATTATTATGATGATGTCTCTATAGATACTGAAAAAGAACTAGATTTTCTCTTATTTTCGATGCCTTCCTTATAATTTATATGTCACTTTTATCCATCAACTCCTTTATTAAATGCATTTAAGGCTTGCAAAGCCATATTAAGGTGAACTTCCATAGCACCAAGAGCAATTAAAGAATTTGGAGATTTATCTTTTAGTAAAATCTCTTTTCTTTTTGATAACTCATTAACTACTTTCTTAGTTGAAGCTTCCCAATTGTTTATTAACTCTTTAAATTCTCTTTTTTCGGGGCTTTCTATGTCTGCTAATTCATCAGAAAAAAGAGAATCCTTTTGTGCCTTAAGCATCAAGTAACTTAATTTTTTATGACTTATTGCTTGAGGTAAATTGTTAGATTCACTCATTGCTAGTAATTAATTTATAGTCAAAATCTAACTAATTAAGTGAATATTTGCTAGAGGGGAGACGGTTGTGATGACCGACCTGAAAATTACGAAATGATACTTGAACAAAAAATGGATTTATTAACCTTTAATTTTTCACTTATTAGCTTCTTGAAATAATCTCCACGCTCTTCATAATTCTTAAATTGATCAAAACTAGAGCATGAAGGTGAGAATAATAATGTTCCAGCCCTATTATTTTGTAAATAATGAAAAACAAAATTTAAAAGCTCTTTTAGTTCTGAAAATTCAAAAATATTTTTTTTAAATCCTTCATTAATAAGCGCCATTTTTAGGACTTTTGAGCTTTCTCCAAAAAGGAAAACACATTTAACTTTTTTCTTTAAAAGTTTTATCCACTCACTATATTCATTGCCTTTTAATCTACCCCCAGCAATGATTATTATTTGACCTTCAATTGAACTTATTCCTGCAATAGATGAGTCAAAATTTGTAGCTTTACTATCATTAATTATTTCCAGATCATTATTTTTATAAATTGTTTCCATCCTATGGGGTAATTGTTTGTAATTAGATAAAGAATCTTTAATCTTCTTTCCAGATAATCCAACTTTTCTTGCTGCTGCAATTACCAATAAAAGATTTTGAAGATTATGTATTCCTTTTAAAGAAAAATGTTCAAGTTTGAATAATTTCTTTCCTCTCTCAAAAATGTATGCTTGATCATCTATCCAATAATCGCATTGAATAAAATTTGATTTATCGAAACTAGTTGTTATCCAAACCCCTCTTGATAGCGAACTGTAGTGATTTCTTAGGTTTTTATCGTCATAATTATAAATTCTAAAATCAGATTTTTCTAGCAAGCTTTTTTTTATGTTGAAATAGTTTTCAAGTGTTTTATGTCTTTCAAGATGATCTTCTGTGAAGGTTGTCCATATTCCAATATCAGGTTTTACTTCTGGAGATATTTCTATTTGATAACTACTTAATTCAGCTACAACCCAATCAATTTTTTCATGTTTTTTGGATTGAGCATATTTACATAAAGGTGTACCAATATTTCCAGCAAAAGGAGCATATAATCCAGTATTGCAGAGTATATGGCTTAGTAGATGAGTAACAGTAGTCTTGCCATTAGTGCCAGTAATACCTATCCAATTTGTGTCTTTTAAAATTTCCCATGCAACATTAATTTCTCCAATTACTTTTATCCCCTTTTTTTTTAATTCAATAATAGTTATATGGTCATAAGGTATTGATGGACTTACAACAACAGATTCGATCTCTTTCACAAAAGGTTGAATTTCTTCAAATACAAATTCTTTATTCAGAGAGACTAGTATATTAAGCTCTTCTAATTCTGTTTTTCTTTCTAAGAATTCTATCCCATCTTTACTTTCCCAGACTATTACTCTCTTATTAATGCTTCTTAAATACTTGGCAGCCCAAAATCCAGATTTACCTAATCCAATTACAAGATTAAT
Organism: Prochlorococcus sp. AG-347-L02; assembly: GCA_003281255.1. Lineage (GTDB taxonomy): Bacteria > Cyanobacteriota > Cyanobacteriia > PCC-6307 > Cyanobiaceae > Prochlorococcus_A. Next base: position 21,894 of record QCCL01000003.1, read on the forward strand.
ATTTCTTTTACTTGAATGATTATCTATCATTAAATTTATAATTGCATTTATATTAATTGTGTTTAAGGGGTAATTCAATCATGAGATCTTTCTTCAGTATTTATAGTAATCGCCAAATAAAAGTTAATTAATGGAAGATAATACTGCAAAATATTGGTTCTCTTGGTTTTATGAAAAGTGGGAGAAAAATGCTCCAGGTGAATTAATTGAACAGGGTTTAACTCCGTCTCAGATTGCTGAACGCTTTGTTAATGAAAACCATGATAGTTTTATTGAATTGTCAAAAAAAATTGATGAAAAAAATTATGATGCCTTAACAGAATTCATGAAACTCTCAGAGAGTGAATTACATATCTTGAAGTATTTTCTAAAGTTAGTAAAAATGAAAAATTTATAAGAAATTATTTAGTATTTCAAGGCTTTTTTCCCATAAATTTTTTCTTTCTTTTTTATTAATGGCGTAAGGAGAAGTAGGGGATAGTTTTGGATGACCTCTAAAATTAAATCTAGGACCATAATGATCACCACCTCTTGCGTCTGGTGAAGTAGCTGCAAAAAGTTGAGGTAAAGCACCCATCTCAGCAGTTTGAAAAATAGGGCTAAATAATTCCAAGGAGAATATTTCTAATGGACTAGGGTTAGGTTTTTGAGCAGTAAAGAGATTTGTTTTTGCAATTCCTGGGTGAGCAGCTAAAGAAAGTATATTTTTGTGCTTTAAGTTTTCATTTAGTTCCAAAGCGAACATTACATTTGCCAATTTACTATTGGAGTAAGATTCCCATTTGTTGTAGTAGTTTTCAGCTTTCAGATTTCCCCAACCAACTTTGCCAAAAAATTGTGCTCCGGAAGTAACCGTAACTATTCTAGATTCTTCTTTTTTTTCAATGATTGGAAGTAGCTTTAGGGTCAGAAGCATGTGAGCTAGATGATTAACTGCAAATTGTATTTCATATCCCTGGGCACTAAGAGTTTTAGGCGGATGCATAATGCCTGCATTATTGATTAGTAAATCCAAATTTTCAAAATTATCAAAAATTTTGGACTGAACTTCAACAATATTTTTTAAATCTGACAAATCTAATTCTAAAGGTGTAAATTTTCCTTCAGGATTAAGACCTTTAAGTTTTTTGATAGTTTGATTAGATTTTTCAAGCGATCTACAAGCTATAACAACATGAGCATTTTTTTCGGCTAAGGCCTTTGCAGTGTAGTATCCAAGACCACTATTTGCACCAGTAATTAGCGCTGTTTTGCCTATAAGGTTTGGAATATTAGATGTTTCCCAGTTAGAGGTTTTAGGTCTTGAAATAGTGGCAGTCATTTAGTAATCCTGCAAATTGCTTTAGAATTTAATCAAAATTAAATTACTTTTCTACTGTAAATACTGGAAGTCAGTATCGTGAGCCCTTTTTGAAGGTACTATTTAATATTATTTTTCAATTGCATATTGCCATTCGTTATTTTGAGATAAACTTTTCTCTCTGAGTACCTGCAATTTCCTACTATTTATTTTAATAACTATCCCATTAGTTGGATATTTCTCAAATATTTTTCTCTCTAACCAATTTTTTTTATATATTTTGATTTCGCTTGTATGATTTGTGAAGTAACTGTCAGGGGTGCTGAAGCCACATTTTTTAAGATAGTTAAGGGTTTCATATTGATTAAGTCTTCCATTAAGTATTTGGAAACAGCAAAAGCTGAGACTTTCTCCAATCCCCTTCTTACCATTGAGGTATTTTCTTGTAATTCTTTGGGAAATACCGGCAACTTGGTTTGTAGCGTATAGTTCACCTCTAATTTGAAAATCTCGTTTGATAGGAATACAATCGGGGACATTTTTAATTTGTTTAATTTTGCTTGAGACATCAAATCCTTTTTTTGTAATAGCCTTATTAAAATTGCCATCTATATATCTAATTGCAATAGCACAGCCATCAATTTTTGGTTGAATGCTTAATCTTGTTTTTGTTAATAAACTTTCCAAAAATTCTTTATAGTTTTCTTTAGCTAATTTGGGCAAAAGTTTATTATTTTTTTGATTAAAGTAGTCAGGTTCTGGATCCAGAGGAATAAAGAGCTTTTCAAGTTGCTTAAATGCATCATCCGAAATCATGCCTTCACCTATTCTGTATTGTTCATCTAGATACTTAACATCTCTCACTAATAAATTATTCATAATAATTTTGAAAAATATTTAAAAATCTTTTAAATAAAGATTTGAAAATTAAGATTAGATTTTAAAAGTAATTGACCACTAAATATCCTCCTACGCAGTGAGCGATTTAAGAGTATAAAATGTACTTATAAAGCGCTTAAATTAAATATTTCAATCAAACATATTTTATTTAAAAGTGAAATAGAAAATTTTAAGTATTAGTCTGCAGACTAATTTTTGAAATTTTTATCAATTCAAAAAAAAATTTTTTAAAGTTATAAGAAAATGTCATTTTTATTAGAAGCCCAAAATACCTGGGAAAATTTTGCGAAATACAAAATTAATGATTATGCAAAATTAAGAAATTTTGATTTTGGGCCAAATAACGAAAGTTCAGTTTCAAAATTATCGCCTTTCATTACTCATAGAATATTATCGGAATATGATCTGGTTCATGATATTAAGTGTAAGTACAAAATTAAAAATTCAACTAAATTTGTTGAAGAAATATTTTGGAGAATTTACTGGAAAGGGTGGATGGAAAATAGACCTAAAGTTTGGAGAAATTTTATTTCAGAAAACAATTTTGATTTTGATTATGAGCTATATGAAAGTGCAATTAATGGTAATACAGAATTAGATTTTTTTAATTCTTGGGTCCATGAATTAAAGCAGTACAACTATTTGCATAACCATACAAGAATGTGGTTTGCGAGTACTTGGATATTTAATTTAGGTCTCCCATGGCAATTGGGAGCAAAGTTTTTCTTTCAATATCTTTTTGATGGTGATGCTGCATCTAATCTCCTTAGCTGGAGATGGGTCGGAGGATTGCAAACGAAGGGAAAACAATATCTTTTTTCATCATCAAACCTCAGAAAATTTTCAAATAATAGATTTAATGCAGAAAAAATAAGTAATCAACAAATTTTTCTTGAAGAATCTAATCAAATACCACTAGAAGATGAGATTTATAAAAATGATATGGACCCTAAATCAGATAATCTAATTATGTTTGAAAATGATCTCCACCTTGCAACCTTTAAAAATTTAATTACAAGCTATAAAAAAGTATTTATTATCCTTTTAAAAAATGAACAAAGACAAATTAAATTGTCTGAATCTGTTTTGAAATTTAAACAAGATTTGGTCTCTGAATTTGTAGGGCATTTTTATAATGTTGAACAAATTGATCCTTATTCACTGGAAAATACTTTTAAAAATACCAACGAAATAGACATTATTTATCCTGGAGTGGGAGAAAATTATGATTTCATAACTGAGTTTAAAAGTTTACACCATAAAAAAATTTTTAATCTTGTGAGAGATGAAGATTTATTTGCTTGGAAATTTGCTAAAAAAGGGTTTTTCAAATTTAAAGAAAATATTCCAAAAATAAATCAGAGAATTTTAGAAAATTTTTCAAAAAAATAATTTTTAACTTGATTGAATTCCTAATCAGGAAATAACCCATTTGGTAAGTAAGTATAAATACTTATTTAGGGGCGACTTTTGCTCTTTAATCCACGATGGATACTGTGACTAGTTATTTTTACTTAAGGATAATTTTTTTATAGTGCTTTCAACAATTCTTACCAAGTCGTTTAGTAAAGATACTGCTTTATTAATTCTTAGAGTTATAACTGGAACTGTTCTTATTCATCACGGTTATGAGAAATTAGCAAATATAGAAAACTTCGCTGATGCTTTCGTGAGACCATTACATCTCCCATTCCCGATATTTTTATCATACATTGCGGCATTCTCAGAAATAGGTGGTAGTTGGTTACTAATTATTGGCTTGGCTACAAGATTCGGAGCTTTGGCAATTGTTGGAACAATTTCTGTCGCTATATATCATGCACTTATTACTTCAGGTTTTAATATTTTCTTACTAGAACTTTTACTTTTGTATTTCGCTTCAGCAACTTCAATAGCATTAACAGGACCTGGTAATTTCTCCTTAGATGAAGTCATTATAAGAATTTTGAAATCAGATGATGAAGAGGAAATTATACCTTCAACAAAAGCAAAACCTTCCAAGCAAGTTGAAGTTAAAGAAGAAACAAGCAAAGGTGGTTTATTTCAATTTCTGCAAGCGAATATACTCTCAGATACTTCAAGCTAACTTTTTAGGATAGAGATTGTTTATTAGTTCTAACCTTTTTCGATAACTGCTCCTCTTCTCAAGTTTTATCTTAATGGTTGCTTCTGAAAGACTTATGAACAGCCCTATAGCAGTCACCCAAGATAAAAAAATAAAAGGGTTTTCTGGAATTTCTGAGAAATTCATATAAATAATACTTCTTTTTTAAAACTGACTGATTACTATATCTTTTTCAACCTAAATATACAATTTAGAAATATTTAAGGATTAATTTCAACTTTTTCCCATTTATTAGTCTTTTCCCAAAGATATCGCTTATGAACAGGCTGTTGTAATTTAAGAAGATCTACTGAATCGATTTCAAAATTTAGAACTACAAAATTTTCTGACTTGGGTAAATTGGATAATATTTCAAAAGAAGATTGGACTTTTGGGTTTATTTTCTCTCCAGGAGATCCCCAAAACCAAGAAGATTTTGATTTTTCTGATAATAAATCCCAATAATTTTTGTTTTCACTTAATTCACGTATTTTTCCTTTGAATCTATATTGTGATTTGGTTTTCAAAAATAGCCATAATATTTCTGCATTAGGGTTAGATTTTAAATGCCCAATTTTTTCACTTCTTCTATCTGTAAAAATAATCATTGAACTATCTTTATGCCATCCTCTGAAAACGACTGTTCTTAATCTTGGCTCATTTTCTTCGCTGACTGTTGCAAGCTGTATCCATCTATTAGAGGTTGATTTGCCCTCTTTTTTTCTAGAAGATTTTAAATCTTGTCTCCAACTTGGTAAGTTGTTATCAGCCATTTAATTTAGGCAATATAAGACCACTTTTCTTTTTATATTCTTCGAATGAATCATATTTTGCTAGCGATTTATCTTTTTTTATCATTCTTGGTAGAAAAACTATAGAGAAAAATATTGCAAGAATTACTAATGGAATGAAACTCATTGAAAGTACGGCGAATGATAGATAAATTAGTATTTCTCCTAGATAATTTGTATTTCTTATATTTTTGAAAAATCCTTCTTTAATTAGATCTTTTTTTAATTTAAGAGAAAAATATTTTTGGGCATCACTAGCAAAGTGCAGAAACACACCAATTATATTTATAGATACAGATGCAGCTATTACGATATTTGGAACAGATTTCTGAGATGAGATAAGAATGTATGGAGCCACCCAGTAACTTCCAAGGAAAATAAAACCAGTAACTGAAGTTAAAAAATTGATTTTTTCTTTAAAATAAGGATCTGGGAATATCTTTTCTTTAAGAAGCCAAAGTAATCCATAAGTACCATGCAGAGCTAAATAAACGTAGGGAGCGATCGTAAAATTATCAAAAAAAATCATAAGACCTATCACTACAAATGCAGTGAGGCCCTTATGTAGATTAATTATTTGATTAAGTTTCATCTTTTTTTAATAATCTAAAAAATGAAATTATTTTCTGTGGATATAACCTAGGTCGTCAAAAGTTTTAATGGGCGATACTGGATTCGAACCAGTGGCCACTACCGTGTCGAGGTAGTGCTCTACCACTGAGCTAATCGCCCTAATTGAAGAATTTTTAATCCCCCTTATAAGAAAATAGCAGGTTGCGTTTCATTTTCTAAGTAATTTAACTTTCCATCTTTCTCTTTTGGTTATTTCTAAATTTAGAATTTCGATAAATCCTTTATTTTCAAGTTCTAGTTTGTCGCCAATTTTTAGATTAATAGTTGGCTTATTAACTTTGCTTCCATTTAATCTGAGCATTCCATTTTCAATCCTTTCAATGATTTTGGTTCGTGATACCCTAAAGCCAGCTGAGGCTATAGCATCTAATCTTGTTGAAGCTTCTACTGTATTGACAAGTTTTTTTAATCTTCCAGAAGGTATTTGTAATTCATCTATACCTACTACATTAACTTTTACTTTTACGTCTCTCAAATAAAAAATCTTTTCATCTAGATGCTTAATATCTGAATTATCAATTATCCCCTGTGCTCCCCTATCGCCAATAGTCCATATATCTCCAACTTTTATTTGATTAACCCCATTTTCAATTAAGAGGGATCTAAAGTCGTCTTGTGTAGCATTATCAAATAAAAAATTTCCATTAATTTTTATTCCTTGAGCTGGAAAATTACTTTTTAGCGCATCCTCTTCAGGAATATTATCTCCTCTAAAGCAAGCTATCCTAGATCTTTGAGAAGAAGAGAATCCTCCGTAAATAAAAAATTTGAAATCATTTAAATTTTCAAAATCTTTCAAAATCTCTTCGCAAACATAAGTTGAATTAAACCCAGTCCAATAAGTTTCCCAGTGTTTGTAAGCTAAGTTAGCAATATTTATTAATTCCTCAGTTTCTTTTTTGTAGTTTGAATTTATTAAGATTTCTTTTAAGTCAATCATTTAGCCTTCTAAAAAAATTATATCTTTTGCTTCTGATTGTTTTATCAAAGCCCATGGTAATTCAGCCCCAATTTGATTTTCAAGCAGAATAAGCCATTTACCCTCTTTATTTAAGTTAATAATTGATCTCAACTCTTTATTCCTATTGATGTTGATACTTGCAGAAGAAACGGCACTACCTAAATATCCTGAACCCATTCCTAAAAGACCTCCAATTATGGATTCGCCGATGTTATTCAAACCAAGAAAACTGAAAGTAGATAAATTTGTCATATTAGAAAAAGCTATTCCAGCTATAAAACCAAATGGCATTAGCCATCGACTCATTTCTTTTTGTCTAATCTTTCTATCAAGTACAGGATTTAAAATTCTTATATTTTCAAAATTTTGAGATTTGTATAAGATATTTGCTTTTGCATTTAGCAATTCTTTTTCATCTGATGATATTTTCTCACTTATTGGTGGGATCAAAATAGCTTCAGAGAGCTTTACTGATTTTTCTTTGAAAACTTCAAATAGTTGGATACATTTATCAATGTCTTCAAATATCACAATACTTTTAGTCAAGTTTTCAATCCTCAAATGTTTGTGTGTTATTCAAATTAATAAAATAAGATATATACACTATAGATTAAGTTAAAGTAAAAGATTAAAGAACCAATCTTAAATGACAAAAGTTCTCATTACAGATCCAATTGATCAAACAGGAATCGATATTCTTTCAAAAGTTGCTCAGGTTGATCAGAAGATAGGGATCTCAGACTCTGAACTAGCTTCCATTATTAAAGATTATGATGCTTTAATGATTCGCTCTGGTACTCAAGTTACTGAAGAAATTATTAACTCTTCAAGTAAACTTAGAATTATTGGAAGAGCAGGAGTTGGAGTCGATAATGTAGATGTTAAGGCTGCTACGCAAAAAGGAGTTCTTGTTGTTAATTCTCCAGGAGGTAACACAATAGCTGCTGCTGAACATACGATAGCTATGATGTTGGCTTTATCTAGACATATTCCAATTGCTAATAGTAGTACTTTGTCAGGAAAATGGGAAAGAAAAAAATTTGTTGGTAATGAGCTTTATAAGAAAAAATTAGGTGTAGTAGGTTTAGGGAAAATTGGTGCTCATGTAGCGAAAGTTGCTAATGCATTAGGCATGGAAGTTTATGGATATGATCCCTTTGTTTCGACTGAAAGAGCTCAACAAATACAAGTTAAATTATCTGAATTAGAGGATTTGTTCAAACAATCCGATTATGTAACTTTGCATTTGCCTCGCACACCAGAGACAGAGAATTTGGTAAATATAGATGTCCTTAAAAGTATGAAAAGTAGCGCAAAATTAATTAATTGTGCTCGAGGAGGCTTAATTGACGAAGAGGCATTAGCAGAAGCTTTAAATAAATCATTGATTGCTGGTGCTGCAATAGATGTCTTTTCTAAAGAACCTTTGGAATCTAATTCACCACTTTTGAAGGTTGAAAAGAATCTTATTCTTACCCCCCACTTAGGAGCATCTACTAGGGAAGCACAAGAAAATGTAGCTGTTGATGTTGCAGAACAAATAAGAGATGTCTTGCTTGGTTTATCTGCTAGAACTGCAGTAAATATTCCAGGTTTGAGCCCTGATATTATGGATAGTCTAAAACCTCATTTGCAGTTGGCTGAGACAATGGGTCTGCTTATAAGCCAGCTTTCAGGTGGGCAGATACATAAACTAGAAGTAAAGCTTCAAGGTGAATTTGTGCAACATCCTTCTCAGCCATTAATAATAGCTAGTCTAAAAGGCCTTCTAAGTAAAGCTTTAGGAGATAGGATTAACTATGTGAATGCATCGCTAGAAGCAGATTCAAGAGGTATTTCAGTTGTCGAGAATAAAGATGAGGCGAGACCTGAATTTGCTAGTGGGTCGCTTCAGTTAACGACCTACGGAGATAATGGCGACCATAGCGTAGCAGGAAGCATTTTTGCTGATGGGGAATTAAGAATTATTAGTATTGATCAATACCCAGTTAATGTATCGCCAAGCAGATATATGCTGGTTACTAGGCATAGAGATATGCCAGGCATTATTGGTAAGCTGGGGTCTTTATTAGGTAGCAATAATGTAAATATTGCGTCCATGCAAGTTGGGCGCAAAATTGTTAGAGGTGAAGCTGTTATGGTTCTAAGTATTGATGATCCAATACCTAATAAGCTGCTTGATACCATTATTGAAGTAGATGGGATTACCAACGCTAATCCAGTTACTTTATAGAGAGGCCTGCTCTAATAATGGCAATTAGAGATTGGTATAAACTAACTTTTCTGATAGAAAGTGATGCAGAAGAAATTATTATTTGGAAATTATATGAGCTCGGAATATTTAGTTTTTCATTTGAATATTTAATTAAAAATGAAAATAAAAAAGAAGTGAATATATGGCTTCCAATTGATGATTGGGGCGAGAGTTCTAGAAGTGGTTTTGAAAAAATAATTAACAAACTTCTGAACATTAATCCCCCGAAGGATCAATTTTTTGACTGGAGTATTATCAAAGAGGAGGATTGGTTGACGAGCTGGAAGAAATATTGGGCTCCTGAATTAGTAGGAAATCATTTATTAATATTGCCTTGTTGGATAAATCTAAATAAAAAGTTTAAAGATAAAAAAATCATAAAAATTGATCCAGGAGCAGCCTTTGGTACAGGAGGCCATCCTTCAACTTATCTTTGCTTGGAAAAAATGGAGAATATTTTATTTTCTGATAAAAAGGTATTAGATATTGGGAGCGGTAGTGGGATTTTGAGTGTCGCCGCAAGATTGCTTGGCGCTAAAGAGGTTTGTGCAGTGGATAATGATTATTTAGCTATAAATTCAACAAAATCTAATTTCCAACTAAATTTCGGTAATTTAAACAACTTAAATACATATTTGGGATCTTTTAATGAGGTAATTTTTAAAAATCAACTCGAACAATTTGATTTTGTTTTATGCAATATTCTTGCTGAAGTAATAAAAGGAATGATTCCAAATATCTATAAGTGCTTGAGAAACAATGGGGAAGTCATTTTCAGTGGAATCCTGAATTCACAAAAGGATGAAATTATTAAAATATTAATTCAAAATGACTTGAAATTACTGGATGTATCAACTAGAAAAGATTGGGCATGCATTTCTGTGCAAAAAGCCAGCAATCCAACTTAAGCATAAGTTTTTCTTATAGATACTCTTTCATACATTTTATTGTGTCATTTTTTACTTCAAAATCTCACATATCGACCAAATCGATGTTAAAAATGTATTTGATAGGTATTAATTACCAACAATTTTTTATTTAAATGGCTTCTTACAAAGTTACTCTCATCAGCGAAGGTGAAGGCCTCAATTCAACTATTGAAGTACCTGATGATCAATACATCCTCGATGCGGCTGAAGAACAAGGTATCGATCTTCCCTATTCCTGCAGAGCTGGAGCATGTTCAACATGTGCTGGAAAAGTTACTTCAGGTAGTGTTGATCAGTCTGATCAAAGTTTCTTGGATGACGACCAACTAGAAGCTGGTTTTGTTCTTACTTGTGTTGCTTATCCAACATCTGATGTAACAATTACAACTCATGCTGAGGAAGAATTGTACTAATTATAAAAATTTAACTTTTTCTAAGTTGATTATTGATTATTTCTCTGCCACCCTCTATAAAGGTGGCTTTTTTTTGTAAATGGATAAATTTGAATTTTTCAAGACTGGCAGTGTTCAATCAAGTTATGGAGGTCAGTACAGTTATAAGGTAATTGGCCCATGTTGCAGACTTTATGATAGGGAAGAGTTACCTTGGCCCTGCTCAAGGCTTGCTTGGAGAAGTAAAGAGCCTAGTTGGAGAAGAATAGGGTCTAGGTTCGTTGCTGATATGGCTTCAAGAAAATGCCCATCTTACTCAGTCCAGATTTTGGAGCCTGGATCAAAACCTGTTGAGACAGTTATAACTCTTTTTTCAAAGAAATTTTCTTCTGATATACAAGAATGGTGGTACAGCAAAAAACCAGGCTCAAAAGAGCCTGGTAATATCTTCCCTTCTGAAGTTAATTAGATTTAATATTAGGCTTGTGGTTTAGGAGGTGTGTAACCTTTTAGGCCAGAACATTCTAGGCTATCGGCTGTATTTACTCCTGTCTGTGAATTAGTACCTGTTGCTCTCTCGCAAAGTGATTTTCTTGTCTTTAAATCAAGGTTTGCGTCAGTAAAGTCTGCTCCATCAATAATTGCACCATCAAAAACACTTTTCATTAGCTCACCATTAGTAAGATTCGCATCTGTAAAATCAGCATTATCAAAGCGTGTTGCATATGCAATAAGGTCCTTCATATTGGCTCCTTTAAAACTAGAGTTTTTTGCAGTTGTTACACTCATATAAGCGCCTTGAAGATTAGCTTCTCCTAAATCTTGATTAGATAAATCATATTTAACATATTCAGTATTATGCAAGTCAGCACCGTGAAGATCATCTTTTAATACGTCAACTGATGAAGGATCACTAGGATAAAGCGCATTTGCAGAAATTGGATTAATGAGTAAACCAATAATTAACGGAAGAAAAATAAATAGTCTTTTTAAAGACTTATGCAGTGATGAAAACATAGAAACCATTTCGATCAACATCAATATAGAAAACCTATGACTATTATTCCATGGGTTGGTCATTTGCGACCCTTCTTCTCACGAACTGTTGCAGTTTATTTTATTTCTGCCGTTAGAAAATCTTTTGCAAGCTGAGTATTTGGAAAAACTTTTTGAGCCTCTTTAAGCAAATCGCTTGGCGTGATTGCATTTTTATTGTTGTATCTTGGACTTAAATGAGTAATAATTAATTTTTTTGTGTTAGATAATAATGCTGTTTTGGCAGCCATAATTGTTGTGGAATGTAATTTTTCGTAGGCCATGCTTTCATCCTCCTCTGAAAAAGTCGATTCATGTACTAGTAAATCGGCATTTTTTGATAGTGAAACAGCTGATTCGCTAAACAATGTATCTGTGCAATAAACAAAACTTTCACCTCTTCTTGGAGGTCCGCAGAATTCTTTCCCATCGAATGTCCTACCATCCGCTAATACGACTTTTTTACCTTTTTGCAGTTCTGAATAAATTGGTCCAGGTGCTATTTTTAGAGACTCTGCTTTTTTGATATCAAATATACCTGGTTTATCTTTTTCACTAACCCTATAACCATAAGCAGGTATTTTATGTTTAAGGCAGGCACAATTTACTTTTATTTTGTTGTTTTCAAATAGGATTTTATTTTCTGATGCAAAATTTTCAACTTCTACAAAATGTAATGGGTAAGACAATTTGCAAAAACTACTTTTAAGTGCTGAATTTATAAAACTTCGCAACCCTGAAGGACCGTAAATTTCAATACCCTCACTATTTCCTGATAAACCTAAGGTAGCTAAAAGTCCAGGCAAACCATAAATATGATCACCATGCATATGAGTAATAAATATTTTCTTGATTTGTGAAGATTTAATATTGCTTTTCATTATTTGATGTTGCGTTCCTTCTCCGCAATCAAAAAGCCAAACTTCTGATGACTGTGATAATTTAAGTGCTAGGGAAGAAACATTTCTCGTTAAGGATGGGACACCTGAGCTTGTTCCTAAGAAGGTGATATTCACTTATTTATGATATTTTTATTGTTATATCTGGATTAAATTTAGACTTTTAGTCAAACTTAGGCAAATTAAGCATTTGTTTTTAAACAAAGTGATACTTAAATTTAAAAATAACTATAGAAAATGTTGCCTGATAAGTATTCTATTTATTTGTGTTTTTCAGAGTGAAAGTGTTTTTGCATCGAGAGAACCAATCATTAGAGTTTTGATATCAAAAAATAATAATTTAAGGATCAGATCAGATAGATCAATTCCTTTAACAATAGAGGGTAAATTTTTTTCACGCAAAAGAATAAAAGGTTTAACTTTGAAAAATGAGAAAAATAGAAAAATTTTATATTTTGATAAGAATAAACAAAAAAAATATGACTTAAAAAGTAATCAAAAATTTCAAGTGAGTTCTTCCGATGGAAGAGGTATTTGGGTAGGTCAGAAGAGATTTGCTGGTAAGCTTAATCTCTTTATACTCGACTCCGAAATATTGGTAGTAAATGTTTTAGGAATAGAAAAATACCTTAATAGCGTAGTGGGTTCAGAAATGCCAGCAAAATGGCCTATTGAAGCATTAAAGGCACAAGCAATTGCCTCAAGAACTTATGCTTTAAAGCAAAAGGGAAATAAATTATTTGATATAGATTCAACCCAGAAAAATCAAGTCTATAATGGCTTGGAATCAAGAACTTATAAAACTATAAGAGCTGTTAAAAGTACAAGATCTTTGGTTTTAACTTATAAAAATAAATTAATTAATGCTTTGTTCCATAGCAGCTCAGGTGGAATGACAGAAAATAGTCAAGATGTATGGAAAAATAAATATCCATATTTATCAAGTGTGAAAGATTTTGATAAAAATAATCCAAAATTTAGATGGCAAAAAAAAATTTCGAGTAATGAATTAATAAATTTATTTCCAAAGATTGGAGGTTTAAAAAATATAGAGATTCTAGATATTACTAGTACAGGGAGGGTGAAAAATTTAAAACTTATTGGGGCTTATAGTTCTGATCAAATATCTGGGGTAGATTTTAGAAAAAGATTAGGCCTGAACAGCAATTTTATCAGATTTAAATTTTTTGAGGAAGAATTAAACAACAATACTCCTCAAAAGAAAGGGTTGATAGTTTTTGGACAAGGATCAGGTCATGGAGTCGGAATGAGTCAGTGGGGGGCTAAATACCTGGCGTCTAGAGGCCAAAAAGCTGAAAGAATATTAAAGCATTTTTATAGGGGTGTACAGATTAAACCTTTTAGAAAAGATTACCTATAGAAGTTATTTAGCATTAAGGACTAATTTTGGATTTATATTAGATTGCTCTTCATTTAAGAAACCTATCCCAAGTAGTATTTGTTGTTTATCTATTACTTTTATGGGTTTTTTGTAGTCAAAAGATTTGTTTCCCTGGAAGTTATTAATATCAATTCTAATTGCTCTTCCTGTTTGCCAAAAATTGATTTGTTCTTCGGTACTTAAGACAAATGATGAAATGTGATTAAGAGCAGAAATTGTTGGAACAATGAAATTTTTCGAGTTTTTTTTATCTTTTTCGATATCAGATATTTTTATCGAGTTTTGTTCATCAAAGCCACAAGCTGAAATTCTTTTTAGCTGTAGAAGGCAACCCTCGGAATTAAGAATTTCTCCTAAATCTCTTGCAATTGCTCTTATGTATGTGCCAGCTGAACATTTAACTTTTATTTCTATTATTCCGTTTATTTGGTCCCATTTCATTAAAGTAAGTTCGTCTATTTTTACTTCTCTTGGTGCTAATTCAAAAATTTCATTCCTGAAAGATTTTTTATAAGCTCTCTCACCATTTACGTGCACACTAGATACTCTAGGTGGAATTTGTTTAATAATTCCTCTAAATCTATTCAAGTGTTGATCTAATTTTTCATCACTGATCTTAGGCCAACTTTTTTGATTAATTATTTCTCCGTAAATATCATCAGTGTTAGTTCTTATCCCTAATTTAATTTGTCCTATGTAAGTTTTGCCTTGAGGGAGATATTGAATAAATCTTGTTGCGCTGCCTATAGCAATTGGTAATGTTCCTACAACTTCGGGGTCAAGAGTACCTGTGTGCCCAACCTTTTTTGTATTTAATAACTTTCTTATTTGTTTAACACAACCATGAGAGGTACAGCCTTTGTCTTTATTAATTATTAAGAATCCATCTTTAGTTTCCATTTTTAATATTAAGAATACTTTGAGAAAGATTTGTAATCATTCTATGATTTTAGTATTGGAAATTTAGATTAAGAATTTGAAGCACGATAATTTTATTTTAAAAGACTTTTTAGATAATGCTTTTAATTTGAAATCACATTTAATGGAATACTTATCTATTAAGAAATGTGATTTAGATGGATTCCTAGCAAATGCAAAGATGAATTTGGCAAATTCACATCCTGGGGATGCTTTGAATGATGTTTCAGATTTTTATACTGAGATTGTTGGAGATAGGCATGTAGCTGATTTAGCTGCTTGGCACATCACAAGTAGGGACTATATCGCTGATACTTTAAAACTTCAACAGAAATTTTCTAGAGATATAGTTTTAGATTTTGGAGGAGGTATTGGAACACATGCCTTAGCTAACGCTATGTCTTCAAAAGTTGAGCATGTTTTTTTTGTAGATATCAATCAAACAAATAGAAATTTCGTTGAATACAGGGCTAAGAAATTAGGAGTCGAAAAAAAACTTACTTTTTGCAAGACAATTCAAGATACACAGATATCTAAATTTGATACGATAGTTTGTCTTGATGTTTTGGAACATCTTGCAGACCCAGCTGCTCAAATTAAAAATTTCAGTGAGATTATGAACAGTAATTCTATTGCTTTATTTAACTGGTATTTTTACAAGGGAGATAAGAATGAATATCCATTTCATATCGACGATAGTCAAATTATTGAAAAGTTTTTTCAGACTCTTCAATCAAAATTTTTAGAAGTATTTCATCCTATTCTTATAACTACAAGAGCTTATAAGAAAATTAGATGACAATATTAACTCTTTTTCTATTTCTTAAATTTCTTTTAATGCTTTCGAAACTTACTGTTCCTTCTTTGAGTGCAAAAAGGGTGTCATCTTTACCTTTCCCGACATTGATTCCCGGCAAAAATGATGTACCTCTTTGGCGAATTAAAATTGATCCAGCAGTTACTTTTTCTCCACCATAAGCTTTCACTCCCAATCTTTTGGAATTTGAATCTCTTCCGTTTCTAGTAGAGCCTGTTCCTTTTTTATGTGCCATTAGAAGTGTTTAATTTGTAGATTTTTCGGATTTAGGTTTAGTTTCCTTTTTGACAGTTTCCTTTTTAGAAGAAGACTTAGGAGCACTATTACCTATTGTAATAGATTTTACCATAACTCTTGTAAGTTCTTGTCTGTGTCCCATCTTCCTTCTTGTCTTTTTCTTTGGACGCATCTTGTAAACAAGAATCTTCTTATCTCTTTTATGAGAGACCACTTCTAATTCAATTTTTGCGTCTTTAACGTAAGGTTTACCAACACTTATTGAGTCCTTATCCTTCAAAAGTAAAACTTTTTCTAGTGTTATCTTGTCTTTCTCTTTTGCATTTAACCTATCTATGTCATAGTATCTATCAACTTCGAACCAAAATTGTTGGCCTGAAGTTTCTGCTATTGCATACAATTCATTACTTTCAGAAGAATTGTTTGAGGAGTTTTTAGAATTTGTCATATCTTGAAGACGCTACTAGGCTCAAATTAATAATTTGATTAAGCCCAGTAAGCAATCATAATAATTTGTTTATTTTCTTATTTTGTAGTGTAATAAGTCAAGGGTTGTTTTAAATCTTTTATATCAATTTAGGAACTATAACGATGGCAGCAAGGAAAACATATATTTTAAAACTCTATGTTGCTGGAAATACTCCCAATTCGATGAGAGCTTTAAATACCTTACGAGAAATTTTAGAAAATGAATTCAAAGGTGTTTATGCCCTGAAGGTTATCGATGTACTTAAGCAACCACAACTTGCAGAAGAAGATAAAATTTTAGCCACTCCGACGTTAGCTAAAATTTTACCTCCACCAGTTAGAAAAATAATAGGTGATCTTTCAGATAGAGAGAAAGTTTTAATTGGTTTAGATTTACTTTTTGATGAATTAACTGAAACTGAATATAGTGGAGATTAATAAAATATATAAAACTTTTAAAATTGAAATTTAATTCAAAATTTGTTTTATTTTTTTTTAATTAGCACAAAACTATGAATGATAAGAAATTTGGCAAATCAAATAAAATGCAAGTACAAAAATTACCAACTGGAATAGAAGGTTTTGATGATGTTTGTAGAGGTGGGTTGCCTGTATCTCGAAGTACTCTCGTCAGTGGTACCTCAGGAACTGGTAAAACTGTTTTTTCTCTGCAATATTTACACCATGGAATTTGTAATTTTGATGAGCCTGGAATCTTTGTAACATTTGAGGAATCTCCCTTGGATATTATTAGAAATGCTGCAAGTTTTGGTTGGGATTTACAAGAATTAATTGATCAAAATAAACTTTTTATTTTGGACGCATCTCCTGATCCTGATGGTCAGGATGTGGCTGGTAACTTTGACTTGTCTGGTCTAATTGAGAGAATTAGTTATGCAATTAGAAAATATAAAGCTAAAAGAGTTGCAATAGATTCAATAACTGCTGTCTTTCAACAGTATGACGCTATTTACGTTGTTAGAAGGGAAATATTTAGATTGATAGCAAGATTAAAAGAAATAGGTGTGACAACAGTTATGACTACAGAAAGGGTGGATGATTACGGACCAATTGCTAGATATGGAGTAGAAGAATTTGTGTCTGATAATGTTGTCTTATTAAGAAATGTTCTTGAATCAGAAAAGAGAAGAAGAACTCTAGAAGTTCTGAAGTTAAGAGGTACTGTACATATGAAAGGTGAATATCCATTCACTATGGGGATGGATGGAATAAGTGTGTTTGCCTTAGGAGCAATGAGATTAACGCAGAGATCTTCAAATATTAGGATTAGCTCTGGAGTTAAAGATCTTGATGAGATGTGTGGTGGAGGATATTTTCAAGATTCAATTATTCTCGCCACTGGTGCAACTGGAACGGGCAAAACAATGCTTGTATCAAAATTTGTAGAAGATGCTTATAACAATAATGAAAGAGCAATACTTTTTGCATATGAAGAATCTAGGGCTCAATTGCTCAGGAATGCTACTAGCTGGGGTATAGATTTTGAAAAAATGGAAAGTGATGGATTGTTAAAAATTATTTGTGCATATCCTGAATCGACTGGTTTGGAGGATCACTTACAAATTATAAAAACGCAAATTAATCAATTTAAACCAAAAAGAATGGCAATTGATTCTCTCTCTGCATTAGCCAGAGGTGTAAGTTTGAATGCATTTAGACAGTTTGTAATTGCTGTTACTGGTTATACAAAACAAGAGGAAATAGCAGGCTTTTTTACTAATACTGCGGAAGAATTTATGGGAAGTCATTCTATAACTGATTCTCATATCTCAACAATTACAGACACCATATTGTTGCTTCAATATGTAGAAATTAAAGGTGAAATGGCAAGAGCTTTAAATGTTTTTAAAATGCGAGGATCATGGCATGATAAAAGAATAAGAGAATTTATCATTACAAATAGTGGCCCAGAAATAAGGGATTCTTTTTCTAATTTTGAACAAATATTTAGTGGTGCCCCTCACAGAGTTGTGCCTGATCAAAGTGTTCAAAATGTTTTTAAAGGAATAGATAATAATTAGATAATTTGTTTAATTTCTGAACCTGAGAAAGAATCTGAATTATTGATAGCTTTTGTCAATAATTCATCTTTATCAGATTGTGCCAAGGCTAAATCGAACCAAAAAGTTGTTCCTACTCCTAATTCGCTAGCCATACGAATCTCTCCACCGTGTTTTTCAATTATTCCCCGAACTATAGACAAACCTAAACCAGTCCCTTGCTCTGTATGAACTGAATTCTCCACTCTATAAAAACGATCAAATATCTTTTCTTGATCAGCCTGAGATATTCCTGAGCCGGTATCAGCAATCTCGATTCTTACTTTTGGAAGTGGTGAAACTAATTCACATTGAGGTGCTGCATCGTTTTTAATACTTGGAGGGAAAGCAGGACAGGAATCTGGCCAAGTATAAGCTCTTATGATTAGGGAGCTGTTTTTTGGACTAAATTTCAATCCATTTCCCAGTAAATTATCAAAAACCTGTAAAAGTAAATCAAAATTTCCAAGAATTGGAGGAATAGTTTCCTCTATGTCATGAGCTAATGAAACATTTTTTTCTGAAGCATTAAGTCTATAATTTCTAAGTGTCTGTTCTATAGCTGGTTTTATGTCCATTTGCTCTAGTTGAACAATTTTTCCAGATTCCAATCTAGATAAATCTAATACATCATTTACAAGTCTTGTTAACCTATCAGTCTCTGAGTTTGCAATTCCTAAAAATTCTATTTGTTCTTCATCAGTAAGCTGATCTTTTAAATCATGTAGGGTCTCTACATAACTTTTAATATTAAAAAGTGGAGTCCTTAATTCATGCGATACATTGCTTATGAATCTATTTTGTGCTGCGTTAAGTTCAACTTCTCTAGTTAAATCTTGGATTGTAACAGCAATTCCTTTTAATTCAACTTTATTTGTATCAAGGACTGATTGCAAGACAATTCTTAAGGTTCTTGCTGGTTCTCCTAAACTGAATCTTAGATCGTCCTTCTCCTTTTGCCTGTTCAAAATAGATTCTATATTTGTATGTAAGTCGTTAGATAATATTTCGGGAATTTCATTTAAAAAATATTTACCTTCGAGAAATCTTCCTTCCCAACGAAATAATCTCTTTGCTGTTGGATTTGTAAGTACAATCTTGCCTTCTGAATCCAATAATATTGCACCATCAGCCATTGTAGCTATTAATGATTGCTGCTTGATTTGTGCCGCTTTTAGTTCTTCTATATTAGCTTCATCATAATTTTCTAACTGTGTTGCCATTCGGTTAAATCCATTTAGGAGTTCTCCTAGATCACCTGTCATGGGTAAAGAAATTCTAGATTTAAAATTTCCTCTTGAAATTTCTCTAACACCTCTTACTAATTCTCTGACTGGTCTTGTTATTGTTAATGCATTAAAAACAGCTCCAAGTATTACTAAAACCCAAATAGAGATAAAAACTGCAATGGTTACTTCTCTAGTTAAGGCAGCACTTGCTAGTGCTTTTTTATTAGGGGTGACTCCTAAAGCTAAAGTTCCAAGATATTTGCCTTTCCACAACATTGGGACAAATACATCTGTTACTTGACCTTGAGGTGTCGCATGCTGCCTAACCAAAGGGAATTGTGGTCTTTTCTTTAATTCAGAAGGTAGTTTTAATTTTCGAGTGAGCTGAAACTGACTGTCTGAGCTTGTTGGTGTTGCACTGATCGGTATTCCAAGTTGAACAATATCTTCAGCATCAGTAAAAAATATATAACGCAGATTTCGGCTTGATCTCCAAAACTTTTCAGCTACATTTGAAATTTCTTTTTTTTGGTTATTAGCGACTAATTCTGTAACATTCCCAGATAACAACAAGCCAAGATCTCGAGCATATCTAGTATCATTCATACCTGCATCTTTTTGAATGCTATTTAATGCAAAAAAAGTTATTCCTGTCATTAAAAGGCTCACTACAAGAGTCGCTATGGCTAATAACTTTGTTCTTAAACTGAACCCACTCCACCAAGCGAGAAATCCATTAACCCAATAGTTGATATTCATATCTTCATTATCGGTGATGTTATATTTTCTACTTTCTCGATTATTGGTATCCACCATAAGATTAATTCTCCCTAGAAAAGTTTTTTCTCACTTGATGACCTATGTCATTTCTGAAGTAAATACCCTCAAAATGTATTTCATTTAAATTTTTGTATGCTTTTTCAAAAACCGTGTCGAAGTCTTTATCTTGACAGACAATACTTAAAACTCTTCCTCCAGCAGTTAATAATTTGCCACTTTCACTAAAAGAAGTACCTGAGTCAAAAATTTGAAAATCATTTTTATCAATATTACCTATTTCTATTTGATAGCCAGTTTTATATTCGTGAGGATAACCTTTGGAGGTCGCTATTACACAACCACTAACTTTATCAGAAGTATTAATTTTTTCATCACCAGTTAGACTTCCCATTGAGCATTTTTCCAAAAGAAATACAAAATTTTGATCCATCAAAGGCATTATTGTTTGGCATTCTGGATCACCAAACCTGCAATTATATTCTATAACCTTGGGCCCAGATTTTGTGATCATTAACCCAAAATAAATTACGCCTCGATAGTCAATATTTCTTTTATTTAACTCATTTATTGTAGGTTCAATTATTTCTTTGATGATTCTATCAAGGTAATCATCTGTTAATAATGGGGCTGGAGAATAAGCCCCCATACCTCCTGTATTTGGACCTTTATCTTTTTCATTAAGTCTTTTGTGATCTTGGGCCGTTGGAAGTAATGTATATCTCTTCCCATCGCATAATGCAAAAACTGAAACTTCTGGCCCTTGAATTTTTTCTTCTAGAACAACTACATTCCCAGAGTTACCAAATCTTCCATTAAAAATTGTCTCTGCAGCTTTAAAGCATTCATCTTTTGAATTAGGAATAAAAACACCTTTACCTGAAGCTAGACCATCAGCTTTTACTACAAGTGGATTTGATGATGAATTAATAATTTTTTTGGCTTCTTCGAGAGAATTGACTTTCCAAAAGTTTGCAGTTGGAATATTAGCGTCTTGCATAAATTCCTTAGCCCAGGATTTGCTAAATTCTAGTTTTGCACCATCTTTATTAGGACCAAACACTTTAAAATCTTTTTTGCGAAGAAAATCAGCTAATCCATTTGCCAGGGGTATTTCTGGTCCAATAACTACTAAATCGATCTTAAAAAAATCAAGCTTTTCGACTAGTTCATTTTTATTATTTATATCAATTTTTATCCTTTCACATTTATTTATTCTTTCTGAACCAGCGTTGCCAGGTATTAAATAAACTTTTTTAACTAATTCATTTTTTTGAATGGCCCAAGCCAAAGAGTTTTCTCTTCCGCCATTTCCAATTATTAAAATATTTTCTAATCTAATAAAGTTTCTAGAACCAGATGAATGAATTCCCATATATTTGTTTTTTTAAGGTTATGAAGTTTCGATGAATAATCAGTTAAAATGAAAATAAAATCATTTGAAGTTGATTCCTAATAATTATGTTAATTATAAAAAGTACTTTAGTAATAATAATGAGGTTTTAAGTTAATGAATAATAAATATGAGTTGATTTATGAAGGCAAAGCAAAAAAAGTATTTACTCATGATGATGCAAATAAAGTAAAAATTGAATTTAAAGATGAAGCTACAGCCTTTAATGCGTTGAAAAGAGAAAAATTTGAAGGTAAAGGCAAACTTAATTGCTTAATTAGTGCAAGAATTTTTGAGATTCTCATTAAGAAAAGTATTCCAACTCATTTTATTGAACTTGAAAATGAAAATACGATGATTGCAAAAAAAATAAAAGTAATTCCATTAGAAATTGTTCTAAGAAATACTGCTTATGGTTCTTTGTGCAAACAAACCACTATAAAACCTGGAACTTTGTTATCAAAACCATTAATTGATATCTATCTTAAAAATGATGAACTTAATGATCCCCTCATTACAAAAGATAGAATTGAATTAATGAACATATTAAGCTCTCATGATTTAGAGTTAATAATAAATTTAACCTTAAAAATTAATGTAATCTTGAAAAGTTTTTTTAAAAATATTCAACTTCAACTTGTGGATTTTAAATTGGAATTTGGTTATGATTTTAGAAATAATATTATTCTTGGGGATGAAATAAGTCCTGATAATTGTAGATTGTGGGATCTAAATCAAAAAAATGATATGATTGTAAGTCTTGATAAAGATAGATTTAGAAATGATTTAGGGGGTCTAATTGAAGCTTATAGTGAAATTCACCGAAGAATAAACAATTTTCTTAAATCTAATTGAATAGATAATGACTTACTTATTTTAATCACAAGTATTATGCAAAAAAATTTTTTAAAATTTGGAAAGTTTTTCTTAAATGTTGCAACCTATCCTTTGATTTTGATATCAAATCATTCTGAACTAGCTGCTAAGCATTTGCCGAATGACGTTGATCAATCATTAAAAACCTTAGAAATACCAAATATTGATAATGTTTTATTTCAAGGGATTGATATTAAAAAAGAGAAAAAATTTCTTCTTGCAGAAAACAATAATGATATTAGTGAAGAAAGTGTTCTAATCTCAGAAATAATCATCGAAGGCTGGGAAAATCATCCTGAGGGTAGAAAACTTGAATTGGCTGCATACGATTCCATGAGTATAAAGCCTGGAAGTATTGTTGATAATCAAATTTTAAATCAAGACCTTAATGCAATATATGCAAGTGGTTGGTTTTCAGGAGTTAAAATAAAGTCTCAAGATGGACCACTAGGTGTGAGACTGATAGTCAATATTGTACCTAATCCAATCTTGAAGAAAGTTGAACTTAAGCCAACAAACTCTATAGTTTCCAATGAATATGTAGATGATATTTTTAAAAATTATTATGGTACAACTCTTAACCTTAAAGAATTTCAAAATAAGATAGAAATAATAAAAGAACGTTATGAAAAAGCGGGTTATTCTTTAGCTAAAATTAGTAGTCCAGATAGAATCTCTGAGAACGGAGTAGTAACATTAAAAGTTTCTGAGGGTGTTATATCTGACGTAAAAATAAGATTCCCAAATTCTGATGGTGAATTTATTATTGATGGAAAACCTAGAAAAGGGAAAACAAAAGACTGGGTCATAAAAAGAGAATTAAAAACACAACCTGGCACCATTTTTAATAGAAAAATTTTAGAAGCTGATATTGGTAGACTCTATGCAACATCATTATTTGATGATGTAAAGGTTTCTCTTGGCCCTGATAATTTAAATCCTGGTCAAGTCATAATTTTTTTAGACTTGAGTGAGCAAAGAACAGGATCTTTAACAGGTGGAATTGGTTATAGCAATGGTTCAGGTATCTTTGCATCAATTGGTTTGCAGGAAACAAATGCACTAGGAAGAGCATGGTCTACAAATTTAAATCTCAATTTTGGAGAATATTCAACTACCTATAATTTTTCTTTATCAGATCCATGGATTAAGGGAGATAAACATAAAACATCTTTTAGAACAAATATTTTCTTAAGTAGAGATTATCCACAAGAATTTAAAAGTGAAAAAAATGGGAAATTATATGCAGTAGATGATCAAACACCATCTAGCTCTGATAATTTTTCCTCAATAGTTTTAGAAAAAACAGGAGGTGGGTTTTCTTTCTCAAGGCCTTTAAATGGAGGAGATCCATTTAAAGTTGCTAAATGGAGAGTCCTTGCAGGAATGAATTTTAAGAAAGTAAATATGATTGATGGTGATGGAAATAAAAAACCTTATGCTGATATGACTCCAACAAAAGGAAATATAAATGATATTATCTGCATTGGATTTACTCCAAATGATGGTTCATGCCCTGAAGAAAATACATTAGTAAGTATTATCGCGAGTACTTCTAGAAATAATTTGAACAATTCCGTCAACCCTACTTCAGGAAATAAATTTACCTTTGGTACTGAACAGTTTGTTTCAATGGGAAAAAATTCTCCTACTTTTAATAGAATGAGAGCATCATATTCTTATTTTATCCCGACAAAACTGATCAATTTAACCAAAGCATGTAAATCTAGTAAAGCTACCAGTGCAGATTGTCCTCAAGCTATTGGTTTTCAATTCAAGGCTGGAACAATTCTTGGTGAATTGCCTCCTTATGAATCATTTTGTATGGGAGGAACATCATCAGTCAGAGGATGGGGATCTTGTGATTTAGCTGTAAGTAAAAGTTTTGTTGAAGGCACTGCAGAATATAGATTTCCTGTTTGGAGAATGATATCAGGAGCTTTATTCGTTGATGCAGGAAGTGATTTAGGATCTCAAAATGATGTGCCAGGAAAACCTGGTAAATTATTGCAAAAATCAGGTTCTGGTTTTTCTCCTGGAGCGGGAGTTGGGATTAAAACACCAATAGGTCCATTAAGATTAGATGTCGCTAGCAAGGACCTAAGTGGAGATTGGAGATATACACTTGGAGTTGGATGGAAGTTTTAAGTGTTTTCTTGGCCTAATAATTATGATTCTTGTTATACCTTGGCTGGTGCAATCTCCAGAGAGGGTATAGGTCTACATAGTGGAGAAAAAACAAGAGTTAAAATTTCTCCTTATGAAAAAGAAGGATATCATGTTTCTTTCAGGGATAAACCTGGCGAGATTTTTAAGTTAACTCAGGATTTAATTGGAAGTACCATGCTCTGTACGGCAGTTAAATTGGGAGGGAGAAATTTATATACTATCGAACATCTATTATCTTCTATGGCAGGGTGTGGGTTGAGTTATATACATATTGAGGTTGATGGGAAAGAGATTCCTCTTTTAGATGGTTCCGCAATCCAATGGGTTAGAGATTTTGAAGAAGCAGGGATAAAAAAGGCACCTAAACCAGATAATTTTTTTCGAGAGATTAATAAATCAATAATTTTGAATAAAGAAGGATCAGTAATAGCGGCAACCCCTTCTGAAAAAACTACAATTATATCCACTATAAGTTTTTCCTATAAAGCAATTGGAAATCAAACTTTTGTGATTGATTTAAATCCAAAAAGTTTTGTTGAAATGATTGCTCCTGCTAGAACATTTGGTTTTAAAGATCAATTTCAAGAGTTAAGTGAACTTGGATTAATAAAAGGAGGAAGTTTGGAAAATGCCCTCGTTTGTGACGGTGATAAATGGGTAAATCCACCATTAAGATTTGATAATGAACCAATAAGACATAAAATTTTAGACCTTATTGGGGACTTGGCTTTGGTAGGGTTACCTAAGGCTCAAATTTTAGTTTATAAAGGATCACATTCTTTAAATGCTTTATTGGCCTCATCGCTAAAAAATTAACTTTATTTTTAATTGTTTTGGAAAAGAAATTATCCAGT
This sequence comes from Prochlorococcus sp. AG-347-L02, assembly GCA_003281255.1. GTDB lineage: Bacteria > Cyanobacteriota > Cyanobacteriia > PCC-6307 > Cyanobiaceae > Prochlorococcus_A. The sequence continues at coordinate 47,292 of QCCL01000003.1, forward strand.
GAAAATAATCAACTTTCCTCTGAGCAAATACTAGGTTTGTTACCTCACAGATATCCTTTTGCTCTTGTGGACAAAGTTATAGAGCATATTCCAGGGGAGAGAGCTGTTGCAGTAAAAAATGTAACTATAAATGAGCCTCAATTTCAGGGACACTTTCCTGAGAGACCCTTGATGCCGGGTGTTCTCATTGTTGAATCAATGGCTCAAGTTGGGGGGATAATTGTAACGCAAATGCCCGATCTCCCTAAAGGGCTTTTCGTTTTTGCTGGAATCAATAATGTTAAATTCAGAAAACCAGTCGTACCTGGAGATCAATTGATAATTTCTTGTGAGTTATTGTCCATTAAAAGACAGAGATTTGGGAAGGTTAAAGGCGAGGCGCATGTCGATGGGAAGTTGGTTTGTGCTGGGGAGTTAATGTTTTCATTAGTTGATTAGGGATATGGACAATAAAAATACTGAATTAAACACAAACTTCAGTGGTGCAAAAGTCCACCCAAATGCTTTTGTAGATCCAAGTGCCGAATTACATGATGGGGTTATTATCTCTCAGGGAGCAATTGTTGGCCCTAATGTGATTATCGGGAAAGGAACCGAAATAGGCCCCAATGCTGTTATTTCAGGAAGAACTCATATTGGTTTAAACAATAAAGTTTTTCCAAGTGTTTTTATAGGTCTTGATCCCCAGGACCTTAAATACAAAGGAGCCCCTACTGAGGTAATTATTGGAAATAATAATACTTTCAGAGAATGTGTAACTATTAATAAAGCAACTGATGAAGGAGAAAAAACTATTATTGGCAATAATAATTTGTTGATGGCTTACAGTCACATCGGCCATAATTGTGAACTTGGTAATAGTATAGTTTTATCAAACAGTGTACAAGTTGCTGGCCATGTAAAGATTGAAGATAAAGCTATTATTGGCGGTTGTTTAGGTATTCATCAATTTGTACACATTGGATATTTAGCAATGATTGGAGGAATGACTAGGGTAGATAGAGATGTCCCCCCTTTTTGTTTGGCAGAAGGGCATCCAGGAAGATTGAGAGGTTTGAATAGGATTGGAATTAAGAGAAGTGGTTTAATGGAAAATAAAGATTTTGACTTAAAATTACTTCAAAAAACTTGGAATATAATTTTTAAATCTAATGATGCAATTTCAAATTCACTAGAAAAAGTAATGACAGGAGAATTAGATATTTCATCTTCAAAATTATGCAGTTTTTTAAAAAAGTCAATATCTAAGGAAAGACGAGGACCAATGCCTGTAGTTAATTTATGAATAAAAAGATATTTATAAGTACTGGAGAAGTATCTGGTGATTTGCACGGAAGTTTGTTATCAAAAGCATTATTAGATGAGGCTAAAAAAAAATCTATAGATTTAGAAATTTGCGGATTAGGTGGGGAAAGGATGAAGAAAGAAGGTGTAAAAATTCTTCAGGATACTACATCAATAAGCGCAATAGGGATTTGGGAGGCTTTACCTCTTATTCTCCCAACAATAATAATTCAAAAAAGGTTCTATAAATTACTAAAAAAATATCCTCCTGATTGTTTAATTTTGATTGACTATATGGGTCCCAACATAAAAATTGGTACTAAATTAAAAAGATCGAAGACTAAAATTCCAATTTTTTATTATATTGCTCCTCAAGAGTGGGCTTGGAGGGTTGGGAATAACACTACAACAAATCTAATAAGATTTTCTGATAAAATTTTTGCGATTTTTAAGAAAGAAGCTGCGTTCTACAAAAAGAGGGGCGGTAATGTTTTGTGGGTTGGACATCCAATGATTGATTTGACAAAGAAACTTCCTCTAAAGAAAGATGCCAGAACTGTTCTAAACCTTCGTCCATATCAAAACATCATACTTTTGATGCCCGCATCAAGATCTCAAGAATTGAGATACATATTACCTACTTTTATGCGAGCGGCTAAAAAATTACAACAAAAATATCCAAGTTTGGTTGTCTATATCCCCTCATGTCGGAGTGCTTTTGATGAAATATTCAAAAAAGCCTTTAGAAAATATCAAGTAAAAGGACATGTGGTTTCTCAAAAAGATAGTGCAAAATTAAAGCCTTATATTTATTCGCTTACTAAAATTGCTCTTTGTAAATCTGGCACAGTTAATATGGAATTAGCTTTATATGGAATCCCTCAGATTGTTGGTTACAGAGTAAGTTGGGTAACTGCTTTTATTGCTAAAAAAATTCTCAATTTCAAAGTAAAATTTATTTCTCCCGTAAATTTGTTAGTTAATAAATTAATAATCCCTGAGTTTGTACAAAGAGAGTTTGACGAAAAGAAAATTTTTTATAAATCTTGTAGGATTCTTGAGGGAAAGTCAGAAAAAATAAAAATTAAAAAAGGTTATGATTATTTAAAAGAAGAATTAGGTGAAGAGGGCGTAGTTCAGAGAGCTGCTAAAGAGATTATTAATTCTATTATTTGAACTTTATAATAAAAAAATGAAATACCTCTTATCTCTAATAGTTGCTCTTTCAATATTTGTTAACCCTGTAAACGCTTTTGCAGAGGAATTGATTCTTGCAGGAGGTTGTTTTTGGTGTTTAGAACATGATTTAGAGTCATTAAAGGGGATAAATTTTGTACAAAGTGGCTATTCAGGTGGGGATTTGCAAAATCCTACTTACGAAAATCATGAAGGACATCAGGAGGTGGTTTTGGTAAACTATGATTCCAAATTGGTAACTTTACCCGAGATACTTAGGCTTTATTTCAGAAATATTGATCCTCTGGACGGCAAGGGTCAATTTTGTGATCGTGGAGATTCTTATAGGCCAGTAATCTTTTTCAAAGATGCAACTGAGGAAAGTGATGTAATAAATGCAGTTGTTTCCGCCTCTAATGAATTGCGTGTGCCATTAGAAAAAATATCAGTAGAACTTAAATCAAAAGGTCAATTTTGGTTAGCTGAAGAATATCATCAGGATTTTGCTGAGAGAAATGAATTGAAATATAAGTTCTATAGATTCTCATGTGGGAGAGATCAGAGGTTGGATAAATTATGGGGAGATAACGCTAGATCAACAAATCTTTGGAATGAATGATTTAAATATAGTTATTTATTTTTAATCCATTGAACAAGAGTTTTAACTCCAAAACCGGTTGCACCTGATGGGTTAATCCCCTTATTCTTGTCAGTCCAACAAGTCCCAGCAATATCAATATGAGCCCATTTAATCTCCTTATCAAAAAATTCCTCTAAAAACAAAGCAGCAGTTATTGAGCCACCTGCTCTAGGACCTGTATTTTTCATGTCAGCTATATGAGACTTTAAACCTTCTTTATAAGATTTTTGTAAAGGCATTTGCCATAATTCTTCTCCAGACTGGGATGATGCGGCTTTTAGGTCATTTGCTAAATCATCATTATTGCTCCAGAATCCAGCTACATCATTCCCTAATGCGACTACAATAGCTCCTGTTAAAGTTGCGAGATCTATTATTGAATCTGGTTTTAAATTTGATGCGTAAGTTAAAGCATCAGCTAATGTGAGTCTGCCCTCTGCATCAGTGTTATTTATTTCAATTGTCTTACCATTAGATGCCTTAACTACATCTCCAGGATGTACTGCAGATCCATTTATCATGTTTTCGCAAGATGCCACAATAAAATGAATTTCTAATCCCTTTGGTTTTATTGCTCCAAGTGCTTTTGCTGCTCCTAAAACTGCAGCGCTTCCGCCCATATCATATTTCATCATTTCAATTTGAGAGGCTCCTACTTTCAGATTGTATCCTCCCGAATCAAAGGTTAAACCCTTCCCAACGAGTGCAATCTTTTCTTTGATAGGCTCCTCTGTCTTTAAAGTAAGATGTATAAATTTAGGATCTAGATCAGAACCTTTTGCTACAGCAAGATATGCACCCATTCCTAAATCTTCACAATCTTTTGCCTCTAAAATTTTTACTTCCAAACCATGATCTTTAGCTATTTGAGAAGCTTGTATAGACATTTCCTGAGGCGTAAGACTATTTGGAGGGGCGGCTACAAGTCTTCTAGCTAGTTCTACACCTTCACAAATTTGTGCTGTCTCTTCAAAGCTGATATTCTCAAATTCTTTTAAATTTAAAAACTCTATTTCTTTAAGAACTTTCTTTTCATCTCTTTTCTTATTGAATCTATTGTCCTTAAAGGCAGATAATCTGGCTGACTCTGCTAATTGATTTATTTCTAGTTGTGAATTTATGAATTCCCAAGGTAGCAAGATGCTGATTTTTTCATTTTTATCAACTGTTTTCCTAACTAGATTTCCTATAGAGTTTTCTATATCACTTTTATTTAGGTCCTTCGATTTGCCAAGACCAACTATGATTAAAGTTTCTAATTTTTGATCTAAAAATTCAAAGCTTAAAGTTTTTCCTCTTTCTCCTTTAAATTTTTTTTGAGTAACTTTTTTTAGTAATAATTTTGGGTCAATAACAAATTTTATTTTTTCAAGTTGGCTTGAAATTTCTTCCTCTAAAACTCCAAAAATTAATGAAGCACCTTGCCAGTTATCTAGATTTTTTTGGAATGTGGAAAATTGCATTTGTTAAATGGATTTAATTAACTTTTAGTTGTTTGTGAAAGTAGTTGCCCACCTATCTCGAGTTTCTTTATTAAAAGGTGGTAACCATAAATATATCAGTTGCTGTTCTAATTTACGTCTTAATTTTACTTCTTTAGGTACATCTAAGAAGAAACGAATATCTTGGTGACTTGAGAGTTTGTTATGAGCTAGGGCTTCTTTATAGTTCATGAGGTAATTTTTACAGTCATGTTCTCCCTTCCATCTTTTATTTGCTGAATTTGTTTCTCCTATATAAAGGATTATTTTAGAACTCTCCATCGAGTCAATTACAAAATACATTGCTGGCCCATTGTGTATATATTGATTGGTTCTCCAAAAGTTCAATGATAATGGCTGCAAGGAAAACGGATCAATTTTTCTTTCATCGGAAATTGTATTTATTGGAAGACTTGTTTGGTGCAAAGTTTTGTTGTGAGTATCTTTTGAAATTTTAAATTGGTGATTATATATTCTATCCCTCCATTCAGTTAGGATTTCGCCTTTGATTTTTAGATTATTTGAGTGTTGAAAATTAATTGATGTATTTACATTTGAACCAAATAATTCAAATTGTCTATTTTGGTTTGAAATATTATTTACGTTAAATTTTTCCAATATTAATGAAATATGTCTACATAATTTAATTCTGAAAAAATATAAATCAAAGAATTATTTATAAACTAAAATTTATTAATCTTCTAATCAATTTAAAAGATTCTTGTTATCTTGTAATTGAGCCTTAATCTGCGAAGTAAAAAAATAGAAATGGGATTTTTTGAGCAGGAAAAAAAGCAAGAGGAAAAATTATTTTTATAAATTAACTTATTAAATAGCTTATGAAAAATTTTTCATGAGCTGAAAAATTTCTTTAAAGATTTTTTGCTTTTCTTAATCTTCAATGACCAATTTTAAAGCTTAACTATAATTTGAAAAAATTGTTTTAAATGAAAAAATTAATTATTCCATTTTTATCATTAATTGCACTACCTTCAGCAATTCAGGCAAATATTGATCCAAAAGTTGCTGAGATGTGTATGAAAGCATTTGATTTTCAGGGCTGTGTAAAAAGCATGTCTGGTAAAAAGGAAAACAATTTGACCCTTGATTCTGACTTTGAAAATGCTCTAACTTCATTTAGAGATGGAGATCCTTTAAAGGCAAATAAGTTAATAAAGTCTCACCTTAAGAAAAACCCAAACTCTAAAGAGGGTTATATGCTACGAGCAATAATTAAGGCTTACGATTTAGGAAAGTATGATGATGCTATCGCAGATATTGACAAGGCTATTGATATTGATAATGGATACGCTTTGGCACATGCTTTTAAAGCTGAAATTTTTTATTTTGACCTTGGAGGCAGTCTTTCAAAAACACTTAAATATCTTGAAAAGGGAATGAATATTTCTCCTGAAGATCCTCATGTTAATTTTATTGCTGGTGATATTCAATTTGATAATGGTTTTGTTGTTTTAGGCGGTGACACATATGATTTAAATAAGAAGCCTAAAGATAAAAAAGCTTTGTCTTTAGAATCATTTGAGAATGCAAAAAAAAGTTTTGAAAAAACATTAGCAAATATTAATCTTGATATCTACAAAAATCCATTAGCAGAAAGTTCTTATGATCTCGATGTAACCTATACCACAACTGCACTTTTGGGGGATACCAAATTCGAGTTATATTTTTTATATAAAGATAAAAAAGAAAGGCCAACTGCAAAAAAATATTTAGAAGAAGCAGTAAAACACTATACAGATGCAATTGCAATGGCTCCCTCCCAAGAAGAAATTATAAAAATTGAACTTGATAAAGATATAGATTTATATTCACCAGCTGAGCTCTATCTATACAGAGGCAATGCATACAGTTGGATGAATAATAAGGTAAAACAAGCCTGTAGTGATTGGAAGGTTTCAAAGAAACTTGGTAATTCTGATGCTAGAGACATGGTAAGAGATTGGAGATGTTGATATTCTTATGGCAGAGGAAAAAAAATTAAATAAATATTTTTTTGTTGTAAAATCAACTATATTAAAAGGAATTTATTTAATTTGAACTTTCTTTGAACCTAATATTGAAATGTCAGTTCTTATTAGAACTCTCAATCAAAAAGTTCAAACTTTGAACCTTATGAAATCAACCAGAAGCATTGCAAATAAAGGAGTTTACTAGTATGGGTTTCTTTGAGTCAGACATCGTTCAAGAAGAAGCTAAAAAGCTTTTTACAGATTACCAAGAACTTATGAAACTTGGCTCTGATTATGGAAAATTCGACAGAGAAGGGAAAAAAATGTTTATAAAAAAAATGGAATCTCTTATGGATCGTTATAAGGTTTTTATGAAGCGATTTGAATTGTCTGAAGATTTTCAAGCAAAAATGACAGTAGAACAATTAAAGACACAGTTAAGTCAATTTGGAATTACTCCTGATCAAATGTTTGATCAAATGAATAAAACCTTAATAAGAATGAAGGATGAACTTGATAAAACTTCTTAAAGTTAACGGTTAAAGTTTCATGACAGATAATTTAAAATTGCCATCATGGCTGTCAAGAGGAATAGAAGAATATTTTCCACTTAAGGGAACAGATCAAACCTTTTCGGAGATAATTGATCATGCGAAAAAAAATAATAAAAAATTAAGGGTAAAACTCGGCATCGATCCAACTGGAACCGATATTCATCTTGGGCATAGCATTTTGTTTAAAAAACTTAGGGCATTCCAAGATAATGGACATATTGCAGTTTTAATTATTGGTGATTTTACTGCTCAAATTGGAGATCCAACCGGCAAAAACAAAACAAGAGTTCAGTTATCGGAAAAACAAGTTAAGGATAATGCAAAAACATACTTAACCCAACTAGGAATGGGAAAGCCAGCCAATGAATCTATTTTAGATTTTGATTCAAAAGATAAAATAGAAATTAGATATAACAGTGAATGGTTAAAAGGATTAAATCTTAATTCGATTATTGAATTGATGGGGAGTGCAACAGTTAGTCAAATGCTAGCTAAGGAGGAATTTAATAAAAGGTACACTTCGCAAGTCCCAATTGCTTTGCATGAATTCTTATATCCACTATTACAAGGTTACGATTCGGTAATTGTTCAATCAGATATTGAGCTTGGAGGCACAGATCAGAAATTCAATATTGCAATAGGAAGAGACCTTCAAAGGCATTTTAAACAAGACCCTCAATTTGGTGTTCTGCTGCCAATTTTGACAGGTCTAGATGGAATTAAGAAGATGAGTAAATCTGAATTTAACACCGTCGGTTTAACTGAAGATCCTCTTTCAATGTATTCAAAATTAGAAAAAGTACCCGATAATATAATACCCACCTATTTTGAATTACTTACTGAATTAGATTTAAGTTTTCTGAATAACTCAAATCCTCGTGAATTACAGAGAAGAATGGCTTTAGAAGTTACTACATCAATCCATGGGGCTGAAGAAGCATTAAAGGCGCAATCAAACTGCGAAAAATTATTTCTTGGGCACAAAGAAAAAGTTGGAGAAATTCCAGAGATTTCTTTAAAAGAAGTAGTTTTTCCAGTAAAGTTTTTCTACTTATTAAGTGCTCTAAAACTTTTCAAATCTAGTAGCGAATCCAAAAGATCTATTAAAGGTGGGGGTGTAAAAATTGATAGTCAGAAAGTAATAAATCCTGATTTAGTTTTTAATTCAAAAAATGATTTGGAAGGAAAAATTTTGCAAATTGGAAAAAAAATAATTAAGAGGTTTGAAAACTGAAAATTGATGAATAACAGATTTAATTCGGAGGAAAAAATAATATTGGCAATTGACGGATTAGATGTAAGTCAAGCAAAATTACTTTTGGAAAAATGTCCTAATATTAAGTGGGTGAAAGTTGGTTTAGAACTTTTTGTTCGGGAAGGTCCCAAGGTTATTGAAATATTAAAAGGTTTAAATAAAAAAATTTTTTTAGACTTAAAATTTCATGATATTCCAAATACCATGCGAGCAGCATGTTTCCAAGTTTCAAAATTAGGGGTTGATATAATTTCTATACATGCTTCAGCAGGTTTAAAAGCTCTCAAGGATTCGAAAAAAGCATCTTTAGAAGGAGCCACCTCAGTCAGTGTAAAACCTCCATTGGTTATAGGAATAACTGTTTTAACAAGCTTTTCTCTTAAAGATTTTCAAACTGATCTTGATAGAAATAATTCAATTGAAGAAAATGTATTGAGACTTGCAAAGTTGTCTTTTGATGCCGGATTAGATGGATGTGTTTGTTCGCCTTGGGAGGTAAAAATGTTGAGATCTATTTATATGGATAATTTTGAACTTATCACACCAGGTATCAGATTAAATATTGACAGTAAAGATGATCAAAATAGAATTATGACTCCCCATGAAGCTTTAGATAATGGCGCTTCTAAGTTAGTCATTGGGAGATCTATATCAAAAGCTATAGATCCTAATAAAGCTCTTATAGAAATATTTAAATCTATTGATTCTGATTAATTTTAGATTCCTCTCCCTTAAGCAATCTTGTTATGTTTGTTCTATGTTTCCAGATTACCAATAATGCCACAATTAAACTTATAAAAAAATATGAATGCAGAAATTTACCTAGGTAAAAAAACATAAAAATAGGAAGTAAGGTTGCAGCTGAAATACTGGATAAAGAAACAAATTTAGTTTTTGTTAGGACTATTAAAAAAATACCAAGAGATGCGAGTCCAACTTTCCAAGAAAGAGCTAAAAACATACCTAATCCAGTTGCAACAGCTTTCCCTCCTTTACCTTTAAGCCATATTGGCCAAATATGTCCTGAGATAGCGGATATCCCTGCTATAACTTCTATTAATCCTTGACCTGTGTAATATTGAGCAATTTTTACTGCAACAAGGCCTTTCCCAACGTCAATGATAAATACAAAAAGTGCTGGCCACTTCCCAACATTTCTTAAGACATTTGTGGCACCTGTAGATCCAGAACCTATAGTTCTTAGATCTATATTTTTGAGATATTTTCCAATTAAAAAACCTGTCGGAAGTGATCCTAAAAGATAACTTGTAAAAACTATAAAGGTATTCATAAAGATTAGTTCAGTTCAAGATCATCGAAAATTTCATTATCTGAACCGGCAAATGCTACCCATAATGGGAATTGAAGTATTGGAATTTCAACAGAGGTTTCTGCTGCATCAATGATAATAAATGGCAATTCTTCATTTGCTTCTAATCTATCTGATCTCTCGATAACACCTTCAGGCCTTTCAAAAAGAACAATCCCACTATTAGGTCCAAAGTCATCCCTTGTTAGACCAAGTGAATCTTGAAGAATTCTTCTCCATTCACCTAATCTTTCAGGCTGCGAAGCTAAAATAAGAGTCTGAAACTGATCTCCATATAGTTCGCCAAGAATAGATATTAAACCCGCTGATAACAAGGCATTTTTTTGTCTAGAACCTCTACTTTCAAGAGAACCTCTTCCTCCCATGTTAAAGAACCAATCATCCATGATTTCTATATCTGATGAATCAAGACTCCGTCTTAATTTCCAAGGTTCTGCATAAAAGTCAGGTTGTTCTTTAAAACTTGAAAAGCAACTTTTTATAATCTCTTCGTCTGGCTTAAATGTTTCAGAAAGAGCGGGAACGTTAACTACATTATTTGTGTTATTGCTTTGCTTTTTCTCATCAAGGGGAGAAGGCTTTACGATTATTGGTTGAGAAACTAATTCAAGTTTCTCTACGTTTTGTGCAAGATTCTGCAAAGCTCCAGTTAAGTACTCTTGAAAGCCTTTAACTCTTTTAGCAATATTATCTGACTGTCCTTTAAAATTTGACTCAATATCTTTTTCTATTTCATTTTTTTTTGTTTCTAACTCTTTTATTTCTTTAACTAAAGAGTCTTTTTTTGAAACTAGATCTCTAAAAATTTCATTGGAAATTTCATCAAAAGATTTAGTTGATTTGTCGTTTTTTGGTGTAATTTTTTTATTTTGCGATGTATTTTTCTTACTAATTTGTTTGGTTTTATCATCTGAAATTGACTTATCTACTATTAATTCCTTTTCAGGATTATTGTCGGAAATTTCTTTATTGGTCATTTAAATAATTTTGATGAATAAACAAAGTCTGAATTTTAAGAATTTTTAATTTCCAGGGAGTCAACTTTTTTTATGAGCTCATTTTTTAATTGCTTTGGATTAAATAAAATTGGTAATAAATGAGGACTGGACTTTTCTCTAAAATAAAAAATACCTGGGATTATAGGGAAAAAGAATTTCCATGATATCCAGTTCTTGAATGGAAAAGTTCTAATCGCCTTCCCTAATTGTAAAACGATAAAATCATCATTTGTAATTTTTATTCTTAAGGTGAATGACTGAAGTAATAAAAAAAAGCTAAAAGAAGCAAAAACTATTGTTGGCAAAGAACCAATATTCAAAAATAAAAGCATAAAACTTAAAACTATTAGAATGATTGGCAACTGAAATGATGGAGATATAATTACTGGTTCTTCTTTTTTTGATTTTGTGTTAAACATAGGATCATCCAAATAAAATTTGTGTTAGAAATACATCCATTAAAGATACAGTAACGAGAGTCATTACAACTGCTCCTGTTGTACTTGTTCCAACTTCTTTTGGACCACCTTTAGTTGTGAGTCCATATCCACAAGCAATGATTGAAATAAGTAATCCGAACACTACAGATTTTATTAACATTGAAGTTAAATCTGTACTGGTTAAACTCACATTACCTGATCTTACAGATGTCCAAAAAACTATTGGAGGAACTTTATAAAAAATTGTGCTCCAGATTTGTCCGCTCCATAAAGCTACAGATAAAAACAAAAGACACTGTATTGGAGACATTATTACCATTGATAGTAACCTTGGGACTACCAAATATTGGACTGGTTCGGTCCTTAACATAGTTATTGCGTCAATTTGTTCTGTGACTTTCATAGTGCCCAGTTGAGCAGCATATGCAGTTGCAACCTTTCCAGTCATTAAAGTAGCAGTTAGAAGAGGAGCCATTTCTCTCGCCATGCCTACTGCTAATAAACCTCCAATTTCACTTGAAACCCCCATACTTGTAAGTTGTGATGCAACTTGAATATTAAAAACTGTACCTGCGGCAATTCCTGTAATTAATACAATTAACAAACTTCCAGGACCTGACTCCATAAGTTGGTCAAACAGATCATTTTTGGAAATTTTACCCTTGAAGATAAAATAAATTGCTTGCCCGCCAATAATTAAGCTGCTTAGAAGTCTTTTGAAAAAATTAAGGTAATACATTTCTTTATATTAGTTTGTAATTAATTTTCGATCCCATTTTCTCATGATTAAAAGACCAATTATTACCAGGATTGAGGGTATCAAACCAATACATAATCTAATAGTTAATTGTGCTGAGTAGCATTGTTCAATAATATTTAGACCTTCTTTATTAATAATGCATGATTGATAACCAGATAAATACAACAAAAATCCTAATAATTGAACACTTAATGCAATACCAATCTTCTGAATAAGTACCATCCAAGCAGTATATAATCCTGCTGGTTTTTCTGGATCTTCGTCTATCGCATCAGGAAGTAGTGACCAAGGGATAAGAAAAGCGGTTGAAGCTCCAATACCAATAAGACAGATTATAAAAATTAAGAGAATGAACAGAAATATGTTACCGGCATTTAGGAATAAACTATCTTCAACTCCTGAAATTTTTGAAAATGAAGGTAAAAATAAAGCTGCTGTACATGAAACAATCCACATAATCGATCCATAGTTTAAAGCTGAAATCCTATTCAATTTATTTGATACTCTGGTCCATATTTGTAAACCCACTAAAGCGCTAATTTGGAAAGGTATCGGGATCCACTTCGCAATATATGTTGGTACATTCAGTACATCCTCTACATAGATTAAAGCTACCGTTTGCATCAATTGTAAAGCGCACCAGAGAAGAATATAAAGAGTAATAACTTTTAGAAATTTTTTATTTCTGAAGATCCTTTTGAATTGAAGTGTTATTGCTTCAACTTTTCCTGAAGGCCTTCTTGCTTTTTTTGCGAATGGAGCCAATCCCCAACAAGAAATTAATGTTGCAGCAACTGCAATGCATCCGCTTATTTTACCCATTAAAAAATATTCATTATTTGCTGATCCTTCAGAATTTAATACAATTCCAGCAATAATTAAACCAGTTAGTCCTGCAATTATTGAGCCAGTAAATCTTGATGCGTTTAGTCTTGTTCTTATTGCTGTTTTTTCAGAAATTTCAGTAGATAGAGCTGCAAAAGGAAGATTAATACTCGTATAAGCAGTCATTACGACTATAGAAATTATGGCATAGTAAATAGTCTTGGTTAGCACGGAACCAGTGGGTGTCCACCATATCGCAGCTAAAGAGAAACCAAGAGGAACAGATGCTGCCACCATCCAAGGGATTCTAGGCCCCCATCTTGATTTAGTACGATCACTTAACCATCCAATTAACGGATCATTTACTGCATCCCATATTTTTATTAACATTAATAATGAACCTGCAATTATTACTGGTAAACCAGCAGAAATAAAGAATTTGAACAGGAAAAAACCAAATTGCGTGGCGACTAAACCTGTGCCTGCGTCTCCTAGCCCATAAGAGAACATTAATCTTGTTGTTGATCGAGTAATATTTTTTTTCGAGTGTGAATTTTCCAATCTTTTTACTTTGTTGATTGTTTGATAATGTATTATTGCATTGGTAATTCTATTACTTAATGCGGGCGTGGTTTAGTGGTAAAACCTCAGCCTTCCAAGCTGAAGATGCGGGTTCGATTCCCGCCGCCCGCTTTTAGAATATATTATTTTTTGCCCCAAATACTTCTTCTGAAATGATTAATAAAGAGCTTCTACTCTTTATTGAAACAGATTTTTCACTAATAGTTAAGGGTTTAAAAATCTCAGACATGCTAGTGTCAACAACTTTTAACCAATTAGATTTACATTTCGGTAAGGAGAAATCGATACTTTTTGAATATGCATTTAAACCTATCCAGACCAGCGGATTAGTATTGCCTTTGTTAATGCTAAAGGCAACAGTGTGAGACCAACTACTCCAATCGGGTCTATCTAACTTTGTTCCATGCCAATGGTATGTTGGAATCTCTTGGTTTGTTTGATTGTTAGGGAAGAATGATGGATTAAAAATGTTTATTAGTTTCTTTCGGATTTTTATAACGTATTTAAAATATTCTAATAATTCCAAATCTTGTTGACCATGTTCCCAATTCATCCAGCCCAATAAATTATTTTGGCACCAAGAATTATTGTTACCCCCTTGTGACCTTCCTATCTCATCACCCATAAGTATCATTGGAACACCTTTAGATATAAGTAAACTAAGAATAAGATTTTTTTGTTGTCTTTTTCTTAAATCATTAATTAAAAAGTTAGTTGTTGGTCCCTCTGTACCATGATTCCAAGAATTGTTATGGTTATCACCATCTCTATTTTGTTCTCTATTGGCAAAATTATGTTTTCTATTGAAAGTTACTAAATCTTTTAGAGTGAATCCATCATGCGAAGTAATAAAATTTATTGATTTTGGGAAAATATTATCTTCTTTATAAATAGATGGCGTCCCTTTTATTTTATCGCTCATATTCCAAGCTGTATCTTTATCCCCCTTCCAAAATCTCCGTAAGTCATCTCTAAAATGACCATTCCAAGTGAAAGTATTCTTAGATGGGAAATCACCTAATTTATATAAACCGCCACAATCCCATGGCTCACTTATGAACTTGATATCGATAAGTTCTGGTTCGCATTCTATATCCTCAAAAATTGGAGGATTATCAAGCGGTGAAAGATTTTCTCCTCTTGATAGAGCAATTCCTAAATCAAATCTAAAACCATCAACTCCTAATTCACTCGCCCAACATTTTAATGATTCAATTATGAGTTTTCTAACTAATCCTCTGTTTGCTGCAATAGTATTACCACATCCGGAGACGTCCTGATAATTTTTATCTTTTCCAATAAAGTAATAAAGATTTTCATCTATACCTTTCCAAGATATTGCTGGCCCTTTTGAATCACCTTCGGAAGTGTGATTGTATACAACATCTAAGATGACTTCAATGTCTGCTTTATGACATTCCTCTACAAATCTTCTAAATTCCTCTCTATTATTATCGGCGGATTCATTAGAAAGATATTCAAAATGCGGAGTAAACCAATTAATTGGACTATAACCCCAAAAATTTTTTAGACCATTTGGGGCATCAGTAGGATCAAAACAAAAAATTGGAAGTAATTCAATTGTCGTAATACCCAGTTCTTTGAGATACGGAATTTTTTTTAAAAATTTCTTAAAACAACTTTCATTTTTATCAGTTGATTCAGTGAAAGCTTTGATATGGAGTTCATAAATAATTGTTTCTTCCCAAGAATGTTTCGGTCTTGGATAATCTTTAAAATTAAATAATTTTCTATCGCAAACAATGCTTTTAAGACAAGAATTAGTATTTTCTTTCGTTTTTAATGCATTTTCTCTTTTATAACTTCCCCATCCGGTAATACCCCTTGAACATGGATCAAGTAATACTTTTTTTTCATAGTTATTATTAATTTCATTATTTTTTTGTTTTACTCTAAAAGCATAAATGCAACCTTCATCTAGATTTTTTATTTCCGCATGCCAGTAAGGACCTTTATTATGAGTCTGGTCTAATTTGAATATACTTTTTGGGGAAATAGAATCCTCTTTCTCAAACAATAAGATTTCTACATATTCTGCATTTGTGGCTATTAAGGAAAAATTAACCCCTTGTGAAGTTAGAGAACTCCCTAAAGGAAATGGTTTACCTTTATTGAGATGAATCACTTTCTCTTTATCATTGATTAGTTAAATATTGAGATAATTTATTTAAATTACTGATATTTGAATAATAGATGCAAAATTTAAAAAAAAACTCAAATTTAAGGCTTCACTAATCAACTTTATTACATCTTGGAGAGTATTAATTTTCTAATTAATTACAATTTCTTCATCCATCTGCTCAGTGCATAAAACGATTTAGAGAGAAAGATTAATAATGAGAAAACCAGATTTTTCTTGATTTCAAAATACAAATTATGCTTTTTCATGTGATGAGAAGGAAATATATCTGAAAATTAATAAAACATAATAAATAGCTCAAATTCTTAAATTCATCCCCCTTTTACATTTTCTACTTTTGCTAGATGTAGTTAGATTTTTTAAGGCTAAATCCAGTTCTACCAATGCTTTTAGCTGTTTTCTAAATGAATAGTCTATTTTTTATAAATGAAAAAGTGCGGCTATAAAAATAAATAATATTGCTAAAAATGTCCCTAAAATTTGTATAAAGCTTTGCGCCGCCGGCATTTTCGGTTGCCGTATTTGTATTTGCTCCATATGATGTGGAAGTTCGAGGTTTAAACACGATTTAAATCTTTTTTTTTTAAACCTTTGCTTTAATTTAAATTTCAATGAACAAAGCTGATTTAGTAAATCTTGTTGCAGCTCGGACAGAGCTCACAAAAACTGATGTTTCTTTAGTTGTTGATGCAGCTATTGAAACTATTGTTGATTCAGTAGTGGAAGGCAAAAAAGTCTCTTTACTAGGATTTGGTTCTTTCGAACCAAGAGATCGTTCTGCAAGGCAGGGATTAAACCCTAAGACAGGCGAAAAAATAGCAATACCTGCTAAAAGAGTTCCAACATTCTCTGCAGGTAAACTTTTTAAGGATAGAGTTCAAGGGTAATCTTTTTAATCTATTTCTTCCTTTAATAACAAGGTGCTCTTTTAGGGCATCTTTTTTTATCGCAATAAAATGTAATTAGCTCAATGACCAAAACTCCTGCCGAAGCATCCAAAATTTTGAAATCTTAAAAAGTAATGAAATTTTTAACTATTTTATTCTTAAAATTTTTACTATTATCAAATTTCCTTTTGGCAGAAACAATACCAACAAAGTCTAAGATTTTAAAACTATCTAGTGATTGTTTTAAAGATTCTCGAACGCAAGTATGTAAAGAATTAGTTTCTGAATTAGAAAAACTTCAATTAGTAGTATTTGACCAAAATAGATTCAAATGTCAATCTAGTTTATTGGGGCTGCAAACGGAAATTATTGAAGCTTATTTTTTTAATAATTCCTCAAATGAGACAATTTCATTAATGCTCCCATATGTGATTAAAAATTGTTAATTATTAAAATAATTTATTTTTTTGGAATATTATTAATTTGTTATTTAATTTGTAATGGTAAAAGGTTTTTCTGATAATGAAGTTAAGAATAATACTCAAAATACTCAAATAAATGAAAAAAAAGGCTTAGCTGGTTTTCTTAAAGGCAAGAAATTTACTTATACTTTGCCAGGTAAAAAACAAATAAATATTTTTGGATCAATTGTAATAGGCTTAAATATGATTTTAGTATTGCTAGTCATACTGTATTTAAAAAATCAAGAATTCCATGACTTTGTATTTAATGTTGGTCGTTAGCTATATTTTTAGATCGAAAAATTTTTTTAGATGATATATTTAAATTTTAGAATATCTTATGAAGGTAATTAATTTAGTTTCTCAAGTATTTTTTTTGTTAATAACTGTTCTATTTTTGATATATTTTCTAACAGGTTATGACTCTGCTTTTGAGGCAGATCAAAATTGTCATTCATATCTTTCAAGTTACGATAACCTTTCTGGAAATTATGGGTGTGATCATGACACTGAGACACATCAGTGGGTACTTTACGAGTCCAGTGAAAGTAAAGAACCAGCAAAAATTATTAAGAAATTTAGGTACAAGTTTTTATAAATCAATTTTCTTATAAAAAAACTTTGCAGATATAATAGAAATAATCCCTGTAACTGTGAAAGTAAGATACTGATATATGCTTCCTTCTAAGTAGATTTTATTTTTATATAGAGGAAAATCGATCAAAGATCCTAAAGTGCCCCAAATAATTACCCATACAGATATGTATAAGAATACTTTTATTGGATTAGATTTTTTTGCTTCCATTTTTAATTAATACCAAAAATTGAAGAAGTAACAGGTCTGCCGCTAAAAACTAACTCGGTTAATATGAGCATTAAGAAACCGATCATAGCTGCTCTTCCATTAACAAGCTCAGCGCTGCTATTAAATCCAAAAACATTCTTTACTTCATCTCCCTGATTGTCTACCCATTTTGAATATTCATTATCAGTTGATGTTGTTTTAGTTAAACCATCATTTTGATTTTCCATTGGAGAGTCCTTTTCTTGCATAAATTTTTAGCTTTATTTTAATAATTTTAAAACTAATTTATTATTAAATTAAACTTTAAACTATAAAAAAAATTAAGACAAAAATTATTATCCATAAAAATTGTAATTTCAAAATTAATTGACAAATTAAGTTGATTTTTTCTTCAGTGCAATTATCTCCAGCCGCATTTATTATTGGCTTTTCAATAATTTCATTCTTATATTTACTTTTACCTCCCAATTTAATACCTGAAATATAGGCAAATATAGCTTCTGAAATCCCAGCATTAGGCGAATCATATTTTTTACCATCAAGATAACTTTTTTTTATGATTGATCCATACTCTTTAACTTTGTGACTAACTAAAGGCAATGAGATTAAAACTAATCTTGAAGGTATAAACGTAAAAATATCTTCGATTTTTGCACTAAAAAAACCTAAATATCTAAAGTAATCAAATTTGTAACCTATCATTGAATCTAAAGTACTAATGGCTTTATAAGAAAAACCAAGTGACAAAGGTCCTGGAAGAAAAATTGAAAACTTCATAAAAATAATTCCAATAAAAATCCAAAATAATGGCCCAAATATTCCATCAACAGAATTTTCAGTAAGACTCTCAGTACTTGATCTCAAGAGATGTTCTATAGAAGATGACCTTACATCTCTACTTACTATTCTTTGAACTTTCTCTTTAATTATTCTTTCATTTTCGTTATTAACTTCTTTGCGTTTTATTAGCTCTGCAATCTCTTTCACACTTGAAATAAGTCCCTTAGTTGCAAAACAACTTGAAAGTCCAAAAAAAATTAACAATCCAACAAAAAAATGATTTCTTGATTGCACGTAACTGATTTCTATCAATTTTCCTAAACCAAAACTCATTCCAATAGTGGATGCAGTAACGATGAAACCGCCCCAAAACAATATATTTTTATTTTCTCCAAAATTATTTATGAGGAAATCAGATATTTTTTTTATATAAAAACCAACTACTTGAACAGGGTGGATTAAGAATCTTGGATCGCCGATCAATAAGTCAAAACCAATCGATCCAAGAAATATTAAAAATAAATTTATTTCAGCCAACTGAACATCGAACGCAGACCTTTACCCACTTTCTCAATTGCATGTTTTGAGTTCTCCTCTCTTAATTTTGTCATTAAGGGTTTGTTTTTATCGCATTCTTCCACAAAATTCTTAGCGAAAGTTCCATCTTGAATATCCTTTAGAATTTTCTGCATTTCTTTCTTTGTATCACTATTTATAAGTCTTTTGCCACTTACGTAATCTCCATATTCTGCAGTATTTGAAATGGAATCTCTCATTTGAGATAAGCCTCCCTTCACCATTAAATCAACAATAAGTTTAACTTCATGTAAGCATTCGAAGTAAGCAAGTTCGGGCTGATATCCTGCCTCTACAAGAGTTTCGAAGCCTGATTTGACGAGTTCTGATAATCCCCCGCATAAAACGGCTTGTTCGCCAAATAAATCAGTTTCTGTTTCTTCTTTGAAGTTTGTTTCAAGAATCCCAGCTCTTGTTCCACCAATCCCTTTAGCGTAAGCCATAGCAAATGATCTTGCATTTCCGGAAAAATCCTGCTCTACAGCAAACAATGCTGGAACTCCTTGACCATTCTGATATTCCCAACGAACAGTGTGTCCAGGTCCTTTTGGGGCAATCATTACAACATCCACAAAACTAGGAGGTTTGATAAGCCCAAATCTTATATTGAAGCCATGAGCAAAACTTAATATCTTTCCTTCTTTTAAGTTTGGTTCTATTTCTTTAAGGTAAACATCTTTCTGAAACTCATCTGGGAGGAGAATCATAATCCAGTCAGCTTTTTCGCAAGCTTCAGAAACACTAAATACTTGTAGACCATCGCTAATAGCTTTGCTTTCAGACTTACTCCCTTTATATAACCCAACAATTACATCCATACCGCTATCTTTGAGGTTAAGGGCATGTGCATGACCTTGTGAACCATATCCAATAATTGCTATTGTTTTATTATTTAGAAGACTTAGATCTGCATCTGTGTCGTAAAAGAGTTGGGTCATTAGGTGTAGTTTCTTTACATTTGATAATTATTATTTTAGGCAATAAGGTGTAAATAAACCAAAAAATTATTAATTTAAAAATTAAAATTTAAATATTGATTTAGAAAATTTAAGATTGATTTGCTTCGCTTGGATGCGTAATTACTCTATCGATTAAGCCATAATTTTTTGCTTCTTCCGCACTTAGAAAATAATCTCTATCAGTATCCTTTTCAATTTTCTCAAATGATTGGCCTGTCATATCTGCCATAGACATATTTAACATATCTTTAATTCTTAAAATTTCCTTAGCTTCTATTTCAATATCACTTGCTTGGCGTTGAGATGTTCCTCCTAAGGGTTGATGAATCATTATTCTGCTATGAGGCAAAGCAACTCTTTTGCCTTTTGTGCCAGCGGCCAATAGAAACGCTCCCATGGAGGCTGCGAGGCCTACGCATATGGTTACTACATCACTTTTTACGTACTTAATAGTGTCATATATAGCTAAGCCAGCAGTTACTGATCCTCCTGGGCTATTTATATACAGATAGATAGGTTTGGAATTATCATCAGAATCTAAATAAAGCATTTGTGCAACAAGGCTATTAGCAATACCATCATTCACTTCTTGTCCAAGAAAAAGAATTCTTTCAACACCTAGTCTTGTATATATGTCAACCCATCTTTCGTATTGACTTCCTGGAAGTCTGTAGGGCACGCTTGGAGTTCCTATTGGCATGATTTTAAAATTGTTTTGTGAGTGTCAAATTTTATTTGGTAGATCTTTTTGACTTAAGAGTATTCTATCGATAACTCCATAATCTAGTGCTTCTTGGGGGTTGAGATAACTCATCCTGTCAGAGTCTTTTGAGAGTTCTTCAATAGTCTTTCCAGTATTACGAGATAAAATCTCTAGCATTGATTTTTTATTTTTCAAAACTTCCTCAGCTCTGATTTGGATATCAGTTGCTTGGCCTCTTGCCCCGCTTATAGGTTGATGCAAAACAATAGAAGCATGAGGAAGAGCGGCTCTTTGCCCCTTAGTGCCAGATGAAAGGATAACTGCAGCAGTCCCCATTGCTTGTCCGATACATATTGTGTGTACTGGAGGCTTAATGTAGCTTATTGTATCGCAGATAGCAAAAGCTTCTGTTTCAAAACCAACTGCGTCACCAGTGTACCAACTTGTCCCAGTTGAATTGATATAGAAATAGATTGGTTTTTCTGGATCCTCAAACTCTAGATAAAGAAGTTGAGCAATGATTAGCTCTGTAACATCCATTCCTAGTTGTCTTTTCGCATCATCATCTGAAAATAATGGTAAACCAAGATAAACAATTCGCTCTTTCAGCAAAAGAGAGGGGAGATCAGGTGGCGGGGTCCTCATGACGGTGTTTTCGCCGTAATAAGGAGCAGATACAGTCATTTGTATCACAAAATTAATAATGAACTGATTCTAGCTAGATTTAGCCCTGTGTCGCTGGTGATTTAAAAGATTTGTTTGACTCAGGATTATTTATTAGTTTTCCAAAGACCATTCTTCCAGTTGGAGTTTGTAATGCTCCTGTGATAACAATATCTAATCTGCTTCCTACAAAATTCTTTGCCTCATCAATAACAACCATTGTGCCGTCATCTAAATATCCAATGCCTTGCATTTTTTCTTTGCCTTCTCTTACGATTTTTATATTAAGTGATTCTCCTGGTTGTACTTCTGGCCTCAAGGCAATAACCAAATCACTCAAATTCATAACTTTTAATTCTTTAACTTCAGCAATCTGAGACAGATTATAATCAGCAGTAATTAAAGTTCCTGTCATATCCTCAGTAATTTTCAAGAGTTTTTCATCAACCCCATTACCTTCATACTTTGTTGGGTTTATTACAAGTCTTCTCCCATATAATTCTCTTAATTCTTTTAGTAACTTGAGTCCTCTTCTGCCTTTCGACCTTTTTTCATTGCTGCTTGAGTCAGCTAAAGTTTGTAATTCATCAATTACACTTTGAGCAACAATTAATTGCCCTTCCAATAAGCCGCAACTTAATAGGCCATTGATTCTTCCATCAATAATTACGCTAGTATCTAGAATTTTTGGACTTGCAGCAGGGAGGATGCCTTCATTGACTAGATATGCATCAGTATTGTTAGGATTAAATAATCTCAATAATGTCCTTCCATGGGTATCTGCCAACTTATAACCAAGAACACCAAAGAAAATGTTGCTTAATATGGCTGCTAAAGGTTTTGCGAAAAAAACCTCTCTAGGGAAGGGAATTAATAATATTGGAGCAAGTAGGAGATTCGCAACAAGTAATCCTAAAATTAACCCAACGGACCTACTTATTAGTAAGTCGGTAGGCATTGTTCTTATTTGATCAAGAAACGTCTTTCTAAGTTGAAGAAATACAAAACCCGCTGCTAATCCTACAAAAAAACCAATTATTGCTAAAACAATTCTAAAACCTTCTACATTAGATACCTGTTTGAGTATATCTACTGGCAATAAATCCACACCAAGCCAGCCTGAAGCAGCTCCAGACAATACAAATAAAATTAATACTAAGATATCGGTCATATCTATAATCTACTAGGATTTATTAATTGAGTAAATAAGGATTTTGTTTTTTTCGATCCTTAATACTTTTTTGGAGCTTAAAAATGAATTTAGATTATGAATAAGTTTCCAAGAAGTGCTTATGTGCACATTCCTTTTTGCCACAGAAGGTGTTTTTATTGTGATTTTGCAGTTATTCCACTAGGAGACAAAGTTCAAACTTTAAAAGGTTATGGAAGCAAAACTGTTCAAGAGTATTTGCAATTTTTATATAAAGAAATATTGTCAATTGAGCATAAATCACCCCTATCGACAATTTATGTAGGAGGTGGTACACCATCAATTTTAGATCCTATACAAATCAAGGAACTAATTGATCTTTTTAGAGAAAATTATGGAATTGACTATGGTGCTGAAATCACTATGGAGATTGATCCAGCTAGTTTTACTCAAGATGATCTCTTTGGATTCATTAATGCTGGGATAAATAGATTTAGTCTCGGAGTACAAAGTTTTAATAATCAGATACTTCAAAAGTCGGGAAGGCGTCATTTAAAAGAAGATGCAGAAAAATCTTGCTTATGGTTGAAGAAAGAATATGATTCTGGGTTAATAAAAAGCTGGAGTTTAGACTTAATTCAAAACTTACCATTTAGTGGATTTAAAGAATGGCAAGATGACTTAAAAAAAGCAATAACATTTTCACCACCGCACCTATCTATTTACGATTTAAATATTGAAAATGGCACTGTTTTTAAAAAATTAATTAATTTAGGCAAATTAAAACTCCCAAGTGATGAAGAAGCTTTTAGAAATAGTGAATCAACCCATTTAATTTTAAAAAACTCAGGGTATTCAAGATATGAAATCTCAAACTATTGCCTTCCTAGACATCAATCGAGACATAATAGAGTTTATTGGAGTGGTTTAGGCTGGTGGAGTTTTGGTCAAGGTTCCACAAGTTCACCTTGGGGGGAAAAGTTAACTAGACCAAGATTTAGTAAAGAATATAAAGAATGGGTAACTAGACAATACGAATTTAATTTAGATTCATCTCTAACTAATAAGGAGTTTTTCTATAAAGAACTTGATGAGAAAATAATGTTGGGATTAAGACTCAAAGAGGGTTTAGATATCAAAGAAGTGTTTAAAGAACAAAACTGGGAAAACAAAAAATTTGAGAGCAACTTCAGTAAATTGCTTGAAGAATGGGAAAGGTTTCTTGAAAGTGGACTATTAGTAAGAAATGGGAATAGATTCTTTTTAAGTGAGCCTAATGGCATGGAACTAAGCAATCAAGTTCTTGTTTCTATGTTTAAGTGGTGGGATGAAATTAATTAAGTCTTTCAGAGTCTACCCATTCTTTTAATTTATCCTTAAATAATTTCTTTCCTTGGATAATTGGTTGGCAAAATGGTGGTTGATCATCGTTGAGGCCTAACAAATCTGCAGTAACTCTTACTTGCCCATCGCAATAATTACCTGCCCCGATACCAATTGTGGGAATTGTTAAAGAATTCTGTATTTCTTTAGCAAGCAAATCAGGAATATGTTCAAGAACTATTGAAAAACATCCTAATTCTTCAAGAATTGAAGCCTCTTTCTTTATTTTTTCTTGGCTTGCTAAGCTTTCCCCTTGTTTTCTTAATCCAATACTTAGGTAGCTTTGTGGTGTAAGACCTATGTGACCCATAACAGGAATTCCCATTCTTATTAATCTAGAAATAACTTTTTGTATTTCTGGTTCAGCTCCTTCCACTTTGACAGCTTTTGCATAAGTGCTCTGAATGATTTTCCCTGCATACTCAACAGCTTTATCCTCACCACATTGATAAGTTAAAAAAGGCATATCTGAGACGATTAAAGGTTGTTCCTCAATTTTCTTCTTAAACCCTCTTGTAACAGCATTAGTATGATAGATTATGTTTTCTAAAGTTAATGGCAATGTCGATTTGTGACCTAAGCAGACCATTGCTAATGAATCTCCTACTAGTACGAGATCAACATTTGCATGTTCTGCAATAGATCCTGATATGGAGTCCCATGCTGTAAGTGCAATGATTTTGCGAGATTTTTTTTTATAGTTAACCAGATCTGAAGGTAACATAATAAATTTATGTATCTTTTTTAATCAAGAATTGCTAAGATAATTCTGACTCGGCCTTTCGCGGTTTTAACGCCTAAACCTGGTCAGGACCGGAAGGTAGCAGCCACAAGGGATGCTTGAGGCAGGCGAGATATCCGAGTCACTCTATTTTACCTTTTAACTTAAATCTTTTTTATTTTGTCTTAATCTCAAAAATTCAGGAATGCTAGCTCCTGCTTCTTTATTATCGGAAAAATTATACAAAGGTTGATTAGATAATCTGTTTTTAATTCTTTGCTGGTTTAATGGTTGGGTTGTTTCAAACCCTGTAGCAATTACAGTAACTTGTATTTCCCCTTCCATTGCCTCATCAACCACTGCACCAACAATAATATTTGCTTCTTGATCAACAACATCATAAATAATTTCAGATGCGGAGGTCATGTCTTCTAAAGTCATGTCTTTGCCACCAGTAATATTTATAACGCAGCCTTTAGCTCCATCAATTCTAGCTGCTTCTAATAAAGGACTATTCATTGCTGCCTGTGCTGCCTCTATAGCTCTCGATCTTCCTGAACCTATACCTATTCCGAGGAGAGCAGTGCCTGCTTCCGTCATAACTGATCTTACGTCTGCAAAATCAACATTAACTAATCCTGGGCAAGTAATTATGTCACTAATGCCTTTGACGCCCATCCTTAGAACATCGTCAGCATTCCTAAATGCTTCTTGAAGGGGAGCCCCTGCTATCACGTCTTTTAACCGGTCATTTGGGATAACTATAAGAGTATCAACGTTTTCAGCTAGTCTTGCGATCCCCTCCTCTGCTTGACGCATTCTTCTTTTCCCTTCAAAAGAGAATGGTTTGGTTACTATACCTACTGTTAGAGCTCCACTTTGTTTTGCTACTTCTGCAACAACGGGAGCTGCACCAGTACCAGTTCCTCCACCCATCCCAGCGGCTATAAAAACTAGATCAGATCCCTCTAAAGCTTGTTGAAGCTCTTCTTTGGATTCTTCGGCTGCTTTTTGACCAATACTTGGATTCCCACCTGCACCTAAACCTCTAGTAAGATTTTGTCCAAGTTGAACCCTACTCTCTGCAGAAGATTGTAGTAGGGCTTGTGCATCGGTATTGAGGACTCTAAATGAAACACCTTCTAAATCACTATTTATCATTCTGTTGACTGCATTACTGCCACCACCACCTACACCAATAACTTCAATTTTGGCGTTTTGGCTTGGAAGGATTTCTCTCGATTGATCAAAGTTTGGATTGTTACCGAAGCTCATCTCTTAATAGGAATCTAATATTAATATTGGGTGCATTATGAACTTACTGAGGTCATCTGTAGGAATTTGTTGAGGAAAATCCTAAAAATATTTATTTATTAAATATTTTGTTTAAATGCAAAACCCATATCAACACTACAATAATTAAAAAAAATTACTCAAAATCCTTTTTTAAATATTAGGGTTTGAACACTTTTATTTTTGGTTTATCTGGATTAGTTAGATCAATATTATGTATTTTTTTTGAAAAGCTATTTTTCTTAAATTCATATTTGAGATTATTGATTTTTTGTAATTGATAGTTGATTAAATTTGGCTTAAATCCCAAAAATATTGTTTTTAAATCTTTTTCCTCAACAGTTAGAAAGCCATCGGATGAAAAATTTATTTTAACTATCTCTAATTCATAATTCTCTATAGCGATAAAAATTTCAGATAATATTTTTTTAAATTTTTCTTGCCATCCAAAAACTTGTATGGTTAATTTATTCAAATTTTTTTCATCCACATTTTGTTTATTTATAAAAATCCCATCTTTATCAATGAAACCTAATATTTTTTCATCGTTTAATATCCTCTCACCGTAAGCTATTGGAATTCTTGCATTAAGATGAACTTTTAAACCAAAAGGAAATAATTCTCTGTTTACCGATACATTCTTGAGGGATAAATTTTGTTTTAATTCTTTTTCTAACAAATTAGTTTTAATAAAAATTAATCGTATCGGAAAATTTAAAGATGAATTTTTTACCACATCATTCTGCGAAAATAATTCACTACCAGAAATCCTAATGTCCAAAGGATTAACTTTTTTGAGAGTTTTTATGCTTAATAAGCTCGTTAAAAATAAAAATGAAATTAGAAAAAAATAGCTTCTATTTTTGATTCGTTTTTGGTTTTTCACAAATCACATCGAGCTTTTTCCATCAGTTGATCCATCCATTCTCTCGCTTGCTCTGCATTTGAAAATGGTACATCCATCTCCTTCCCATCCCCCACTAATCTCAACCTGCACTTACCTTGAGATTCACTTGTTAGAGGAGCTTCTCCTGAAGTTAGTGCCATTAATTCAACTAATTCCAGTTTCTTTATTGTAAAACAATCTTTTTCTTCAAATTTTCCAGCTTCAAATGCGCTCCACCTTAACTCCCCATCTTTTAAGGACGCTGCACCTGAACTATCTAACTTGCATAGTTCAGAATCGCTCGCCCAACTTCTGAAAAGATTTTGCCTTCTTCTTTCTAACCATCCAAGTGCAGTTAATAAAATGAAGATTAAAAGTAATGGTAACCAAAGTAGTCCATGCAACATTTAATTTAAATTACAAATCTAAAGATATATCTACCAGTTTAGCCACAAGTCGCTCAATTTTTAAACCTGAAGCTTCCCAAAGCATTGGAAACATACTGTTTTTTGTAAAACCAGGAATTGTATTTATTTCATTCAGCAAAATTTTATTTGAAGATTTTTCTAAAAAGAAATCTACTCTTGCAAAACCGAAAATATTTAGTGCTCTACAACTTTTAATAGCAATGTCTTTAATTTCTTTTGTGATTTTAGAATCTATTTCGGCTGGGATAATTATTTGATTATTTGAGTGATATTTTGAATCGTAATCATACCAATCACTTTCATAATTTACCTCACCTATTTCGGAGGTTAAGAGTTTTGAATTTCCAATTATTCCGCATTCAATCTCCCTTACCTCTAAACCTTCCTCTATTACGATTCTTTGATCTATTTGCTGAGCCTTTTCTAATGCTTGTAATATTTCTGATTCATTTATGACTTTGGAGATACCAAGAGATGATCCAGAGTTCGATGGTTTAATAAAAACAGGAAAATTTAATTTTTTTAAAATTTCATTAATTATTTTATTTTTTACTTCCTTATCGTTGAAATCTTCATTTTGAAAAACCAGATAATTAACTTGTGGAAGTTTAAGATTTGAGAAAATTGTTTTCATCAAAATTTTATCCATACCAAGTGCAGATCCAATAATTCCACATCCCACTAAAGGTTTCTTTGTAAATCTAATTAAGCCATGAATTGATCCGTCTTCACCATTAAATCCATGTAAAAGAGGAAACCAAATATCTACATTCTGAAATTCAATTCCGTCAAGAAAGTTAAGTTTTTCTTTATTAAAAATTTCTTGTTTTTTTGTTTTATTGTTTTTAATTTCACCAATTAGGATTTTTTCTGAAATATTACTATCAAGCCAATCTCCATATTTATTTATGTAAAAGGCTTTAACTGTAAAGCGCTCTTTATTTATTTCAGACTTAAATGCTTTATAAACTGTTTTTGCAGAGGATATCGATACTTCATGTTCATTGGAATTCCCCCCAAATATTAACCCAATACATTTTTTCTTACCCCCGATCATTTAGAAAAAAATCATAAATAAAGTTCGCCTGTTAAAGAAAAGGGTCTTGCTTGATTTATTCTGACATCTATCTCATCTCCCAATGAAAAATTAAAGTTAATGTTTTTGGGAATCTCTACGAAGGTCAATCTATTTGTTCTAGTTCTACCCATAATTTGCGAGGAATTTTTTGGATTAAAACCCTCTATTAAAACGCTTTCGATATTATTGATGTATCTTTGATTTCTGCTCCTAGCTGTTTTCTCGACCATATTATTAATTTCCTGCAATCTAGCTTTTTTCAACTCTTCTGAAAGTTGATTCGACCATACCGCTGCAGGTGTGTTTGGTCTTGGAGAGTATGCTGCAGTATTAACTTGATCAAAGCCAATTTCTGATATTAGATTTAATGTATCTTGAAATTGTTGTTCGGTTTCTCCTGGGAAAGCAACTATTGCGTCAGCTGTGATTGATGCATCTGGCATTAATGATCTTATATTCTCGATAATATTTTTATACTTTTTAATAGTGTATCCTCTGGACATTTGCTTTAAAATTTCATCATTTCCACTTTGGAAGGGAATATGGAAATGTTCGCAGACTTTATCAAGTTCATAACAAGCTTGAATTAACCTTTTTGAAAAATATCTCGGATGACTAGTAGCAAATCTTATTCTGCGAATTCCTTTAACATCATGAATGTAATATAAGAGATCAGTTAGGGTATTTTCCTTTCTCCCCTCTTTTGTAGTTCCTGGAAGATCTCTACCATAAGCATCAATGTTCTGGCCCAAAAGAGTAATTTCTTTAAAATTATCATTAGCTAATTTTTGAATCTCACTTTTTATCGCATTTGGATATCTTGATTGCTCTTTTCCTCTAACAGAGGGTACTACACAATATGAACATCTTTCATTACATCCATAAATGATATTAACCCAGCCACAAATAGAGCTTTCTCTTCTGGCACTAGTTATGTCTTCAGAAATGAATGTTTCTTCTGTGGCAGCGACTTGATTTCCTAAGTCAACTTTCCCCAGAAGATTCTCAAGGTTATTTACATGTTGAGGGCCCATTACTAGGTCAAGTTCTGGGACTCTTCTTAATAAGGACTCTCCCTCCTGCTGAGCAAGGCAACCTGCGACAACAAGTTTAAGGCTTGGTGTTTTGTGCTTTCTTTTTGCTTGTCTTCCAAGAAAGCTGTAAACTTTTTGCTCCGCATTATCTCTTATAGTGCATGTATTGTATAGAACCAAATCAGCATTTAATTCATTATCTGCTTTGGTGTATCCCATTTTCTCTAATGTTCCAGCCATCCTCTCAGAATCAGCCTTGTTCATTTGGCATCCAAATGTGGTTATCCAATAACTGTTAGAAGTTGAATTCTTTTGAAATTTTTTTTCGTCTGGTTTTGTTTTTGTTAGCACTTTGCTAGGAAGTTTTTATGATTCTTTAATCCAAAATTACAAGTTAAATAATTTTGCTGCAATTTTTTTGAGGGCGAGCGAGGGGATTCGAACCCCCGAATAGCGGCGCCACAAGCCGCTGCCTTAACCACTTGGCGACGCCCGCCTCACATTTATAAATTTAACAACTCAAGGGTGATTTTCATAGTTATTTTTATCTTTTAGAGAAATTTGAATTATTTTCTAATTTAGTAATGTTTTCTTATGATTTAAAATAAAAGAAAATTGAAAAATTTGAGTAATTCCGGTACAGCTGAGGTTCTTATTCCCAGAAGCCTTTGTTTAATAGAAGATATTGATAACCTTATTATTGATGTAGAGGATTTATGTTCACTTTCCATTAGTTGGGAGGATGGATTTGTCTCTGAGTTAAAACCTTTAGAAAATAAAGTTATAAAACCAAAAAATATTTTATTCCCAAGATTTGTTGAAACGCATTCGCATTTAGATAAATCATTTACATGGGCAGACTTTCCTAATCTGGAATCAAACTATGGAGGAGCATTATCAGTAAATCTTGAAGAACATAAAACTAGAACTACAGATAAGGTTCTTGAAAGAGTAGAGAAATCATTAAAACTTGCTATTCAAAATGGATACCGAGCTATTAGAAGTCATATTGATACATACAAAAGTCAATCTATTGATATTTGGATTGAACTTTTTAAATTCCAAAAAAAATTTTCATCTGAGTTGACTTTACAATACGTTGCTCTAGCTCCATTGGAATTTTGGGATACATCTAATGGAGAAGAATTGGCAAAATTATTTTCCTCTAATGGAGGTATTTTAGGAGGTGTTGTTGTGCCCCCATTCAACAAAAAAAATACAAGCAAATTTCTTGCAAAGATGCTTCTTCTTGCGAGAAAATACAAATTAGAAATTGATTTGCATATAGATGAGTCAATTATTGAGCCTGGAGCAGGAATAAAAGTTTTATTAGATACAATCGAAAATTCAAAAATTAATAGTATTCCGATCACTTGCAGTCATTTGAGTAGTCTTATTTCTCTAAGTCATAGAGAGATTTTAAATTTAGGAGAAAAAATGGCTAAGAAAAAAATTAAGGTTATTGCTTTACCCCTAACAAATTTTTGGCTGCTCAATCGAAGTAATAAAACTACATCATTAAATAGACCAGTTGCGCCATTAAAGCAATTACAAAAATCACATGTGGATGTATCTCTGGGTAGTGATAATGTTCAAGACCCTTGGTACCCATTTGGAAATTTTGATCCTTTTTATATGTTGTCTTGCTCGATACCTATGCTTCAACTAAATCCCTGGGAGAGAATGACTTTATCTTCTATTTTTTTAGCTCCAAGCAGATTATTAAATTTAGAATGGGATGGTTTAATTAAAAAGGGTTGCCCTGCTGACTTTGTAATTTTAGATGCACAAAGATGGGCAGATGTTTTTTCGACAAATTTAAAGAGAAAAGTATATATAAAAGGCGATTTATATTGCTAATCGACTAATTTATATATAAAACACAAAAAATTTTATTAATGAAATCAAATAGTCTTAAATTTTTAGACAAATTTAGGGAAGTCAAAAACTTAGAGATTATTGAAAGCCAATCAGACGTAAAAAGACTTTCAAAAGATTTTTATAACTACTCTCCAATCCTTACTGGAATATTAGACGAATGTATCGCTGATTTGGTGGTCAGACCTATTGATCATAACGCGGTGAAGAAAGTAGCAAAAATTTGTTGGGATTTTTCTATCCCTCTTACTTTGCGGGGTTCAGGAACAGGCAATTATGGACAAGCTGTTCCATTGTTTAAAGGAGTTGTAATGCAGATGAGTCACTTTAATAAATTAGAAGAATTTGATCCAGATACAGGTTTTGTGAAAGCACAGTCTGGATGTGTCATGGGAGATTTGAATAAACAATTAGAAAAATATGGAAGGGAATTAAGGTTGCTTCCTAGTACTTGGAAAACCGCTACAATTGGAGGCTTTATTGCAGGCGGTTCAGGAGGTATAGGATCTATTAGGTGGGGATTTTTAAGAGATCCAGGAAATCTTATTGGTTTAGAGGCAGTGACTATGAATGAAAAACCTGATTTATTAAAATTTGATGCTGAAGAATCCGAACCTCTTAATCATGCTTATGGGACTAATGGAATAATTACTTCTTTATTACTTGCTACTGATATCAAACGTAAGTGGTATTCGATAGTTATCGACTGTATTGAATTTGAAAAAACAATAGAAATATTAAAAATTCTCACGAGCGCCGCAATTGATCTGAAACTAGGAGCAATTCTTGAAGATGAAATTGTAGATCAAATGCCAAAATGGTTTAAAAGTAATTCTAGAAGTCACAAGATATTAATACAATCTACTCTTGGAGGAACAAAAACGATCGAGTTGATTTGTAAAAAATTCAAAGTTGAATTTACCCTCCTTGGGGAAGAAGAAAAACTTGTTAATGGAATTTCTGAAGTCGTATGGAATCATACAACTCTTCATATGAGGTCTAGGGATAAAAATTGGACTTATTTACAGATGCTTTTGCCACTTAATAATGAACTAGAATTGATTAATTTTTTGAGAAAAAAATGGGGTAGAAAAGTTCTTTGGCATTTAGAGGCAGTTTCTCAACAAGGATCACCGCGATTAGCGGCTTTGCCTGTATTAAGGTGGAACGGGATAGATGAATTAAATGAAATAATGGAAGATTGTAAGAAACTTGGTGCGTTTATTTTTAATCCCCATGTTTTAACTGTCGAGGGCGGAGGCCTAGGAGTGGTTGACGCAGATCAAGTAAAAGCGAAATTAAAATTTGATCCAAAAGGGCTATTAAATCCAGGAAAATTGGAAGGTTGGGAAGTAAAAGAACAATTTAATATTTAACATTTCTGTTTATTTGTAAATTTGAAAAATTCAGCAACTAAAAAAATAGAACCTGTTAGAACAGGATGAATAGATGGCCATTTTTCTAGGGAAAATAAATACTCAATGGCAAGTTCAAATGTTTTAAATTCAATTGTTTTTTGAAGGTCAATTTCTTTAATCTGAGAGAGATCGTTTAATTGCCAACTAGGTTGGTTTGGAACTGGCACAAGTAATAATTGATCATTTTTCTTTATAAGTGTTTTTAATATTGCGTAAATATCTTTTTGTCTTTGGACACCTAAAATCCAATAAATTCCTTTATCTTCATTCTCCCAATTGCTTCGTTCATGAGAGAGCGCTTTTGCAGCAGGATAATTATGCGCACAATCTACAAGAATTTCTTTGTTCAAATAATTTATTATTTCTAACCTTCCTTTCCAAGCTGTCTTTTTAAGACCTTCAGATATGTGTTTTTCTTTAATATTAAATCCCAAATTATTCAGCGCTTCAACTGCTCCAACAGCTACTGAAGCATTTTGCTTTTGGAAAATTCCTTTTAATCCAAGCTCATAGCTTTTTGAAATTGAATCTTTCCAGATAATTTCTGCTCCAACCTCTTTAACTTTTTTGGTTATTAAATTTTCAACTTGAATATTTTGGTTGCATGAGATGACAATTGAGTTTTTTTCAATAACTGCTAATTTTTCTTTGGCGATTTTTTCAATAGTATCTCCAAGAAATTCTTTATGGTCTAAGCCAATATTCCCAATAGCAATTATTGGTCTAGATTTGTGGGCTGTTGTCGCATCTAAACGTCCCCCTAATCCGGCTTCAAGAATGAGCAATTCAACTTTTTTATTATCAAAATAATTTAGTGCGCAACAAATGATTTTTTCAAAAGGAGTTAATTCAAATGTTGAAAAATTTTTTTCAATTATCCTATAGATTTTTTCAAAATCAGTTTTTTTAATATTTTTTTTATTAACTCTAATCCTCTCGCATACGTCTAAAAGATGTGGAGATGTTGTTACACCAAAATTCCTTTTAGCTTCAAAAAGTATACTTTCTAAATATGCCGCGATTGATCCTTTCCCATTGGTCCCAATAATTTGTATTGCAGGGATATTCTCGCAAGGATTACCAAGTTCTTGAAGTACTTTTTTAATTCTTGATAACCCTAATTTGATATTATCCCTTTCATGTTTAGGTGATAATAATTCAACAATTTTTAAATTTGCATTTTCCAAAATTTAATTACTATAACTCTTCAAAAATTGAACTTAGCTTTTCCAAAAGAATATTAATTTCTCTTCTAGATATAATTAATGGTGGGACAATCCTTACAACGTTTCCTCCTGCAGGAACTACAAGTAATCCTTTATCAAAAGCTTTTAATGTAATTTTTTTTGCATCAGCATAATCATCATTGATCACAAGACCTTGTATTAGACCTAAACCTCTTTTCCCGCTAATAATATTTGGAAATTTTTTTGATAATTCTTCAAACCCAGTACTTAGTTGTTTCCCTCTTAGATAAACATTATTGATAAGATTTCTTCTATTTATTTCCTCTAGTACAGTTAGGGCAGCTTTACAGGCGAAAGGGTTCCCCCCAAAAGTGCTTGCATGATCTCCTGGAGAAAAAATGTCGGCTTTTTCTTTTACTAATAATGCTCCAATTGCATGACCTCCTCCTAATCCTTTAGCAAGGGTGAATCCATCAGGTTCAATTCCTAAATTCTCATAACCCCACATTTTTCCAGTTCGACCTACTCCACTTTGGACCTCATCTAAAATGAGAAGAGAATTATATTTATCACATATATCTCTCAGGCTTTTAAAAAATATTTTACTTCCAGGAATTACGCCACCTTCCCCTTGTATTGGTTCAACTAAAACGCCGGAAATTTTTTGATCATTATTTTCACATTCTTCAAATATTTTTTTTACCGAATCAAAATTGTTAAATTTAAAAAATTTGAAACCTTGAATCAATGGTTCGAACCCTTTTTGATATTTGGGCTGACCAGTCGCACTCAAGGCTGCAAGCGTCCTTCCATGAAAGCTGGATTCTGCTGCGAGAATAATTGATTCCTTACCTTTATTTGTTGTATTACCATATTTTTTAATTAATTTTATTGCTGATTCATTTGCTTCCGCACCACTGTTGCAGAAGAAGACGCTTTTAGCACAACTCATATTCGTTAAAGTTCTGCTTAATTGTTCTTGTTCTTCAATGTTGTAGAGGTTGGAAATGTGCTGAATCTTTTTTAGTTGAGTTGATAGCCTTCTTCTTAAAACTCTATCGCTATGTCCAAGACTACAAGTTGCTATACCCGCGACTGCATCAAGATACTTTTTACCTGTTTTGTCCCATAGCCAACAACCTTTTCCTTTTTTGAAAGATATATCGTATCGACTATAGGTATTCATCAAAGTGGGAGCGGTCGGACTTGAACCGACATACCCGAAGGTGCCGCATTTTGAGTGCGGTGCGTCTACCAATTCCACCACGCTCCCAAGGTTTTTGAAAAAATTAACCTTTTTATTATAACAAAAATCAACTCATTGACTATTGTTTTGGTCAATGAATAGTGATCAAGATAACGTTTTTAATAGTTAATCTTTTCGATAAAAATATAGAGTTATATTTCTTGAATTTGCTGACAAGAAACAAGGTAAAAAAATAAAAAGTTAAACATTTATGATACATTTTTGCGATTTAATGCAAGTAAAAGTCTTTTTAAAACGAAGATAGCTTCATAATTAGTAATATTGTGTTATATTTAAGAAAAAAAGTAAATGTCCAAAACTCAAGCTAAAAAACTATCCTTTAAATTTGTCCCTTATCTCTTTGTTGCAGTGACTATATTGACAACTTTCGGATCTAGTAGCGTCACCTGGTCATGAATGAGTTCAAGTTTATTGGTTTAAATAAAATTTGGTCTGGTCGTTTTTTAGTGCTGTTATTGTTATTTTTTGGTTGTATTTCACTAATAAATATTGCTTACGTTTGAATAAATTAAAAAATTTACTTAGTTTTAAAAATACCTTTGTTAAAACTAAGCTACTTTGAGTTTTGAAAGATTTCCAGATTTAGGTTTAATTTTATATTCATTCTCCTCAAAAGTACTATTATTGATCTCTCTAATTATTTTAATACCTAAATTTTTTAGCTTTAATTCAAAATTTTCATAACCTCTATCTAAATGTTCTAATCCATAGATATTACTAATACCTTTTGCGATGATTCCTGCAATTATTAATGCAGCTGATGACCTTAAATCTGAGCCAACTAGATTCATCCCATTAATTGTTTTTACACCTTTGATATGAGCTACGTTTTTGTTTAGTTTTATGCGGGCACCCATTTTATTAAGGAAATAAATATGACTCATTCTGTTTTCGAAAATTGTTTCGGTTATCTTTGATTCACCATTTGCGATTGTCATTAGAGCTGTAAATGGGGCCTGCAAATCAGTAGGAAAGCCTGGAAAAGGAGCTGTTTCAATATCTACTCCTTTAATCTCTTTACACTTGATTGAAATCGTATTACCTTTAATCGTAATTTTACTCCCACTCTCTTGAAGCTTATTAATAACAGCTTCAAGATGATGAGGGATTACAGGTGCAATTGTTATTGAAGAGGAAGTTGCAGCAGCAGCTATGAGAAAAGTTCCAGCTTCTATTCGGTCTGGAATTACTTTATGGGTACAACCGCTTAGCTTATTAACACCATCAATAATTATTGTTTCTTTACCAGAGTCATAAATTTTTGCGCCCATTTTATTAAGCATTTGGCATAAATCTTGAACTTCAGGCTCTCTAGCAGCATTTTCAATAGTAGTTCTTCCTTTTGCTAAAGATGCTGCCATTATTAAAGTTTCAGTTGCACCTACACTTGGACACTTTAATTTAATATGAGTGCCATAAAGTCTATTTTTGTTTCCCCTTATTTTTGCCTTGACAATTCCCTCTTCGATAATAATGTCTGCCCCTAATGCGATTAGTCCATTAATGTGCTCGTCTATTGGCCTTGAGCCAATATTGCATCCACCTGGTAAAGGTACTTGAGCTTCTCCAAATTTAGTTAATAATGCACCTATACAAAAGAAACTAGCTCTTAATCCGTTAACAAGTTCATATGGAAGTTCTTTTATAGAAATAGTTGTTGGATCTAATTCTAGTTGGTTGTTTTTATGAACTAAATTAACTCCTAAATTTTTTAGGATATTTCCCATTTTTTCTATATCGGTCAAAAAAGGTACATTTTCAAGAATTATTTTTTCATGAGTTAACAATGATGAGGCTAATAAAACTAAGGCCGAATTCTTGGCACCACTTATCTTAACTATTCCATTTAACTTGCCTTGGCCAAGAATCTTTAAATTTTGCGATTTAAGATATGACTTCTTTTTACTTCCGCAAATCATTAAGTTTAATTTATTAGATTCATCATGACAAACTAATAATATTAAGTCCACCCTATGTAACATCATGAATATTAATTAAAAGTGAAAATGTATTTTTTTGATTTCTTAGGAAATAAAAATTTAATAAATAATTGATCAAAATATTTATGTAATTAAAATATAGTTGATAACAAATTTTAAATTACTCATAGAAAATACTTTTTTAAAAATAACTAGTAAAAACAATAATCTAGTTAAAAGATTTAGATCATTTAAAAGAGGATCATCTCCAAAAGATCAAGACTTTTTTTGCATAGAGGGTACTCATCTCATTGAAGAATTGCTGAAGTCTGGGAAAAATCCCTCTAAGATTTTAGTTACCGAAAAATGGCTAAGAAAGAATCAAAATCTAAGCAAAAAATTTCATCAGTCATTAATAAATATTGTCTCAGAGGAAGTCTTGGCATCAGCGATTTCAACAGTTAATCCAGATGGGATAGCAGCCTTAGTAGAGATTTCAGAAATACTTAATTATAAATTTAATAGAAAGGATGATTTTGTTCTTGTGCTCGACAGGATTCAAGATCCTGGGAATATGGGTAATCTTTTTAGAACTGCTTTAGCTGCTGGTGTTGATGCAATTTTTTTAGCTGGAGGTGCGCACCCATTAGGACAAAAGGTATTAAGGGCATCATCTGGTGCAGTTTTTCATCTGCCATTTTTAAGATTTGATGGAACTGAAGAAGAAATATTAAATTCTCTACTTAAGTCTTTGTCTGAATTATCAAATGTAGGATTTAAGATTTTCTCAACTAGTAGCCATAATAAAAGTTCAAAAAAACCTTCAAAACCTTACTGGGAAATTGATTGGTCTAGACGTACAGCATTAATCTTGGGTAATGAAGGTCAAGGTATTCATAAAAAAATTCAAGAAGCTTTTAATGAAACAATTACAATTCCGCATAGTGAGCTTGTAGAATCATTGAATGTGGCTTGTGTTGCAGTTCCGTTATTACTAGAACGAAAAAGAGTCGCATACACCTCTAATAAATAAATAAAAAGTGACTGATTCAAATTTTGATTTTGATTTAATTGTAATAGGAGCAGGATATGGAGGTTTTGATGCCGCTAAACATGCTGCTGGTAAGGGACTGAAAGTTGCAATAGTAGAATCTTCGGATATGGGAGGAACTTGTGTTAACAAAGGTTGTGTTCCATCTAAAGCTCTTTTGGCTGCAAGTGGAAAAGTGAGAGAAATAGCTGATTATGAACATTTAGCTAAATTTGGTATTCATTCTTCCCCAGTAAGGTTCGAGAGATCAAAAATTGCAGATCATGCAAATAATTTAGTTTTAAATGTTAGAGAAAATTTAACAAAAACTCTTAAAAGGAGTGGAGTTGAAATTATTTTGGGCATTGGCAGAATTGAAGGAAATCAAAAAGTAGGTGTAAGAGATAAAAACGGAATTGATAAAATTTTCACGTGTAAGAATATTGTTATAGCAACTGGTTCTTCTCCTTTTGTGCCCCGTGGAATAACTTTGGACAATAGGACTGTATTTACTAGTGATGATGCGGTTAAACTTGAGTGGCTTCCAAGATGGATAGCAATTATTGGAAGCGGGTATATAGGACTTGAATTTGCTGATGTTTATACAGCGCTTGGTTGTGAAGTTACTATGATCGAGGCTTTGGAAAATATTATGCCAACATTTGATCCAGACATTACTAAAATTGCTAAGAAGAGCCTTATTCAAGCAAGAGATATAGACACAAAATCAAATGTCTTTGCGACAAAAATAACACCCGGATGTCCAGTAAAAATAGAATTGACAGATGCAAAATCTAGGGAAGTTGTAGAAACTTTAGAAGTTGACGCTGTACTTGTTGCAACTGGCAGAACTCCTAATAGTAATAACTTAAATCTTGATTCGGTTGGTATCGAAACAGTAAAAGGGTTCATTCCTGTAGATGATCAAATGAGAGTTAAGAATGGTGATGAAATAATACCTAACATTTGGGCTGTTGGAGATGTAACAGGCAAACTAATGCTTGCCCATACAGCTGCAGCGCAGGGTACTATCGCTGTTGATAATATTTGCGGTGAAAATGTCGAAATTAACTATAAATGTATCCCTGCGGCAACCTTTACTCACCCTGAGATAAGTTCAGTTGGCCTCTCCGAAGCTGAAGCTAAAAAGATATCTGCTAAAGAAAATTTTACTTTGGGAGTTGTCAAAAGTTTCTTTAAGGCTAATTCAAAAGCATTAGCTGAATTGGAGAGTGATGGATTGCTAAAGTTGATTTTCAATAAAAATAATGGGAAAGTGTTAGGTGCACATATTTTTGGGTTACATGCAGCTGATTTAATTCAAGAAATTTCGAACGCTATTTCAAGGAACCAAGATGTAATTGAATTATCTAAAGAAGTTCATACTCATCCCACTCTTAGTGAAGTGGTTGAGGTCGCATATAAACAAGCCGCTTCTCAAATAAAATAATATCTAAAAGTAATGGAGATAAGACGCAGGCCACCAAATCCTACAGTAAGGGTAGAAAATTTAGAATATGCTGTACCTCATAGAGAAGCACAAGCAAAAAATATTCTGGAAGAAATTGTATGGCACAAGGATATTGAAATTAAGAATTTTAAAAAAATAGTTTCTTTAGAAGATCTCATCAAAAAGATTGAAATCCTTCCTGCTCCCAAAGATTTTTATAAAAATATCATTGAGTCAAAAATAAAACCAGGAGTAATTGCTGAAATAAAAAAAGCTAGTCCTAGTAAAGGAGTTATTAGAAAAGATTTTAACCCTGAAGACATAGCAATTTGCTATGAAAGAGTAGGTGCTTCATGTATCTCAGTACTTACCGATAAAAGGTTTTTTCAAGGTAGTTATGAAATACTCTCGACTGTAAGGAAATCAACTAATCTCCCTTTACTCTGCAAAGATTTTATTATTTCTGCTTATCAGATTTATAAAGCAAGGGTATCTGGTGCTGATGCAATATTATTAATCGCCGCGATTTTAAGTGATGACGATTTAATTTATCTAAAGAAAATAGCTGATAATTTAAGGATGAGTGTTCTTGTTGAAGTCCATAACGATAATGAATTAGAAAGGATAATAAAGTTAAACACTTTTAATTTGATTGGAATAAATAATAGGGACTTAAAGACTTTTAAAACGGATTTAAAAACATCAATAGAGTTGATGCACACATATGCTGATATATTTTTAAAACAAAATATTCTTCCCATCAGTGAATCTGGAATTAATTGTGCTGAAGATTTAGAATCGCTTAGATCTATTGGAATCAAGGGAGTATTAATTGGTGAAACTTTTATGAGAGAAAGTGATATTGAACATTCTTTCAAGAAATTATTTAACTCAATTTAATTTTGACTTCAAATCGTGCTATAAAATTGAATAAACAGAGTTGTACTGAATATAAATGCAGGCAGTAATTTTAACAGGTATTGTTGCAGGATTTGTGCATGTTATTGGTGGCGCTGATCATCTAATTGCAATGGCACCAGCAGCTATTAATAATCCCCAAAAAGCTCTTAAAAATAGTTTTTCTTGGGGTTTGGGACACTCTTCTGGTGTCCTATTGTTAGCTTTTCTAGCGATTTTTATTAAGGATGTTACACCATTAAACAAATTTTCCAATATTGCCGAATTCCTTGTTGGAATTTCTCTCCTTATCGTTGGAGTATTTGCTATAAAAAATTCTTTTCAATTAAGTATCCACTCGCATTCCCATAAGCATGAGAATGGGGTTGACCATCGTCACTTTCACTTTCATGTTAAGGAACCAAAAAAAAATAATAAGCACTCACATGCTTTAACAGGTTTAGGCTTGCTACACGGTATAGCTGGAGGTTCGCATTTTCTTGCAGTTCTTCCTGCTTTAGCATTACCTCTAACAAGTGCTTGCTTATATTTGATTTCATATTTGATTGGTTCACTAACAAGTATGAATCTTTTTACTTGTTTAATATCTTTTTCCACCTTTAAAGCAAGTCAAAAATTTATTAAAAGATTAATAGCTGTAACAGGCGGGGTTTCCTTTTCTTTGGGATTATTTTGGATTCAAAGAAGTGCTTCTGTTTTTTTGAATTAAAAAATTTTTTAATTTAGGAAAAATTAATTTAGAGGTGACAATCCCAATGATTTTTTCGTTATTGATTAATCCAAATTTATTACTATCATCGCTAAATTCAATATTGTCTCCTAGAACCTCAATATTATTTTGATTCACTGAATTTATCCTTTTTATTAGGATTTTATTTTGTAGTGGATGATTAAAAATAACTATTTGTCGATTTTTTAGTCTTGATTTATTTTTTCTATATTTTTTAAAAAATACAATATCTTCTTCTTTTAGATAAGGCAACATCGATTCACCACTAATAATAGCGGTTTTTCTAAAACCTAAAAAAAATAAAAATAAATCAAAAAAACTTTTGAAAATAACTCTGATTAACTAGCTTTTACAAAAGCGTCTGCTCTTCCTTTTGAAGCCCAGAAAATACTATGAATCTTTTCAACATAGGTCATGAGTTCTTCAGCTTGAGCTAAATCAATATTAACTTTGCATGCACTGCATAATTTGGCCGCCTTCCAAATGGTTTCATGTAAGTCTGGATAAGTTTCTAAGTGCGCTGGTTTAAAATAATCTGTCCACAGAATAAGAATTTCTTTCTTTGTTTCTTTTGCTTGCTCTTCTTTAACTGCAACATATCTAGAAAATGTATTACTGTATGAAGCCCACTCTGCTGAATCAGTGCTAGAAGGAGCTTCTAGTGCAATAAGTTTTTTTGTCATAGATAAAACTGCTTCAGCCGCAACTCTAGTAGATGCTGGATCATAAACACCACAAGGACCATCACAGTGAGCATTGACTGTCATTGGGGATTTTTTATCTAGAAAAGAATTGATGAATTTACTTAACATTTCAAATATTTGATGTTGTATATATATTACTTGGAGATTAACTAAATTGAAAAGTCTTAGATCTTTTTCTTACTTAATTTAATTGACTTTTAATAATTCAACTTCAAATATCAAAGTTGAATTAGCAGGAATAGGTCCCATATTTCTTGAGCCATAACCTAATTCGGGAGGAATAACTAATTTTCTTTTCCCACCAACTTTCATACCTGCAACACCTTCGTCCCAACCTTTAATAACTCTTCCTCCACCCAAAGGGAAAGGAAATGGAGCTCTGCCGTAACTGGTATCAAATTGCTCTCCATTTTCGAGCGTTCCAGTATAATTAACTGTTACAGTCTGACCTGATTCGGCTTCATCTCCCTCTCCTAAAACTAAGTCAATTATCGTAAGGCCACTTTCTGTAGTCCTTAAATTAGTATCTGATTGTGTTTCTTCTGCCATAGCGAAAAGTATAGGATTTGGATCTGATGGGTCTAATTCAAATAAATTGTTATTTGAGATATTTGTTGGTTTTGCTAGAGGTGTTTGTTGAATTGATTTGGTTTCTGATTCAGCAGCATTAACAACTTGGGGGGAATTAAATTGACTGAAAATAGTTAATGAAACACAAATAACAAAAACTGCAAAACTGATAAAGACTTCTTTCACCTAAATTTTGAAAGTCACTAGGTTTAATAATACAGAATAAATGTACAATAAATGGGTGATTATAAATT
The DNA here is from genome assembly GCA_003281255.1 of Prochlorococcus sp. AG-347-L02. Classification (GTDB taxonomy): domain Bacteria; phylum Cyanobacteriota; class Cyanobacteriia; order PCC-6307; family Cyanobiaceae; genus Prochlorococcus_A. The sequence continues at coordinate 89,880 of QCCL01000003.1, forward strand.
TAATTTCGTAATTTTAAATTGTTAATCCCGACTCAGATTAAAAGTTTAAGACAATATTTTTATCCTTGTTTAGGAGGTATTTTAGGGGGAATTTCTGTTTCAACTCATTTTTGGCTGATTTTTATGCCGATATCGTTATTTATTTTATGGAAGGGAAGCGAGAGAAAAATAGCAAATTTTTGTTGGGGTTTTTTCTTTATCTTGATAAGTCATTCTTGGCTTTATGATCTTCATCCATTAACATGGCTTGGTTTTTCATGGCTTGCAAGTTTAATAATCACCGTTTCAATATTATTATTTTGTGCTTTTTTGGGTGGGTTATTAGTTTATTTATGGGGATTGTTAGTTGAAATTATTCTCTGGAAAGAGGATGTTTTTAAAATGAAAATATTTCCTTTAACCGTAAAAGTATTTTTTTTATCTTTGACTTGGGGGATTGGTGAATTGATACTTTCTCAAACACCTTTTTTTTGGATAGGTTTAGGAGAGAGTCTTGTCCCAGGTAATATTTATCTTGCTGGTTTGGCAAGATGGATTGGTGCAAGTGGTTTATGCGTATTACAAATATTAATTGGATTTTGGATATTTTTTAGTCATGGTAGATGGAGAAGAAAACTTCATTTTAAAAAAATAATTATTTTCGGACTTTTTATTATTTTTTTCTTACATCTATTTGGGGGTTTGACAACTCAAATTAAAAGAAATTATGAATATCCTGTAGCTATTTGGCAACCCAATATAGCAACAAGAGAAAAATTAAAGATAGATGATGAATTTATTAAAGAAAAACAATTTATCGCTCAAGAATATGCTTTGGCCAATCAAGCAAAATTTCTTGTTGCTCCTGAAGGAACTCTATATAATGACTTCTATTTATCTAAAGGCTTTAAGGTTAATACCTTAGCAGGAGGTTTTAGAAGTTCTAATAATGAGTTAAGAAGTTCTTTACTAGGATTTCAAATTGGAGATAAATCTTTTACCACTTTTATAGATAAAAATAGACTCGTTCCATTAGGTGAAAAAATACCTCGATTTCTAGATATTTTTTCAAGAGGATTATCTGCAGTAGGAGGAATTCAACCAGGCTCTGATTCAAGATTTTTTGATCCTAAATTTACACAACCTTTAGCAGTGGCTATCTGTTATGAAATTAGTGATGGTTTAAAAATAAGAAAGGCTATTAATAGCGGTGCAAAACTAATAATAACTGCAGCAAATTTAGATCCCTATCCAACTAAGCTTTATAATCAATTCCTTTCTTTGGCAAGAATGAGAAGTATTGAAAATAAAAAAGATAATCTACTTGTATCAAATACAGGCCCTTCAGGTTTAGTTAAAGATGATGGAAAAATAATTCAACTTCTAGATTTAAATGTGGAGCAAAATAAAATAGTGTTCCCTAATTTTTCATCCGAAAAGACTTTTTATACAAAATTTGGAGATAAACCTATTTTTTTATTGTTTATATTTTTTATGGGATTAAATTTCTTTTGGAAAATTAATTAATCCGCCACCTAATAAAATTTCTCCTTTATAAAAAACTGCAGCTTGTCCGGGCGTTACCGAACTTTGACTTTCTTCAAAAATTAATTTAAATGTTGTAGTAGGATTATCTAAATTTTTCAAAGGTATCAAAGTTCCTTTTACTGGATGACTTCTATATCTGATTTGTGCTTCTACTTCTATCTCTTGCTTAGGTTCTTCGATTGAAACCCAGTTCACCTTACTAATTATTGCTTCCCTATTAAGTAGATCATTTTTATCTGATACATAAACTATGTTTTTTACCCTGTCTAAACTTTTTACATATAATGGTTCCGGCCAAGCAATCCCCAACCCTTTTCTTTGGCCTACTGTAAAGTGATGAATACCATTGTGCGTTCCTAGGACTTTCCCATTTACATGTACAATATCTCCTTCTTTGGGTTCAATGTGTTTGTCGATAAATATCTGCATTGATCCATAATGCTCAACTAAACATAAATCTTGACTTTCTGGTTTTTGAGCAGTTCTAAGGCCTAATCTCAGGGCTTCCTTTCTTGTTTCTTCTTTTTTCATTTCACCAAGAGGAAATTCTAATCTGCTTAGTACTTCTTGTGAAAGAGAATAAAGAAAATAACTTTGGTCTTTGTTTTTGTCAGCACCTCTGAGAAGGAGGAAGTCCTTAAATTTAAAGCTCTTGCAATCAAGTGTTTCAGCATAAGATGATTTTTTAATCCTTGCGTAATGTCCGGTCGCAATATGAGTAAAGACTTTTTTGTTTATTGCGTAATTAAGCATCTCTTCAAACTTCACATTCTTGTTGCACATCGAACATGGAAGTGGAGTGAATCCTTTCTCATAGCTTTCAGTAGTTTTTTTAATTACCTCTCTTGCGAAAATTTCTCTTGAGTCTATTATTTTATGATTTATTCCCAAATCTTCACAAAGGCCAGCAGCATCTACTAATCCTTCAGAACAGCATGAGCCTTGTCCTTTCATTAGCCAAAGAGTTAGTCCCTCAACATTCCAGCCTCTCTCTACAAGAAGAGCAGCTGAAAGGGAACTATCTACGCCACCAGAAAGACCTACAATAATATTTTTCTTCTTTTTACTTTTATTATTAGAAGAAAAAATGTTCTCTAATTTTTTATCCTTTTGTGTTTTTAACATGGAAGTTTAAATTTTTGAACAGCACTCCAATTGCTTTGTACTCATTATGAACGAAATTGTATGGCCAACAATTGACTCTGAACATTTAATTGTTGATTCAAAGCAAATGTTGATATTGGAAAAAGAGATGTTTTCTGATGGAATGCCACAAGAAGCATTAATGGAAAAAGCTGGTATCCAAATTAGTAAATGGCTCTTAAAAAAGAAACCTCTTCTCAAGAATGGAATAACTGTTTTTATAGGTCCTGGGCATAATGGTGGTGATGGTGTTGTAATAGCTAGAGAGCTTTTTTTGAAAGGTTTTTTTGTCCAGGTATGGTGTCCATTTCCTATTAAAAAAACATTAACAAATGACCACCTTAATTATCTTACATCTATTGGGGTCTCAAAATTAGTAGAGCCCCCTGAGGCAAACGGTAAAGATCTTTGGATTGATGCAGTTTTTGGAAATAATCAAACAAGAAAAGTTGATAATGAATTAATTAAACTATTTAATCAAAAATTTCATAACAAATATGGCAAGGTTATAAGTATTGATATTCCAACAGGATTATGTCCTGATAAAGGAGAGCCTTTTTTAGATAACGCAGTAAAGGCAGACTATACTTTGGCTATTGGTCTTCATAAGATTGGGTTGACCCAAGATTCTGCTTTACCTTTTATTGGAGAATTGCATCATATAGATGTTGGGGTACCTATTAGTAAACTGTCCAAATTTGATAAAAAGATTTTTAAGGTTACTTACAAAGATTTAAAAAATATTGATTTACTTTCCCCACCAAAAAATGCCAACAAATATCAAAGAGGTAAAACGTTATTAATAGCAGGAAGTGAAAAATATCCAGGCGCTGCATACTTAGCATTAAAAGGGGCCATATCAAGTGGAGCAGGCTATGTCTCGGCTGTCCTACCTGGGATAGTTGCTGAATCTATTTGGCAAGTTGCTCCAGAAATAGTTTTAAAAGAAACTATGCAATCTAATCAAGATGGAAATGCATCTTTATTTAGTGCATTAAAAAATATTGATTTGAGTGCATTTGATTCAGTAGCTGTCGGACCAGGAATAGGAATTGATTATGTTGATTGGCAAAAATCAAAAGACTATCTTATTAGTTATGAAGGATTATTGATATTGGATGCAGATGCACTTAATAGAATTTCGGAATCTAAGTTGGGGTCAAATTTCTTTTTAGAGAGAAAATTTAAGACATGGATTACACCACATAGCAAAGAGTTTGGAAGATTATTTCCTAATATTGAATCTAAGTCCAAAGTTGTGCTTGCTCGTGATGCGGCAAAAGAATTCAATATCAGCATTTTGTTAAAAGGGGCTAATAGTATAGTTGCTGATAGTAAAAATGTATGGCAACTTTTTGGGACCGATTCTCAGACAGCGCGAGCTGGATTGGGTGACCTTTTATCTGGTTTTGTAGCTGGTAGGTCTGCGATTGATTTAACCTTGTGTAAAAATATATCAACAGATTTTTTTACTAAATATGTACTTTTGCATTCATATGCTGCATCGAAGTGCAAAAGCGGGTCAAATGCTTCTGCTATTGGTGAAGAACTGACAAAATTAATGAGAAATATAAAAATGAGACAAATATCTTGAAAGAAACAATTTAAGAGAGTTATTTATAGTTTTAAACACATAAGTGTACAAATATTACTTGAAATCTGAAGCGCGCATTAAATATTTGGCCATTTCTCTAAAAGTATAGGAGAGTCTTACTACCTAATTAGGTTAAAAAAATGGTCTCATCTATACCAATTCAATCAGATCAACCGAAAAAGAGGAGTAATGATCCAATAAGTTGGTATTTGCAGAATATCGGTAGAGTCCCCTTATTAACCCCTGCCGAAGAGATTGAATTGGGTAATCAAGTCCAGAAGATGATGATTCTCACAGAAGATGGACAACTAAATGAAAAGATTAATGATTTTACAACTGAGCAAAAAAGAACTATAAAAACGGGTCGAAGAGCTAAAGAAAGAATGATGAAAGCTAATTTAAGATTAGTCGTCAGTGTAGCAAAAAAATATCAAGGTAAAGGACTCGAATTACTTGATTTAGTTCAAGAAGGTTCTCTTGGATTGGAGAGAGCTGTTGAAAAATTTGATCCAACAAGAGGATACAAGTTTTCTACTTATGCCTTTTGGTGGATTAGGCAGAGTATGACAAGAGCAATTGCCTGTCAATCAAGAACAATCCGTTTACCTGTTCACTTAAGTGAAAGGTTAGCTTCTATTAGAAAAGTTAGTAGAGATTTGGCTCATAAGCTTGGTGCTATGCCAAGCAGAATTGAAATTGCAGAGGCAATGGAAATTGATGTTGAAGAATTGGATTCTGTTTTAAGACAAGCTTTATCGACAAGTAGTTTGGACGCTCCAGTAAATGGTGATGATGGCAGGAGCTTTTTAGGCGATTTAATTGCAGATAGTAATAATGAGGAGCCTTTAGATCAAGTTGAACAGAAAATGCACCAAGAGCAACTAGGTAAGTGGTTAAGTCATCTAAGCGAGCAAGAACAACATGTTCTTAAACTAAGGTTTGGACTTGATGCAAATGAGAGACATACACTTGCAGAAATTGGAAGATTATTAGAAGTTTCTAGAGAAAGAGTAAGACAAGTTGAACTCAAGGCACTAAGAAAATTAAGGAATTTAACCAGAAAATTACCTAGCGGTATTTAATCTAGTCTTCTGCCCAAATATATTTGGTTAATTCTTCAGAAGGGGGTTCAGGTGCTTCAATTGCATTTTTGACTGACTCAGTGATCTCTGAATCAATTTTTTTTTCAATAATTTTTAATTCTTCTTCCGTTGCGTATTTCCCGTCAATAATTTCTTTGGCTAATTTCTTAACAGGATCTCTTTTCGCCCAAAACTCCTTCTCTTTTTCAGACCTTAATTCATCTGGATCTGCAAGAGAATGTCCCCTATATCTATAAGTCAAACACTCTAAAAGTGTGGGACCTTCTCCTGCTCTAGCGCGCTCAATTGCTCTTTGTGCTGCTCCTCTAACTGCTAATACATCCATTCCATCAACTTCCTCACCGTGCATACCAAAAGCAGACGCTTTTCTCCAGATTTCAGGATTACTAGTAGCTCTATCATGAGCCATACCAATAGCCCATTTATTATTTTCAACGACAAAAATTATGGGTAATTTCCATAACTGGGCCATATTTAAGCATTCAAAAAACTGCCCATTATTGCAAGTCCCATCCCCAAAGAATGCTGCAGTTACTGAATCACTTTTACTATTACCAGCAACTTCCTTTTTGTATTTACTTGAAAAGGCTGCTCCTAAAGCAACTGGAATTCCTTCTCCAATAAATGCATATCCTCCCAGTAGATGATGCTCCCTTGAAAATAAGTGCATGGATCCACCTCGGCCTTTGCTACAACCAGTAGCTTTCCCAAAAAGTTCACTCATTACTTCAAATGAGGGAACACCCGCACTTAGTGCATGAACATGATCGCGATAGGTACTACAAAACCAATCATGTTTCTTTTTCATGGCGCCAATTACTCCTGTGCTTATAGCCTCTTGACCGTTATATAGATGAACGAAACCAAACATTTTCCCCCTGTAATACATTTCTGCACACTTATCTTCAAACCTACGACCAAGCGTCATATCTTCATATAGAAATAATCCGGTTTCTCGATCTAATTCGGCTTTTTTTATGTCTTGAAGATTTGAGATTCTCTCTACGTGTGTTTCCAAGAAAAATACCTTAACGAAGTTTTGATTTGTTAACATTCTAAGCCGTGAAGGGCGATTTTCATGATTTTTTTTAATAACTCTGTAAGACCTTGTGAAAAAATTTTTTAACTTGATAAAATTTGTCTAAGAATTTTCAATAGGATATTTGTTTGGAACTTCCTTTAGACCATTTTCGTTTAATTGGCGTAAGCCCCTCTGCAACTTCTGAGGAAATATTAAGGGCGTTTCAATTGCGGTTAGATAAAACACCTGATGAAGGTTTTACTTATGAAGTTTTAACCCAAAGATCTGAGTTGCTTCGCCTTACTGCCGATCTACTTACAGATCCAGAAAGCAGAAGAGAGTACGAAAATTTGTTACTAAATGGAAAGTCTGGATTGGATTTTTCCTCAAATAGAGAAGTAGCAGGATTAATACTTCTTTGGGAATCAGGTTCACCAAAAGAGGCTTTTAAGATTACGAGAAAAGCATTGCAGCCCCCACAAACTCCAGCTTTAGGAAGTAGTAGAGAAGCTGATTTAACATTATTGGCTGCTTTAACAGCTAGGGATTCTGCAATTCAAGAACAACAGCTTAGATCCTATTCGAACGCGGCAGACTTTTTGCATGAAGGTATACAACTTCTGCAAAGAATGGGAAAGCTTGGAGACATAAGAAAAGAACTTGAAGAAGATTTGGTTGCTTTGCTTCCTTACAGAATCCTAGATCTACTTAGTAGGGATCTAAATGATCAAGAGTCTCATAAAAAAGGCTTAAGTATGTTGGAAAATTTAATAATCAAAAGAGGTGGTTTGGAAGGTAATAATAAATCTGAATATAAAGATTATCTAAATCAGCAAGAGTTTGAAGCTTTTTTTCAACAAATTAGGCCATTTTTGACGGTGCAAGAACAGATTGATTTGTTTCTTGAATTACAAAGAAGAGGATCATTAGAAGCAGGATTTTTAGCATTTCTATCCTTAACAGCTATTGGTTTCTCCAGAAGAAAGCCTGAAAAATTATTTGAAGCGAGGAGAATTTTAAAGAAACTAAATTTATCTGGTCTTGATTCAATGCCTTTAGTTGGTTGTTTAGATCTGCTTTTAGCTGATATTGACCAAGCCTCTGCAAGGTTTTCAAGTAGTTCTGATGAGAATTTACGAGATTGGCTTAATAATTATCCTGGAAATAAGTTAGAAGCTGTATGTATTTTCTGTAAAAATTGGTTAGAGAATGATGTTTTAGTTGGATATAGAGACATTGACTCAAAAGAGGTGGATTTAGATTCCTGGTTTGAAGATAGGGAAATTCAAGAATTTATAGAAAAACTAGAAAAGAAATCAAATAAAAATGCAATCAGGTCAAGTCTTCATAATCAACAGATTGAGAAGGAATCCTTAACAAAAACGACCGAAAATTTTGATAATTTATTGGACAATATTGATGAAAGGAGCTTACCTTGGCCTGGCGGCATAAAACAAGATTATAAAAAGGTTGAGGTCAAAGAAAAAGAATTCAATGAGGAATACTTCAAGAAGAAACCAATGGAGTTTTATAATTTTCTTATTGAAAAAATTGCTGAATTAAAGTTTAGTTTTGGGGAATTCTTGAAGGATAAAGAGATTATTGATCGGTCACCCTATTTAATTTATATTTATGCGTTTTTGATCTTATTTGCATTTGGTATTGGTATTGGATTTTTAAGAAATAATATAAAAAAATCAGTTCAAGATGAAGTTATTGCTGAAAAACCTTTAATTGCCACAGATAAAAATCAAAAGATTAGTGAGAAAGATATTATTCAAGAAATAAAAAAAAATCCTTCAAGCAAATTGAATACTATTCCTGAGAAATCTACTTCAATTATTTCCTACGAATTTAAAGAACTTAATTCCCCTTCACCTTCTTTGGAAGATATTAGGAATTTAATTAATGGATGGCTTCTAAGTAAAAGTAATTACTTGGCGGGAAAGAGTGATATTAATCTTTCTAACTTTGTTAGTAAAGGTTTGATTGATCGAACAATCGAAGAAAGACAGAACGACATCAAGAAGGGAATTTTTAAAGAAATTAATTCCCAAATACGTAAGATTGATTTGGAATCACAAACTTCATCCAGGATAGTTGTTTTAGTTGAATTAAATTATCTAGAGAGAATAGTAAAGGATTCTGGGGAGTTTGTTAATGAAACATCATTGACTCCCCTTAAAGTTAGATATTTTTTCGGTTTTTCAGATAAATCATGGAAATTGGTTGATTTCGTAAGCGGTTTGTAATTACAAACTTCAGTATCATCTATAATAATTAAAATTACTTTTTAATAATGTTTGATGAACTCTCGTCACGCTTTGAAGACGCAGTAAAGGGTTTAAGAGGCGAAGCAAAAATTAGTGAGAATAATATTAACGATGCCTTGAAGGAGGTGAAAAGAGCACTCCTTGATGCAGATGTTAGTTTGTCTGTAGTAAAAGAGTTTATATCAGATGTCAAAGATAAAGCTATTGGAGAAGAGGTAGTTAGGGGTGTAAATCCAGGTCAAAAATTTATAGAAGTTGTAAATAAAGAATTGATTAACATTATGGGGAATGAAAATTCGCCTTTAAACGAAAATGAAAATAGTCCTACAGTTATTTTGATGGCTGGACTTCAGGGAGCGGGTAAAACAACTGCAACAGGAAAATTAGGACTTTATTTGAAGGAAAAAGATAAAAAAGTTCTTCTGGTTGCTGCAGATATTTATCGACCAGCAGCCGTAGAACAGCTTAAAACATTGGGAAGTCAATATGACTTGGAAGTTTTTTCGGCTAAAGAAAAAAATAGCAAACCAGAAGAGATAGCAAAGGAAGCATTGAATTTTGCTTGTGAAAATGATTTTAATTCGATAATTATTGATACCGCAGGAAGATTGCAAATTGATGATTCCATGATGAGTGAAATGGTTCGAATAAAAGAAGTTTCTAATCCTGATGAAGTTTTGCTTGTTGTTGATTCAATGATTGGGCAAGAAGCTGCGGACTTAACAAAGTCATTTCATGAAAAAGTAGGAATTTCAGGGGCGATATTAACTAAGTTGGATGGAGACTCAAGAGGAGGTGCTGCGTTATCAATAAGAAAAATAAGTGGTAAACCAATCAAATTTATAGGTGTAGGTGAAAAAATAGAGGCACTGCAACCATTTCATCCAGAAAGAATGGCTAGCAGAATTTTAGGCATGGGTGATGTATTAACACTTGTTGAAAAAGCACAAAAGGAAGTAGAGCTAGCTGATGCAGAAGCTATGCAAAAGAAACTTCAAGAAGCAACTTTTGATTTTAATGATTTTGTTAAACAAATGAGATTAATTAAAAGGATGGGCTCACTTGGTGGATTGATTAAATTGATTCCTGGAATGAATAAAATTGATGATGGGATGATAAAAGATGGAGAAGATCAACTTAAGAAAATAGAATCTATGATCTCTTCAATGACTCTTGAGGAGAAACAAAAACCTGAAGTTCTTGCTGCTCAGCCTTCCAGAAGACAAAGGATTGCTCAGGGCAGTGGTTATGAAGCGAAAGATGTAGATAAAGTATTAGCTGATTTTCAAAGAATGAGAGGTTTTATGAAACAAATGTCTAATGGAGGAATGCCAGGAATGGGAGGAATGCCAGGAATGGGAGGAATGCCAGGAATGGGAGGAATGCCTAATAATAGAACGATGAAAAAACAAAAAAATAATAAGAAGAAAAAAGGGTTTGCCGATTTATAGTTTCAAAATTTTTACCTTTAAATGATATTATTATTAAAAACGCATTGATTTAAGATGATTAAATTGCGCCTTAAGCGCTTTGGAAAGAAAAAAGAGGCAAGTTTCAGAATTGTTGCGTGCAATAGTACTTCCAGAAGAGATGGTAGACCATTACAAGAATTAGGTTTTTATAATCCTAGAACTAAGGAAACAAGGCTTGATACAGAAGCTTTAAGAACAAGACTTACTCAGGGTGCTCAGCCAACTGATGTTGTTAGGACTTTATTAGAAAAAGGCGGGTTACTTGAGAAATCAGAAAGATCCTCTATCGCTATTGGTAAGGCAAAGCTAGAGAAGGAAAAAGTTGCTAAAGCTAAAACAAAAGATGAAGAAAATGATATTACTAAAGCTGAAAGCGTTAGTAATGAAGCTGAAAGCGTTAGTAATGAAGCTGAAAGCTAGTAGATTGATAAATTTCTATTCTTATTTAATAACTGTATGAAGGAGGTTTCCAAAACTGGTCACTTCAAAATAGATTTGCCTAGCTCTGACGCTGCTACAGCATTATCTGGTCCTGGAAATTCTTTTTTAAAAAAGTTTGAGTCACTCACTGGTGTATCCCTAACTATTAGAGGTTTACAACTTGAGATGAATGGCGTCATATCTAAAATTGAGAGAGCCTCAGCTTTAGTCGAACTAACAAGACCAATTTGGGAACAAGGGTTAGAAGTCCCAGAGGTAGATCTTAAAGCGGCTTTAAGTTCTTTAAATATGGGAGAATCGTCCTCACATGCTGAACTTGGGAAAAAAGTTCTTGCGCGTTCCAAAGAAGGAAGATATTTAAGACCAAGAACTATAAAGCAAAAAGAATATGTTGAATCAATTGAAAACTATGATCTTACCTTCGCAATTGGTCCAGCTGGAACTGGTAAGACATTTTTAGCAACTGTTTGCGCGGCTAGATTATTGAACGAAAAAAAAATTGAAAAAATTGTTTTAACTAGGCCAGCTGTAGAAGCTGGTGAAAGTTTAGGATTTCTACCTGGTGATTTGCAACAAAAAGTAGATCCATATTTAAGACCCCTATTTGATTCTTTACATAGCATTTTTGGGTTTGATAGAACAAATTCGTTAATTGATAAGGGGATTATTGAAGTTGCTCCTTTAGCATTTATGAGAGGTAGAACCTTAGATAACTCGATGGTTATTCTAGATGAAGCACAAAACACAACCTGTTCTCAAATGAGAATGTTTTTGACCAGATTAGGAGAGAGATCAAAAATGGTTGTAAATGGAGATATTACACAAATTGATTTAAAAAAAGATCAGGAAAGCGGCCTTATCGAAGCATCAAGAATTTTCTCTGAAACTCAAGATATAAAAATTTGTTATTTAACTATCGAAGATGTAGTTCGTCATCCTTTAGTTCAGAAAATCATTAAGGCTTATCAATAAACTTATAACTCTGGAGATCCGTACCCTGAAATTTTAAAAATCAAGTAGAATAAATACATATTTAATAAAAAAAATGCCAGCAAGTAGTAATTTCAATCAGGCTATTCGTGAAGCACAAACTAGTTCCATCGTTGGACCTAATGTTGTTCAAAAAGCTTTACCTTACGTCGGTGGAGGTATGGTTTTAACTTCTTTAGGTGTTTTAGCAGGTATCTCACTCATAGCAACAAATCCTGGGCTTTTCCAGCCTCTCTCAATAGTTGCATTAATTGCAGAATTGATTTTGTTTTTTATAGCCACAAGCGCTGCAAATAATGCAAATAATGCAAAGGCTTTGCCTTTACTCACAGGCTTTAGCTTATTAACAGGATTTACCTTAAGTGGAATAGTTGCTTTAGCAATTGGAACAATTGGTATTGGTTCGGTTGGAACAGCTGCCTTAGCTACAGGTATAACTTTCGTTATTGCCTCTTACACTGGCCAAAGAATGAGTGACAGTGTCGGGCAAGCACTTAGTGGGGTAGTTGGTCTTGGTTTAATAGGACTGCTAATAGCAATGTTCGTCCAATTAATTGGAGGATTCTTTGCTCCAGGAGTTTTTGGGGGTTCAGGACTTGAATTGATAATCGCAGGATTTGGTACTGTCTTATTTGTTGCAATGTCTTTCGTTGATTTCTATACGATGCCAAGAAGATATAATGATGATCAATACCTTGCAGGAGCTTTAGGTATGTATCTAACTTATATAAATCTCTTTGTTTTTATTTTGAGGTTAATGATCGCACTTCAAGGCGGTGGAAGGAGAGACTAGACACATTACTTAACTAACTAACCCAAAGCGTAGATTTGCGTCTACGCTTTTTTATTGGGCAATATCAAGAATTTGTTTTTTTATGAATTCCTTTTGCTCTGAGTCATATTTTACTGAATTATCAAAACTATTCCCCATATCATCTAAATCTGTGAGGACTTGATTGACAGACTTTGTAACTGACTTAGTTTCTAGTAGTCTTAAAATAGCCTTACATCTATCTGAAATGTTTTCGGACGTTATCTCATATTCATGATTATTATCTCTTCGATGAATAATAATTTGAGCGGAACTCATTATTAAATTTTTTACTACTATGTCTGTTACCACATCACCACCTTCGTTCAGTTTGTAAATTAGTGAAAAAGGAAGTTTATCTAACAAAAAACAATCTTTATCTGATAAAGCGTATGCAAAAAATCCTCTGAGTCCATTTCTCGTTTTAATTAGCTCTGCGATCCTATCAGCTAAAACCTCTTCGCTGAGTAAATCTTCACCCCACTCTTTGCACCATTGTGCGGATATGTTTATTGCTTCTGTGAACGAAGCTTCTTTTAAATTTATGGTTTTTTTTTCCATTTTTGATCAGAATTTTATTATTGATGCATTAAAAGTCTTTGGCTAATTATAAGTCTGGGTTTGTAACTTTACTAGGAAGGCCAAATGTGGGGAAATCTACTTTAATAAATAAATTGATTGGAGAAAAAATAACAATTACTTCTCCAATAGCGCAAACTACTAGAAATAAATTAAAAGGCATACTTACTACAGACAATGGGCAAATAATTTTTGTTGATACGCCAGGTGTACATAAACCTCATCATCGACTTGGAGAGATATTAGTAAAAAACGCAAAATCTGCAATTAATGGAGTTGATATGGTAATTTTTGTAATTGATTCAAGTGAAGAACCTGGTGGAGGTGATCAATATATTTTGAACTTTTTAATAGCAAATAAAACTGATTTTATTGTGGCATTAAATAAGTGGGATTTGGTTAATAAAGAATTTAGGAATTTACGTTTAGATCAATATAGAAGATTTTTTGGAATTAATAGAAACTTTCAAATTGTAAGTGCTTCTGAAGGAGAAGGATGTTCTGAACTAGTCGATATGGCGCTTAATTTTCTTCCGGAGGGACCAAAACTTTATGACGAAGAGACGATTTGCGACCAACCATTAGATAACTTATTATCTGATTTAGTAAGAGAGCAGGTATTAAAAAATACAAGAGAAGAGGTACCTCATAGTGTGGCAGTAAAGATAGAAAAGAGAGAGGAAATGAAAAGAAAAAATGGCAAAGTTTTTACAGCTATTTTGGCTACTATTATTGTTGAAAGATCAACTCAAAAAGGCATTCTTATTGGAAAGAAAGGTTCAATGTTAAAAATAATTGGTCAGTCAGCAAGATCAAATATGTCAAAATTAATTGATGGTCCAGTTCACCTAGAGTTGTTTGTGAAAGTTGTTCCAAATTGGAGAAAAAAAGAATCAAGGTTAATTGAGTTTGGTTATGAGGAAGATTTCTAGATGAGTGGTTTTAATTTTGATGTAATTACATTGTTCCCTAAAGCTTTTGAAGTAATAAATAATTTAGGGGTTATAACAAAAGCTCTAGATAAGAATTTGATCGATGTAAATTTACACGATTTGAGAAAATATGGAGAAGGTTCATACAGACAAGTAGATGATAAGCCTTATGGAGGAGGAGCAGGTATGGTATTAAAACCTGAACCTATTTATAAGGCATATGAATCAATTAGAAAATCACCTAAAAGAAAAACTTTGCTGATGACCCCACAGGGTAAACTCCTTAAGCAAAAGGATCTTGCGAGATGGTGCACTTTGGATCAAATAATAATTATTTGTGGTCAATATGAAGGTTTTGATGAAAGGATTAGATGTTTAGCTGATGAAGAGATATCGATAGGTGATTATGTACTTTCTGGAGGTGAAATACCTGCTATATCAATAATTAACGGTTTGACTAGATTATTACCAGGAACTCTTGGTGATCCAGAATCCTTAGTCGATGAAAGTCATAATTCTTCTTTATTAGAATATCCTCACTACACGAGGCCCTTAACTTTTAAAGATATGAAAGTGCCAGATATTCTAGTGAGCGGTAATCATGAAGAGATTAAATCGTGGAGAAGAAGAAAAAGTTTTGAAAGAACATTGGAGAGAAGAAGTGACTTAATTTCAAATGAAAACTACAAAAAATCCCCACAAAGTAAGAGAATAATAAAAGAAAATAATCAATTCATGAAATTTAGAATAGGTAATGGATACGATATTCACAGACTTGTGGAGGATAGAGATTTAATTATTGGAGGAGTAAAATTGCATCATCCTGAAAATTTAGGATTGGATGGTCATAGTGATGCTGATGTTTTAAGTCACTCATTAATGGATGCATTATTGGGAGCACTTTCCTTGGGCGATATAGGAAAGTATTTCCCCCCATCTGATGAAAAATGGAAAAATGCTGATAGTTTGTTTCTGTTATCAAAAGTAATTGAATTGATAAGACAAGATGGTTGGGAAATAAATAACATTGACAGTGTTCTTGTTGCTGAAAGGCCAAAAATCATGCCACATATAAAACTAATGAAAAAAAACATTTCTGAAATCTTGAATATTGATGAAAATTTAATTGGGATTAAAGCAACCACTAATGAAAAATTGGGTCCTGAAGGGAGAGAAGAGGGTATAAGTTGTCATTCAGTAGTTCTACTTGAGAAAAAATGAGATTTAATTTAAATTTGAAAAAAAAATTACAAAGTTTTTGTTTATTATTAACCTGCTTAGTGGTTTTTATTTTCCAAACTGATATTCCCAATTTAAAAGCTCTTACAATGGATAATTATCAAAGTGAAATGGTCATAGAGGAATTAAGACTTAAAGTACCTGCCGATGTAAAAGCAGCTTGGTTAAATGCTGAAAAAGAAATATGGGAGCCATGGTTATCTTCTCAAGATGGTTTTTTGGGAAGACAATTATTTTGGGATAAAGAAAAAGAAGAAGCTTTAATATTAGTAAATTGGAAAAGTAAGAAATTATGGAAAAGTATACCAATGTCAGAAGTAAATGTAGTTCAACAAAAATTTGAAGATAATGTTAAAGCAACTCTAAATGTAGGCGAAAATCCTTTTGAATTAATTTATGAGGGAGAATTGGATAAGCAAAGATGAATTTTGATATCAAGTTTGATTTTGAAAGAAGAGATAGACTAGGACTCATCGAGGCTATATGGGGTCAAGATAAGAGTATCGACCAATTAGAAAGATTATCAAAAAATGTATTAAGTAAAAATGAGGTTGTTTTCATTACTAGGATTAATAGTGAAAAGGCCCATTATCTTACGGGTTTGTACAATGATGCACGATTCTATGAAGAAGCAAATTGCTTAACAATTGGGAAGAATTTGAATAAATTAAATACGAATAAAAAAGTTGCCATAATTTCAGGCGGCTCAAGCGATTTGGCCGTAACACTTGAAGCACAATTAGCGATTGAAATTTATGGAGTAAATTGTCAATCTTTTATAGATGTTGGAGTTGCTGGACTTCATCGATTGATGAGTCAGTTAGAAGAAATAAATAAATATGATGTATTAATAGTTTGTGCTGGAATGGAAGGGGCTTTGGCAACGGTTGTGGGTGGATTGTTGGCACAACCGATAATTGCAGTACCTGTCTCAGTCGGCTACGGCGTTAGTAAGGATGGAGAAACTGCTTTAAATAGTATGTTGTCTAGCTGTTCTCCAGGTATTGCAGTTATGAATATAGATAATGGTTACGGAGCAGCAATGGCGGCTCTGAGAATTATAAAAAGTATTTCCTAAATAATTACTTTTTTTCTATTTCTAAGAGGTTTTCTATCCATAAATTAAGTTGTTTTGAAAGCATTCCTTCTTCTCTCATTTTGATTGCCTTTATGACGACTTCTGTATTTACCCACTCTGGAAACCTTTTTGGCATTTATTTTTATATTCAGTAACTTTAATTTGGTACAAATTTTGATAAAGACAAGATCTAAGTAACAAATTTAATCTTTTATGTTTGATTTTGTACCTAACCTAGACAGCTCAGATGAAGTATTTTCACTTTCTACATTTTTTAATCTTTCAATTAACTCTGAAAGATCTTTTTGAGCGAGCTCCCCATTTTGCTCCCATTTCAAGGTCCTTGAGTTATTATCAATAATTTCTTTCATTGTTCTATTTAAGTATTAAGAATATAAAACGAAAAAAGGAAAATTTTGGTTATTGTTTCAAGTCTAAACTTAAAAAATTATGAAGATTTTAATATACAAAAATTTTCTTTTAACCACCACCAACTATTGAAACGATTTCTAAATTATCCCCATCTTTAAGTTTAACTTTTTCCCATTTTATTGAATTAATAATTAAATTATTTAATTCTACGACAATTGTGTTGGGTTTATATCCCATTAAATTTAAAGCTTTTGATAGTAGAGCATTCTCTTGATCAAGTTCAATTTTTTTTTCTTCTCCATTTACTTTAATTTTCATTAGACAATTCTTTTAAAATCATAATAGCTTCTTCTCTAGGATCTTCAGCATTCATTAATTGCGAAACTAAGGCAATTTTTTTAAACCCATTTTTTTTTAAATATGAAATATTATTTGACTTGATTCCTCCAATAGCAAACCAAGGAATATTTAAATCTTTTGTTAATGTTTTAATCTTTTCAATACCTATAGGTTTTTTGTTCTTTTTTGTTGCAGTTTCAAATACTGGTCCAATTCCTATGTAATCACAACCTTCCTTATAAGCATTTGAAATATCAATTTCATTATTTGCACTTATGCCAATAATTTTTGAATATCCTAATAATTTCCTTGCAGTTTTTAAGTCTAAATCATCTTGTCCAAGATGAATCCCATCCGCATTAGATGCAAGAGCTATGTCAAGTCTGTCGTTAACGATGAACAAAGAATTATATTTTTTACATAGATTTTTAATCTTGATTGCCTCTTGAAGATGATCTTTATCAGTTCCCGTTTTAAATCTATGTTGAATTATTCTTACTCCCGCAATTAAAATTTCTTCTATGATTTCTAATAAATTGTCCTTTTGATCTGTGATTACATATAAGTCATTTTCTTTTAATATTGCCTCAGACTTCTTACACTGACTTAAGCTTAATAAGTCTATTTCGATGGTATAAATTTCATATCTAATTTCTGAAGCGATTTTCGAAAGCTCATGATTCTGTAGCCTTGAGAATTCTTCTATGACTCGTAATGCTTCTTGAACTCTGGCTGAATTAGAACTTATAATTTGCTCTGGAGTTTTTCTGTTGATTTGCTCGTGATGAGTTAATCCTTTACATTTGTCCTCAATGTGATTTCTAGATTGTTTATAAACTTCTAAATGATTTTTCCCTAAAATTTGTCTAAAATTTTTAATCTTTTCAACATATTTTTCTTTGCCTAGACCAAATCTAGCCCAATCCTCTAATACTCTTAGTCCTTCTCTAGCTCTATCAAGATTAGCGTCAATAATTTGATAAATTCTTAAATCTTCAGCGTCTTTAGTATTGGAATTCAGCATTTGTAATTTATTTTTTGTAGTTTTTAAAAATTTTTAGAGCATTATCTCTATCTTTTTTAATTTGATTAGAAAGTTGATCTATATTTTTGAACTTGATTTGAGATCTAAGTTTTTCAACTGGTTCTACAGATAGATTTAAACCATATAGATCGATATCTTTATTTATTAAATGAACTTCAACTGCAGATGGCAATAAAGGATTTATTGTTGGTTGAGAGCCAAGATTCATAACAGATTCAATTTTTTGGTTTGAATTTTCTATTGTTGTCCAAGATGCGTAAACTCCTTCTCCAGGTAAAAATTTTCTGCCATCTATTTCAAGATTTGCGGTAGGCCACCCTATACTTTTTCCAATTCCTTTACCTTTAACAACTTTTCCATTAAAACTATAAGGCCTATTAAGAATTTTGAAAGCATTTTTCAGATCACTTTTCTCTAATAAATCTCTTATTCTGCTGCTGCTGATTCTACCTTCCTTGTCTTCTAATATTGGAGTAATTTTTAGTTTAATATCCTTATCCATAATAATATTTTTTATTGTATTTATGTCTCCACTTCTTCTGAAACCAAATTTAAAATTAGCACCTACAGAAATATTTTTTGCTTGTAATTGATTTATCAAAATATCTCTCACGAATCTTTCTGCACTTAATTTGGATAGTTCCTTATCAAAAGGAATCAGAACTAATTGTTCAATTCCAAGATCTTCAAGGATAGGTAGTTTTTCATTAGGGAGATCAAGCCTAAGACGTGTCTCTTTGTATAGAACTTCTCTAGGATGAGGCCAGAAGCTCGCAATTGTTGGGGTATATTGCGTCTCTTCAACTACACTTTTAATTAACTTCCTATGGCCAGCATGTAGGCCATCAAAACTTCCAATAGCTATTGAAGTAGGATTCTTAACTTCAGATGGCGATATTAAAGAGATCAAAAGATTACGTGCAATTTTATGATTTTGATGGCAAATTTGAATAGATTATAGTTTATTCGATCAAATGAATGTCTGACAAAATTGATTTTCAGTCCCTTTCATTTGGAATGCGACGCATTGGATGGATACGCTTTTGGGTTCAGTCCATTTTAGGTGTTGTAGTTGCAGCTGTTTTGCTTTTTTCAAATGTTGTAAATAATAGCGAAGGGCAGCTTAGCTTGACGCCTGGTCTATCCCTTACAACAATATCCTTGATTTTACTACTTATTAGTCTTTGGCAAGGTTGGTTAATAGTTAGAACAGGAAGAGCAATCGCAAGTAACGCAAGACCTTCAAGAGGACAAACAAGTAAATTGATAAAACGAGGACTAATAGTTGATTTATTAGGAATTTTGTTTGGATTAATTGGATATCAAGCTCTTATGGGTGCCTTATTTATCCAAGCATCTTCTCAAACAACTGGACAATTGATAACAGCGACATCCGATATCCCAATTACTGGACTTGAAATATTATCAGTTCTCAGTAATACACAAGTTATTGCTGCTCATTTTTTTGGACTTTGCTTTTCGTTGTGGCTTTTAAGAAGGATTTACAAATAAATTATTAATTTTAGGTAATTTGTCTAAATTACCCCGCCAAAATAAATCAGGTTCAACGGGTGTAAGAGATATTTTATTTTCTTGTATTTGCGATACGTCACTTGGCCATTTCTTTGGACCATAACCTTTTGATTTAAGATCTAAAACAACCTCACCAGCGAGCCAATAATAATCATCACCCCTTGGGTCTTCTCTTTTGGAAAATTGATTTTTATATTTTCTTACAGATAATCTTGTCCATGAAAATTCTTTTATTTTGCTTTTTTCGCAAGGGGGTATATTCAAATTTAAAAGAAGTGAAGTTGGCCAACTATCTTTAATTGCTTGTTCTGCAATATTCATTGCAATTTCTCCAGCAAATTCAAAATTCTTCCATTTAAAACTAGCAACACTAATTGCCATGGAGGGAACATTTTCTAAAGTGCCTTCCATCGCTGCAGCGACTGTACCTGAACAAAAAATATCTGTCCCTAAATTTGGCCCGTGATTTATTCCAGATAGTACTAGATCAGGTTTATGATCCAATAGTTCAGATAGTGCTAATTTGACGCAATCAGCAGGTGTACCAGAACATCCCCAAGCTTCAATTCCTTCCCCAAATAATTCGTCAGCTTTTTCCACTCTTAATGGAGATTGCAGAGTAAGACCATGACCTGTAGCTGATCTTTCTTGGTCAGGACAAACTACTTTTACCTTATGGCCTCTTTTTTGTGCTGATTTTGCTAGAGCTCTTATCCCTGCTGCAAAAACACCATCATCATTGCTAATTAATATATTTAACGGTTTCATTAATCAATAAATTTTATTTATGGACGATATTTAAGTAAAATAAAGAAATACTTATTTTTACTATATCAGTGAGTCAGATTGAATCATTAAGTCAAATTGAGGAAAAACTAAATAATCTTTCTCTAACAGCAAAAAATAATATAAGTAATGCTAGTACTCATGAAGAACTGGATCAGCTAAGAGTTTCCTTGCTAGGGAAAAAAGGTGATTTATCAATTATCTTGAAAACAATGGGTCAATTATCTGCTACTGATAGACCAATTGTTGGCCAAAAGGCAAATTTAATAAAAATAAATTTGCAGGAATTAATAAATGAAAGAAAAAATCAACTAAATAGTGAAGCTTTAGACAAAAAGATCAAAAAAGAAAAAATTGATGTAACTATCCCTTCTATTGGAACACCCCCTGGGAATAAACATCCTTTAATTTCAACTCAAGATGAAATAATAGATATTTTTTGTGGTTTAGGATACTCAGTTGAGAGTGGGCCGGAGATAGAAACTGATTTTTATAATTTTGAGTCTCTTAATATACCTAAAAATCATCCTGCTAGAGATATGCAGGATACTTTTTACTTAGATGAAAATCGACTTTTAAGGACTCATACTTCTCCTGTTCAGATAAGATACTTAGAGAAAACTCCTCCCCCAGTAAGGATCATTGCTCCAGGGAGAGTGTATAGAAGAGATGCTGTAGATGCTACTCATTCCCCTGTATTTAATCAGGTTGAGGTTTTATGTATCGATCAAGACATTAATTTTAGTCATTTAAGAGGAACAGTTCTTACATTTTTAAAGACCTTTTTTGGAGATATTCCTGTAAGATTTAGAGCTAGTTATTTCCCATTTACTGAACCTTCAGCAGAAGTAGACGTCCAGTGGAAAGGTAAATGGTTAGAAGTAATGGGCTGCGGAATGGTAGATCCAAAGGTATTAGAAAAATTAGGAATAGATTCCGAAAAATGGACTGGTTTTGCAGCAGGATTAGGAGTTGAGAGATTTTGTATGGTAAGACATCAGATCGACGACATCAGAAAATTTTATACAAATGATATTAGATTCTTAGAACAGTTCTAATAGTATTTAATTCTTAAATTAGGATTGTCCAACAAATTAGTTTAAGATAGTTCTAGTTTTAAATTTTTGATTGGTACGTAAAGCAGGACTAATCGTTAATGATGGAAAGGAACTAGCTGTTCAAACTGCAACTTCTGTTCAAAAAAAATTGGAAAAATCTAATTTTGAAGTTGTAAGAGTTAGTAGTTCTGGAGGCATGGTTGGTTTCGCAAATCCTGATCAACATGTTCGCCCTTTGGGATATACGAACTGTGTTCCAGAGGGGTTTGACTCGTCAATAGAATTTGCAATTGTTCTTGGAGGAGATGGAACCGTTCTTTCTGCAGCAAGGCAAACAGCACCAGCTAAAATTCCTATCCTCACAATAAATACTGGTCATTTAGGTTTTCTTGCGGAAGCTTATTTATCAAATCTTGATGAAGCAATAGATAAAATCATTGCTGGAAATTGGGATATTGAAGAAAGAACTTGTCTTATCATTAGTGTAATGAGGAATGATCAGAGGAGATGGGAGTCTCTCTGTCTTAATGAGATGGCTCTTCATAGAGAACCTCTAACAAGTATGTGTCATTTTGAGATTTCTATTGGGCGACATGCTCCAGTAGATATTTCAGCAGATGGAGTAATTTTATCTACTCCAACTGGATCAACTGCGTATTCGTTGAGTGCTGGAGGGCCAGTTATTACGCCTGATTGCCCAGTAGTGCAATTAACTCCAATTGCTCCACATTCATTGGCTTCTAGGGCATTGGTTTTTAATGATTCAGAGCCAGTAACTGTTTTCCCAGCGACTCCTGAAAGGCTGGTAATGGTTGTTGACGGAAATGCTGGTTGTTATGTTTGGCCTGAAGATAGAGTTTTAATAAGGAAAAGTAAACACTCAGTAAAGTTTATTAGACTTGAAGATCATGAATTTTTCCAGGTTTTAAGAAATAAACTAGGTTGGGGCTTACCCCATGTAGCTAAACCTAATAAATAAACATTTTAAACTTATTTTTTTCCTTTTAATAAAAAAACAGGATTATTTGGTTCTAATCTCATTCCCTCAGAGATACTTAGGCTTTTATAGGTCTGAATTAAATTTAAATTTGTTTTGAAATTTTTATCTTCTAATTCCTCTTTCAATTCTTTAATAGTTTGAATATCGATTATTGGGATAACGATAACGTCTCCAATATCCATATCTTGAGCTAGTTTATTAATAATCTGAAGTTTAGTTTTTTTATCACATCCTCCAATTATTAATCTATTAGGTTTTGCAAAAGAACTTAAATTTTTCATATTCAAGATGTAATTTATATCTTCCTCAAAAATAAATTTTGGTTTGACGCCAAGCCTCTCTGAGTTTTCTATTATTAATTCTTTTGAGCCAACCCTTTTATCGATACAAAACAAATCTAAATTAGGCCTTAACTTTAGTGCCTCTAAACCAATTGACCCACAACCTGCTCCTATATCCCAGAGGACACCATTTTTCGGGAGCTCTAGGTCAGCTAATATTTGAACGCGAACCTCCCTTTTAGTTAATAAGTTTGGTCTATCATCAAAAGTTTTAAAAATATGGTCACTGATTCCGAAAAGTGGGAGATTATCATTTGAGTAATTTTTCTTTGTTTTTGTAAGGACAACAATGTTCAAACTCGATATGTAAGAGGGTAATGATTCTTTAAGATTTAATTTTCTTATATTTTCTTTGTCGAAGCCTATTTCCTCACAGAGCCAAAAATCATAGAAGTCAATCAGATTTAATTCTATTAAGTTTTCTTTGATCATTTCTAAACTATTATTATTTGAATCTGTGATAACAGACAAACTAGAAGGTCTTGCTTTAAGAGCCTCTATTAACTTAGTAGAATCTCTGCCGTGAATACTTACATTAACGGTATCTTGCCACGGAATTTTTAACTTGCTAAATGCCAACTGAATGCAAGTATTTGAAGGGTAAAAATTTAATTCATCTTTTGAAAAATTTTCTAGTAATATTCTCCCAATTCCAAACCAAAGTGGATCTCCTCTAGAAATTAAAATAACATCAGTTTTTTGAGATCGAAGCCAGTCAAGAAGTTCGATATTACTTTTGCTCGAAAAAAATGATTTCTTTTTTAATACACCATTTTCGCTCCATGATTTAATTTCTCCAAAATATGAATTTGGAACTGCAATATTTTCGGTTTCTAAAAATAGATTTTGTAATTTCAAGGATAGATCATCAAATTTATAAGAATTAATCCCAATTACATGAATTTTTTTATTAACTTTAGTCATCAATATTTAATGAAATGGAATTAAATTGTTTGAATGTTTCATTAAAATATTTTATTATTATTTAAGTTATCATCTTAAATTAATTGTCTGAAAGGAGAAAGAGATTACATGATTTGTTGTTAACTCTAATTAATAAAGATAGTGAATTTGAGTTTATTGAAGGAGATTCTAGCGATTTAACATCAAGCTATTCTGAAAAAGACACTTTGAATTTATCTCGAGTTATTGAAAAAAATCGTAAAATAATCAAAAGATACCAAGCTATTGTAAGAACAGCTGTAACTCTTGATGCCCTGATGGATTCTGAAAATGAAGAAAATTACAAAATCAAATAAAAATATTTTTTTAAAAGGAATATTACCTTTATTTTTACTACTAACATTTGTTTTTAACCCATTAAAAGTATCTGCAGAAGTTGCAGCAACAGAAATAAATGGGGAATTAATGAATGCTAGCAGTGAGTTTTTAAGGGATTTGGACTTTGAAACTTGGCAATTAGTAGCTTATAGATCACCTCTTTTTGAAGATAAATTGATCTTAAGAGTAATAGGATATCCAGGAAATCTCAGGATCGATCATCCCACTGACTTGAGAGTTGAATCAGGGAGAAAACAGTGGCTTTTAGATGATAAAACATTACTTAATGTGGAATTAGCAAATGATGGAAGACAAGCTGCAGCAGAATTCGATCTTAATGAATTGATTAAAAATTTAGATAAAAATAGACCATTAAGATTATCTTTGTCAGGAGTTTTTTCTGAGTTACCTATTCCTCCTTTCGTTGTTAAAGAGTGGAGATCAATAAGCTGAATTTGATGTTTGGAGATGTCTGAAAAAAATGTAAGCCATACAAAATGGATGAAAAGAGCAATTTTTTTGGCTTCCTTAGGCAAAAATACAACGAGTCCTAACCCTAAGGTGGGAGCGGTGATACTTGATAAGAATGGAAACCTCATTTCAGAAGGATTTCATTTCAAGGCAGGGATGCCTCATGCAGAGGCAATGGCTTTTAAAAATTTAAAAAAGGATGCTAAAGGTGGAACAATGTATGTAAATCTTGAACCTTGTTGCCATCAAGGTAAAACACCTCCCTGTGTAGATAAGGTGATATCCTCTGGGTTAAAAAAGGTATATATATCTATTCAAGACCCTGATAAAAGAGTCTCTGGTAAAGGTATTAAGCTTCTAAAAGAAGCTGGTATAAAAGTTCACTTAGGATTATGTAAAAAAGAATCCTTAGATCTTAATAAGGCTTTCATTCATAGGAATATTACAAAAAAGGCGTTTGGTGTTCTTAAGTGGGCAATGAGTATAGATGGAAGAATAGCTTTAAAAAATGGAAAAAGTAAATGGATTACTAATGATGAATCAAGGTCATTAGTTCATTCTTTTAGAGCAGAATTTGATGCAATAATTATTGGGGGAAACACATTAAGAAGAGACAACCCACTTTTGACTACTAGAGGTTCCATAAATCCTGAGCCTTTACGAGTTGTTTTCACAAAAAGTTTAGATCTCCCTTCAAAATCTAATCTTTGGGATTGCAGTAAGGCAAAAACTTTAGTTATTTATGATTCTTCTACAGCAAATGAAAGCTACCTTTCAAGGATTCCAAAATGCGTGGAGGTTGAAAAGGTATTATCAGATAATCCAGAGTTAATTTCAAAAATACTTGCAAAAAGAGGATGTAATAAAGTTCTTTGGGAATGTGGCCCTAGATTGGCTACTGCCGCTATTCAATCTAATTGTGTTCAGGAACTTGTTACTTTTATCGCCCCAAAAATTTTAGGTGGAGAAAATAGTATGAATCCTCTAAGTGATTTTGAATTTAAAGATATGCACGAAATTATTAAATTAAGTGATTCTCAGTTTAGTTTGATTGGAAATGATATTTGTGTTAAGAATTCATTCAAAAATTAAATTTGAAACTAATTTTTTGGGATAAAATACCGTACGGTTCTTACCCAAAAAAAACAATACAGATACGGAAACTCTTCGTTTAGTTTATAATAAGTTCACAATTGTTCCTAACTATGCCAATAAGACAAGACGATAATCAACCTAATAGAAGATTTGGAATTGTAAATATCATTTTGATAGGAGTTGGAGCATTACTTTTATTTAGCAGCCTTTTCCCTAATCAAAATATGCAAATCCCTAGGGTTCCTTATTCTTTATTTATAGATCAGGTTAATGATGGTGAAGTTAAGCGTGCATATATCACTCAAGAACAGATTAGATATGAGTTAAATGGAGCTGAAGAAGGCGCCCCTTCTGTATTAGCAACAACTCCAATTTTTGATATGGACCTTCCACAAAGGTTAGAAAGTAAAGGGGTAGAATTCGCTGCCGCTCCTCCCAAAAAACCTAATTTTTTCTCAACCATATTGAGTTGGGTTGTTCCTCCTTTAATTTTTATCCTTGTTTTACAATTCTTCGCTAGAAGAAGTATGGGTGGTGGAGGTGCTCAAGGAGCCCTTAGCTTTACTAAAAGTAAAGCTAAAGTTTACGTCCCCGATGATGAATCAAAAGTAACATTTGCTGATGTGGCTGGCGTTGATGAAGCTAAGGATGAATTAACGGAAATAGTTGATTTTCTAAAAAAACCTGAGAGATACACAGATATTGGTGCGCGAATACCAAAAGGGGTACTTCTTGTGGGCCCTCCAGGAACAGGTAAAACTCTTCTTTCAAAAGCTGTTGCAGGAGAAGCAGAAGTTCCTTTCTTTATAATTTCAGGTTCTGAATTTGTTGAGCTATTTGTTGGTGCAGGTGCTGCAAGAGTAAGAGATTTATTTGAACAAGCAAAGAAAAAAGCTCCTTGTATTATCTTTATTGATGAATTGGATGCTATTGGTAAAAGTCGTTCTGGATCCATGGGAGTCGTTGGTGGCAATGATGAAAGAGAACAAACATTAAATCAACTTCTTACAGAAATGGATGGCTTCGCCTCCGCAGATAAGCCCGTTATAGTTCTTGCAGCTACTAACCAACCAGAAGTCCTAGATGCCGCGTTACTAAGGCCTGGAAGATTCGATAGGCAAGTATTAGTTGATAGACCAGATTTGTCTGGTAGAAAAACTATATTGGAGATATACACGAAGAAGGTTAAACTATCTGATTCTATTGACTTGGATTCTATTGCCCAAGCTACTAGCGGATTCGCTGGAGCTGATTTAGCTAACATGGTAAATGAGGCTGCTTTACTTGCAGCTAGAGCTAAAAGGAAAAGTGTAGAACAACAAGACTTAAGCGAAGCTATAGAGAGAGTTGTGGCTGGATTGGAAAAGAAGAGTCGTGTTTTACAAGATGATGAAAAAAAAGTTGTTGCTTATCACGAAGTCGGACATGCAATAGTTGGCCATCTCATGCCAGGAGGTTCAAAAGTTGCCAAGATTTCAATTGTGCCAAGAGGTATGAGTGCACTTGGATATACTCTTCAACTGCCAACAGAGGAAAGATTTTTGAATTCTAAAGAGGAATTAAAAGGACAAATAGCTACACTACTTGGTGGAAGATCAGCAGAAGAGGTCGTTTTTGGAAAGATTACTACGGGGGCATCAAATGATTTACAAAGAGCAACTGATATAGCAGAACAAATGGTAGGAACATTCGGAATGAGTGATATCCTTGGTCCACTAGCTTACGATAAACAAGGTGGTGGTCAGTTTTTAGGAAATGGAAACAATCCAAGAAGATCTGTGAGTGATGCTACGGCTCAAGCAATAGACAAAGAGGTTAGAGGTTTAGTTGATGACGCACACGAAACAGCACTTAATATTTTGAGGAATAATTTACCTCTTCTTGAATCGATTTCTCAAAAAATTCTCCAAGAAGAAGTTATAGAGGGAGAGGATCTTAAAACTCTCTTAGCAGAGAGTAAAATGCCTGCATAGTAGAATTTAGGTTTTTCGTATAAAGTTAAATGTTAAAGCCGATCAAGCTTGCAAGTAAAAATTTTTTATCAAGCTTGGATACTTCAAGTGAGGAATTTCTTCATATTCTAGAAATAGCAAAAAATTTTAAAAATAAAGATCTAAATATAAAACTCAAAGAAAAAGTTTTAGGGTTAATTTTTGATAAGTCATCAACTCGTACCAGAGTTAGTTTCCAGGTAGCAATGTCAAGACTTGGCGGCACCACAGTTGACCTAAATCCTACTACGTCACAAATTGGAAGGGGAGAGCCAATTAGAGATACAGCAAGAGTGCTAAGTAGATACTGTGATGTTCTTGCGATAAGAACATTTAAACAAACTGATTTGGAAGAGTATGCAAAGTGGTCTACAAAGCCAGTTATTAATGCTCTTACAGATTTAGAACATCCATGTCAGGCTTTAGCTGATTTTTTAACGATTAAAGAGGAATTCCTTGATTTTCAAGATGTAGTTTTGACATTTATTGGAGACGGTAATAATGTCGCAAATTCTCTTATTTTATGTGGAGCTTTATTAGGAGTAGAAGTTAGGATTGCATGTCCTAAAGGTTATGAGCCTAACTCTTTGTTGATCGATAAAGCATATGAAATATATAAAAATAAGAATTTGTTGAAAATCACTAATGATCCCAATACTGCTGTTTTAGGAGCAAATGTACTTTATACTGATGTTTGGTCATCTATGGGTGAAGAAAATCAAAAGGATGAGAAAGAAAAAGTTTTTAATGGTTTCACTGTTGATAGAGATTTAGTTAGTAAGGCTGATAAAGATGCAATTATTCTTCATTGCCTTCCTGCGTATAGATCCAAAGAGATAACTGATCAAATATTTGAAAGTCACAAAAGTAGAATTTTTGATCAAGCGGAAAATAGATTACATGCTCAACAAGCTCTTTTATCTTGCATTCTCCAATAGGAATACTTGCGAACTAATTCATAAAAGGGTACAAATGTATTAGAGTACATTTGTTTTATGGGAACTTCTTCAGGGGGCGATCTTACCCAAGCTCAGAATGAACTATATGGGTGGATAAAAGAATATATGAAAGACTTTCAACATAGCCCATCCATCAGGCAAATGATGCAAGCTATGGGATTAAAATCTCCTGCTCCAATTCAAAGTCGCTTAAAACATTTACAAGAAAAGGGTTATATCTCATGGCAAGAAGGTAAAGCAAGAACAATGCAAATAGTCGATGAAATTATAGAAGGTGTACCAATTATGGGTTCAGTCGCAGCTGGAGGTTTAATTGAAACTTATTCTGATGTTCAAGAGAATTTAGATATTTCTGATGTTTTAAAAAAGAAAAATGTTTTTGCACTTTCAGTTAATGGAGATTCTATGGTAGATGCATGTATTGCAGATGGAGATATGGTTTTGATGGAGCCAATTAGAGATTCATACTCTCTTAGAAACGGAACTATTGTTAGTGCATTGGTCCCGGGTTTAGGAACAACTTTAAAGTATTTTGTTAAGAGAGGAGGAAAAATATTTCTTGAAGCAGCAAATCCAGCGTATGAACCAATTGAGTTGAATTTAGATGAAGTTGTTTTTCAAGGGAAATTATTAGCTGTCTGGCGAAAAGTTTAATTTGAGGTAAATTCATATTTTGAAAATATAAATATCAAGGTTTCAATTGGTATATTTAAAGTTGTGGGGCCATAGCTCAGTTGGTAGAGCACCTGCATGGCATGCAGGGGGTCAGCGGTTCGAGTCCGCTTGGCTCCACTTAATTTTCCTTTTCATATCAATGGTTTTTAGGACGTTTTCGTAAAAGCATAACTTTTGTACTTACTTCTACAAGCTTGTTTAGTCAATTCTGCACCCTAAATTACCCTTAAGGACATTCTTAAGTTGCTACAAATTGAAACCTTTAAATTTGGTCAAACTTACAAGGCAACAAATCAAAGCCAGATATGGTTTTACTGGTCAATACAAGGAATAGAAAAACAAAATAAGGTAATAACAAAAATTGTTCATAAATTTTCTACAGGTTAAAGATCAACAATTATTACTGACATTGAATTGCACACTAATAACTCAAAAAAAGATTCAAGATTTTAAATATTAATCTGAATAAATATCAAAAACATTTGCATCAGCTAATTTAGCTCGCTTAAATTACTATTAATATTTGTCTTACTTCGATATAAAAATTTGTGTGAGAAATTTTTAAGGAAAATTCACCAGTTTTTGATAAAATCAAGACGATTGTCAATATGTTAATCCTTTTGCGATCTTAAAGTTATTTTCCCAAGATGCCTCTTTCTCTCGCTGAATTTCAAGCTGAACTTGATAAGGGTGGGAAGGTCAGAAACAATAAGCTTTATACCATTGTTAGTGGTACTGCATGGACTACAGCAGAAGCTAATGCTGTAAGCCTTGGAGGTCATCTAGTATCGATCAATAGCCAAGAAGAACAAGATTTTGTTTATTCAAATTTCGGTCCAACACTTGGTGATGGTGAAGATGGGAAATGGATAGGTGCTACTGATAAAGATAGTGAGGGGAGATGGGTATGGTCTGATGGATCATCTTTCACTTATACAAATTGGAACGGGCCTGAACCATCTGATGGTGGTAGTGGTGGTAGTAGAAGTGAAGATTATGGGCATTTCTTTCATATATGGGAAGGGCGATGGAATGACTGGTGGGACAATGCTGATGGTATTAATCAAATGTCTGGAATTGCAGAGATACAACTTGTAAATGATGGGGATGCTGTCTTTGCTATTAATGGAAACACTCAAATTGGCCAACAATTAAGTATTGAAGAGACAACAATAGATCCTGACGGGACCGGAACTCTATCGTATATCTGGCAATCATCTTCCGACGGGACAACGTGGACTCAAATAGGATCTAACGCAGTTTATACACTCAATTCATCAGAAGAAAACAAAAAAGTTAGAACAATACTTGATTACACAGATAGTCAAGGATTCTCAGAATCAGTCACTACACTTTCTGTTGATATTCCTGCGATTGTTCCAGCATTAACCAGTTCTTCTCCTGCAGATAATTCAACGGCTGTTGCCATTAACAGCAATATTGTCCTCACCTTCTCAGAAGCTGTTGATGTAGAAAGTGGCAATATTTTTATCTATAACGCATCCAATAATTCTGCTGTAGAAATTATTGATGTAACCAGCGGAAATGTTACAGGTACTGGTTCTAATCAAATTACTATCAATCCCAGTAGTGATTTTGCAGGGCAAACCTCATATTATGTGCAGATTGCAGCTACAGCATTCGATGATTCTTCCAGTAATTCCTATGCAGGAATAAGTGACACAACAAGTCTTAGTTTTACCACTGCCGCTGAAACAGCTTTTACATTTTCTTCTTCTGCTACAAACACTGCTGGTACAAAAGTAATCCTTACCTACAACGAGGCTTTATCTTCTACAACTGCAGCAACTTCTGCTTTCTCGGTCACATCTGGCGGGTCCAGCAATAGCGTTACTGACGTATCAATATCAGGATCAACGGTAGAACTAACACTTACAACAACAGTTAAAAATGATGAGACTGTTACCGTTGCCTATACAGATCCATCTAGCGGAAATGATACTTATGCGATCCAAGATTCTGCTGGTAATGATGCTATTTCTTTAAGTTCTACCAGTGTTACCAATAATTCAACAGTAGAGGATACTTCAAGTTCATCTGGATCTTCTAGTTCATCTGGTTCCTCAAGTTCTGATTCTTCCAGTTCTGATTCCTCAACTCAAATAAAAGTAGCAGAAGTAAACTCTACCTTTGTTGCTGATTCCAATGGATTTTCAAGTGTAAACGGCTCTGCTCCAGTTACAATTACTTCTTATACAGTTGGTCAAGAAACAACTCTTGATTCCAT